>JAHDDX010000041.1 GCA_020629135.1 Hellea sp.
TCCATGTCCGACAATGTGGCGGGCATGAACCCGGATGTGGATTTTGTCCGCCCCTGTAATCTATGTCCGCATATGAAGCGGATCACATTGGAAAACATTTATGAGTGCCTCAAGGACGAGACCAATGAAGTCCTGGTCGACGAAACGGTTCGTAAGCGCGCCTATGACGCGGTCATGCGTATGATCAATGTGAAGTTTGATCCGGTCAAAGGCCACTTCAACCCGGACCTTGAGGAAAAAGACATCAAGGTGATTTAGATGTTGTTTTGGGTTCGTATTTTTTTAGCGCTGTGCATTGTTGGTTTAGCCGGCCAAGTTTGGGCGCAGTCCCCGCAACGCATCGAGGGAACGAGCGTAATGCTGGAAGCCCCAAAAGGATTCACTCAGGCAAAGAGTTTCTCTGGTTTAGAAAACCTCGAAACTTCATCCAGCATAATGATCGTGGAGATGCCTAAAGACGCTTACCCTGAAATTAGCTCCATATTCCAAGATAAGAAACAGGCAAAAAAACAATTCGCAAGTCGCGGCGTTAAAGTGTCTGATGTTACCACTATTGAGCTAGCTGGCCAAACAAGCCCGCTATTACTTGGCAGTCAAAAAGTTGCGGGCAACAAAGTTGACAAATATATCGTTGTTTCCCCTCATCACTCAACAATCATGATTACGTTTAATGTTTTTGGCGATTTGTCTCGTGAAGACGTATATGGCATCATCGATTCAACATCCATTTTAGCAAAGCCACCTATTGACGATCAGCTGAAAAACATCCCTTTCTCTGTGGACGCTCGCCCTCCATTTATTTACAAAAGAACCTTAGGTGGAGGCATTGGACTCACGCCATTTGAAGGCATAGATCGCACGGGTCTGGAACCCAAGATTATCGTTGTTCCGTCGCTAGCAAGCATGAGTACGGATAATCTTAGAAGTCTGTCTGAAACCCTTATCCGGCAAACAGCGTATTTTCATCAAGCCGAGATATTAAACCACTCGAATTTAGTTATCGATGGCCAAGAATCAATAAAATCTGTCGCCAAACAAGACGACAAGCTATTGTATCACTACGTCTTACCGACATCATCTCAAAGTTACATCCGCCTTATTGGAATGGGCGCCGAAAACAAAATCATCGAACTCGAGGAAACAATCGATGAAATTGCAAAATCGGTCTCGACAAAATAGCGAAACCTAAATCTATGCAAAAAATCAATCTCGCCGAAAAACTGGCCCTGTTTGACACTCATTGGGATCCCAAAGTCGTTGCGACCTACAATGATAATGATGTCATGGTCGTGAAGTTCGCCGGCGAGTTTCCTTTTCATAAACATGATGACACGGATGATTTTTTCCTCGTGCTCGAAGGCGAGGTGACCATGGAATATGAGGGCCACGACAACGTCACATTCGGTCCCGGAGAAATGGTTATTGTCCCGAGAGGTGTTGTCCACCGGCCGCGCGCCGAAACGGAAGCCAAAGTCCTGTTGATCGAACCCACGGGCGAGCCCAATAGTGGCGACAGCGACCGCCCACCCGCGGAAAAAGCCAGGATTTAGGTTATAATTTTTTCATATCCGGCGTGTCCCGTCGTCCACCCATCCAGGCGTCCTTGAACAGGCTGCGTGTATATTTTGCGGCGCGTTTATCGCCATTCGCCTTATAGCTTTCAGACAAACCATACAGCACCCAGGCATTGTTAGGGCTTTCGACCAGAGCCTGATAAAATTCCCATTCGGCTCGGTCATATTGCCCGTTCCGATACAGCAGCGCGCCCAATGTCTGGCGGGACGGATAATACCAATAAGGCGGTTCCATATAGGGCAGTGAAGCCTGGATCTGGACCACGTCTTCCATCTGGGTAATCGCGCCGCTCAGATCGCCTTTACCGGCCATCACGCGGGCTTTAACGGTGCCTGCTGCAATGCGTAATACATCTGGCGCTGGTACCATTTCCGCGTCCCACATCGCCACAATATCAGCATGATCCGTAAGCGCCGAAATCGCCTTCATCTCAGAGCTCGCTTTGTCAAAATCCTCCATACGCGCAAAGGCCTCGCCCCTTGCATAATGCCACATTGCTTTACGCAAAGGTTCCGCATCACTCGGCGATGCTAACTCTAAGATTGAAGATGGATCATCAAATTGAACCGCTTGAAAATAGGGCGCGACTTTTATCATCTCAACAATGGCTGGCGAACGTTCACTGCCATGGGGGAATAAATCTCCCAGTCGTCCCGACATGTCTTTGGCCACCTCGGCCTGCCCCCCCATTTGCGCAGTCGTCATCGCAAAATGCACATTGTGGGGATAATAAATATATTGATAGAGATTGGTCGGGTCGCTGTGAACAACATAGGCCGCATCGGTCTCGACCGCTTTGATATTGCTGGCGAGAGATTTATGCCAGCGTCCCAATCGGTAATAGGTATGCGACGGCATATGCGCCAAATGCCCAAGACCCAAATCCATTTCGCCCAGACGGTCTGCATGTGTCTCAGCCCTGAACGGATCGGTCGAGGCCTCGGTGATATGGATATAAAGATGAATGGCCGGCGGAAAATCTGGGCTGCGATCAATAACTTTTTCCAGAAGTTCAACAGTCCGGGCCGTCCGGCCTTTGGGATCATTTGTTCCCAGGACCCAATAATCCCAGGGCTGTGTATCCATATTCGCCTCGGCCGCTAAGATCTGAATATAATCATCCTCAGGATAGTCGCGCGCGACTTTGTCCATCTCGTCTGCGAAGGCATCGGCCTTTTCTTCAAAGGCCTCTTCGCCCATGGCGTATCGGGTCACAAGCGCATCGGCCAAAGCCTTCTCATGACCGGAGGCACCGGCCAAAAGTGATTGCGCTTTTTTCGCCGCAGTTAGTGCCGTCTGACCTATTTCCGGATTAAACGGAATATTGATATTACTGCCCAGCGCAAACCCCTCACCCCAGAAACACATGGCACAATTTGGATCAGATTTTTGGCCTTCACGGAAAGCCTCAACGGCCTCGCCGTGATTGAAATTCGCCATATGGGACATGCCAGTATCAAACCAGTTTTGAGCGTCTGCGTTTTCTGTCGAAATGTCATAGGCGAAGGTCGCAACTGTTTTTGGCGATAAACGCAATGCGGTTTCGCGGTCCGGGACAATGTCAGCATAAGCATTACCGAAATCGCGAAACACTTTGATCCGTGCCTTCCAGCTATTGGGATCTGAACAGCGTTGGCTGAGGAGTATATCCGGTTGCAACATTGGCGGTGCTTCAGGCGTCACATCACCTGATCTGGCAACAAACAATAATGTCGTGGAGATAGCGACAGCAGAAGCCGTCATTTTTATAAAAGTATTCATAATATGCGCCCGTTATTTTTGATCGCCTTTTGCGATCATTCAACGGATTAACCCTAATATCCCGACGTCAAAAAGTCAATTTTGACGGAATTCAAACTTTTGATTGACCCGTATAGGTTCCGGTGCGAAAGGGCCAATATGAGCAAGGCCCTTATACCCTCCGGTCCGCCGCCATTAACGGGCCTGCGTTTTATCGCGGCGGCGTTATTTCTGATCATTGTCTGGGGCACCGCTTTTACGATGATCGAGGTAGCGATTTTATATTTGCCGCCTATCTGGGTCGTGGCGCTGCGGACATTATTTGGCGCCTTAGTGGTGATTGCGTATGCGTTGTATCGTGGACGGCGTTTTCCCAAGCTAACGGACAGCCGCTGGCTGTGGTTTGGCTTCCTCGGTTTTATCGGCATGGTATTGCCGTTTTTCCTGGTCGCGACAGCTCAAGAAAGCATTGATAGCGGTATATCCGCTATTTTGGTCGGGATTATGCCTTTAGCGACCTTAGGGCTAGCGCATATATTCACGACGGAAAAAATGAACCGGCGAAAAGTCATCGGCTTTGTTATCGGGTTTATCGGGACAATTATCTTATTCTTGCCTGATAATTTTTCATTGGGCCTGATCAGCGATTGGCGGGCGCAGCTATTATGTGTCGGCGGAGCCATTTGCTATGCGGTAACTACGGTTGCGGCCAAACGGGCGCCGGAAACACCGCCATCAGTGGCCGCCGCCATGATGGTCGGTAGTGCGGCTGTCTTCGGCATGGCTTGGGCTTGTTTTACGGGCGTACCATCATTCAACGTACCCCCCATTGCCTGGGTGATGATTGCCGGCCTGGCAATTGGATCGACCGGCCTGGCCACCATTGTTTACCTATTAGTGATTAATCGAAATGGACCAACTACTCTGGCCAAAATTAATTACTTCCCGCCTTTCGCCTCAGTCATTGCCGGGGTCTGGCTGTTAGGGGAGCCGTTTACCCTAAAGATCGGTATAGCTTTTACGACGATTATGCTGGGTGTCTGGATCGCGCGGGAAAAGAAACCTTTTATCCCGCATTAGCAAAGCCAACGCCGCCCGGGTGGGTATTGACCTAAGACGTCAGCCCTTTAAGCGCGGCAAAGGGATTGTCCGGATTGGGTGCGTCACCCTCTTTATCCTCGATCGCCAGACCGTGATTAAGCGGCCCATTGCCTGACCCTAGCCCCGGCGCTGTCCGAATGCCTTCAAAGACATATTCCCGCGCCGCATTGACAGCTTCTTCCAGCGGTGCACCGAGCGCCATACAGGCCGCGACCGCACTCGCTAGCGTGCAGCCCGTCCCGTGGGTGTGACGGGAGCGGATACGCGGCGACGTCATGACCGAGTTTTCATCTTCACTGATCAGAACATCAACGACCATATTGCCTTTAAGATGGCCACCTTTCATCAAAGCGGCATAGGCGCCCATATCGATCAGTTTTTGTCCCGCCTTACCAAGATCATCAACGTCGTCGATTTTAATCCCCGTCAGGATTTCGGCTTCGGGTACATTGGGCGTAATGACGTCACATAGTGGAATGAGCCCGGTTTTCAGGGTCTCAATGGCATCATCGCTTAACAGCTTATCACCACTGGTGGCGACCATGACCGGGTCCAGCACCACAAGCGCGTCCGTATCTTTGATCTCTTCGGCCACGGTTTCGATAGTTTCTTTATTGCCCAGCATGCCGATCTTGATCACATCCGCGCCGATATCGCTCATTACGCTTTGGATCTGGGCCCTGACCAGGTCCGGCGAGAGGATTTCCACCTCTTGCACACCGGTTGTGTTCTGGGCTGTTATGGCCGTGATCGCCGTGGCAGAATAGGCGCCAAAGGCCGCGCAGGCTTTAATATCCGCTTGTATGCCTGCGCCGCCGCCGGAATCAGATCCGGCAATAGTCAGCACCCGGCCGATTTTTGCTGTATCGCTCATACATAAAACTCATCTTCGAGGGATTTTCGGATCGTGTCGTTGACCTTGTCGGTTTCTTTGGAAACCCGCAAAATTTCAATAATCCAAAACAGCATCAAGGCGCCCCCGCCAATAATGGCAACATTCTCACGAACCATTGAAACATTGTAAAGAACCACCAACGCGACCACGCTCAGGAATGCGATCAATATCGCCGCGCCAAAATTGCGCTGCCCGAGATAAAAACGGTGTGCACCCACATAGCCGAGCGCAACACATAACAAGGCAGCCTTTAGATTTATCTTTTTGATCGTTTCAAATTTTTCCAGCAGGGCGGCGCGTTGAAGGCGCTTTTGGTCTTCGGGGCTGTATTCAGTCGACATGCCTTATCGTATCCCAAATTTTGAGCGCCTGTATAGTTTCTGGTACGTCATGCACCCGTAATATATCCGCCCCTTGATCCGCGCCCCAAATCGCCGACGCTAACGACCCCCCCAAACGATTATCGGCCTCTGAACCATCCATTTTTCCGATGAAGCTTTTGCGCGACGCGCCGAGCAATATCGGATATCCAAGATCTTTAAACTCGGACAGGTGACGAAAGATCGTTAGATTATCCTCAAGGCGTTTGCCAAAACCAATCCCGGGATCGATAGAAATTTTATCTGATTTAACCCCGGCCGCCATGGCCACTGCAATACGTGTGGCAAGCCAGAGCTTGATCTCGCCAATTACGTCTTCATAACTGGGATTATCCTGCATGGTTTTGGGGGACCCCAATGCGTGCATTAAAACGACCTCGCAGCCCAGTTCCGCCGCCACGTCTACTGACTCCGGGTCGTGGGTCAATGCGGACACATCATTCCAGATATGGGCCCCCGCCTTAACGGCTTCGCGCGCGACATTGGGTTTACGGGTATCAATTGAAATTTTGGCTTTGGATTTTTTCCTCTTAATCAAACCCGCAAGTTTATTGATTACCGGGATAACCCGTTTCAGCTCTTCATCCTCAGGCACGTCTTCAGCACCGGGACGAGTCGACTCGCCACCCACATCAATTATGTCAACACCCGCCGCAAGCATAAGTCCGGCATGCGCCAACGCTGCCTTTTGTGTTTTGAATTCGCCGCCATCGGAAAAACTATCCGGTGTGACGTTAAGGATTCCCATAACCTTGGGCATAACCACCATCGCACTCGCGCCCCACATTTCATGGCGACGTCATGCCGGAAAATACCCCGGCCTGACAAGCAAAAAATAAGGGGAAAATCAGGCTTCGGGTTGGGCGTCACCTAAAGGTTTCGGTTTACGCGTGGTCGGTACAGCAGAAACAGCTGGCTTGGCACCGCTATCAGGCCGTTTTGGCTTGATACCGTCTTCGAGCAGAAGTGTAATTTCTTCTCCGGACAAAGTCTCATACTCCAGCAAAGCTTCTGCCAGAGCCGTCCAATCTTTTTTCTTTTTCTTCAGGATTTTCGTGGCAGTGTCGTGGGCTTCGGTGACGAAGCGCTTGATCTCGTCTTCGATCAGCCGAGCCGTTTCCGGAGAAATGGATGAACCGCGTCCGATACCCGGATGGAAACTATTGTGATCCGTGTTTTTATACGCAATCGGCCCAACAGCATCTGACAGACCCCATTCCGTGACCATAGCGCGTGCAATCTGTGTGACTTGTTCGATATCGCTGGATGCGCCAGACGTGACCTTATCATAACCAAACTTGATTTCTTCAGCCGCTCGACCGCCCATGGCCATAGCCATGCGCGCAATCATTTCCTCGCGGCTTTGAGAAATTTGATCCCGCTCAGGCAGATATTGCACCATGCCGAGCGCGCGGCCTCGCGGAATAATCGTCGCCTTATGAATGGGCAATGATCCCGGCATATTCAGACCCACAATTGCGTGACCGGCCTCGTGATAAGCGGTCATGGCCTTTTCCTCATCGGTCATGGCCAGAGTCCGACGTTCGGCACCCATCATGACTTTATCACGGGCATCTTCAAATTCGCGCAGTGTAATTTTACGTTTATTTCGGCGGGCGGACAAAAGGGCCGCTTCATTGACCAGATTGGCCAGATCCGCACCTGAAAAACCAGGCGTACCGCGGGCGATATATTTAACATCCACATCAGCAGCGATCGGCTTGCCCCGCATATGCACTTGCAGGATTTTTTCGCGGCCCTGAATATCCGGGTAAGGGACTTCGATTTGACGGTCAAAACGACCCGGACGCAAAAGCGCCTTATCCAGAACATCAGGACGGTTGGTGGCCGCAATTATGATAATGCCTTCCTTACCGTCAAAGCCGTCCATTTCGACCAGCAGCTGGTTCAATGTCTGTTCGCGTTCCTCGTGACCCCCGGATGTGCCGACGCCCCGATGACGACCCACGGCGTCAATCTCGTCAATAAAGATAATACAGGGGGCATTTTTCCGGGCATCTGCAAACATATCCCGGACCCGGGACGCGCCCACACCCACAAACATTTCGACAAAATCAGAACCGGATATCGTAAAAAACGGCACACCGGCTTCGCCGGCCACAGCCCGGGCTAACAGTGTTTTACCCGTACCTGGAGGTCCCACCAGCAAAGCGCCAGTTGGGATTTTTGCGCCGAGGCGGGTAAATTTGGTGGGGTCTTGCAAGAACTCAACGACCTCTTTGAGGTCTTCTTTCGCGCTTTCCACGCCCGCAACGTCGTCAAAAGTGACGCGCCCAGATGGCTCGTTTAATAGTTTCGCGCGGGATTTACCAAAGCTCATGGCGCCGCCACGACCTCCGCCCTGCATAGAGCGCATAAACATCAGGGCCAGACCGATAATCAGGATAAAGGGCAGAACATTGATCAAAATGGTAACCAGGGTGCTGGTCTTTTTCACGTCATCATATTGAAATGGCACGTCATATTCTTGAAACAGCTCACCGGCGCGGTCATCAATACGGCTGGTATTGGCTTTAAACGGTTCGTCATTCGACAAAGTCCCGGTGATTAAACCACCAGCCTCATCAATAGTTGCTGACTTAATTTCACCGGCTTCAACTTTTTCTTCAAGTTCTGAAAACGTATATTTGTTTTCAGGTTGAGACTGAAAAGAATTTTGAGAAACGGAAATCATGACCATAAACATCATGATCACGAGGGCCCACATGGCCAGATTGCGCATATTTGAATTCATGGTCGTACTTCTGTTCTTGTCAATACCGCTTTGCGATTGAATTTACCCTGTATCATATAGGTAAGCTGACTTCAAAGTTAAGTCTTGTCACAGTTAATTTATCACATAATTCCTAGTATTTTGATAAAGCGGCTTAAAGCCGTTGTAATCTGGCTTGTCCAAGACATTTCATGTCAACTTTGTCTGTTCGGTTCATGACGTGATTTTTGTCGCTCAAGACGACGGGATGGGCGCCGCGAAACATGCCTGACGGCAGATAGGGATTTATCGCCAATCGCTCATCCTCTGATATAAATTTAAAGGCGTCGTGGGCCGTCATGACCTTAAGCCCCGATTGAAGGGCGGTAATCTCAAATCGTCCATCCCAAATGATTGCCTGTTTTTTTTCCAATTTGAGGGGTAACTTGGCCCGCTTGTTTTGACGGCCTTTATAAAAGGACGGATCTCGGCCAACGCATAACCGCCATAGGTCCCGAGTGACATAGGCATCAGCCAATGTTTGACCTTTGAAATTATCCAGATGCAGGGATTGGATGAGGTCTTTGATCTTTGATGGTTCAATCGGCCCACCCGTACCAGAGGCAATTCGTAAAATTTTACTCCACAAAGGTGAGGGTAAACTTCCATAAACCCGGATCAATCCAAATTCGTCAATCTGGACGTTGCGATTAATCATATCGTTGAAATAAGCGCGCTCTTGGGTTAACCCAAATTGAAGGTCATCCGCCGCCTCTAATAGTAAACTGGCTAATTCAGGCTGCTTTGATAATTTTTGGCGAGCTTGAATTCGGGAAAATTTGAGATCCTGATTGCTCGGGTCTTCGATCCACCGGATATTGTGTTTACGGTTATAGTTGCGCAAATCTGCTCGGGTAGATTTAAGCAAAGGTCTATATAAGATTAATTTTGCCAGTTCCGGCCATAGTGGTGCATAGGCTTTTACCCGCATGCCCCCTGCCCCGCGCCAATTGGTTTCTCGATCATAACGCATTAACAGGGTTTCAGCTTGATCATCCCGCGTATGAGCCGTCATCAGGTGTTCCATACCCCGCAACCTGCAAGCATCGCCGAGTAAGGCATAACGGGCTCTCCGAGCCCTTTCCTGCAGGCTCGACTGAATGTCTCCTGGACGCCAGGTCAATATTTCAGTGTCTAGTCCGAGGTCTTTAGCAAAACTGGCCGCTTGTCGGGCCTCCATGGCGGATCCCGGCCTTAACCCATGATCCACAATCAGGATCAGGGGATTATGTTCTCGTAGCAAATGTACAAGCGCCGCACTGTCACCGCCGCCAGAAAAAGCGATGGCAAATCTTTGCTTTGGGATTTGATCAGAGTTCAACACGGATCTGATCTAACGGGATTAGACTTGCAGGACCAGTCCTATCCGGATCAGCAACCGGTTCGCGCCAACTCCGTTTGAACTTTGGCCCGTACAGTCCCTGACGCATTTGGATATTGCACCGGAAAGCTATCCAGGGTTTGGCAGGCCTCAGCCTTTTTGCCAAGCTCACGCAGGGCGCCTGCCAATCGAACCATCGCATCCGGCGCCTTTGACCCATTGGCATCAATTCGCATGGACGAAATATAAGCGTCGGCGGCATCTGCATAACCACCTCGCACATAAAATGTTTCACCAAGCCAATAATTAATCTCACCCGCATCCGGTGCATCCGGTAAGGCCGCCAGATAGGTTCGGAAATCAGATTGAGCCCCGGCGAAATCACCTTCGGCCAGTTTACGTTTTCCCGTCGCAGGAAGTTCTGTCAGCGAGGCATATTGTTCTTGGACCGGAATAGTGACGTCTTTTAAAACGGGTGCAGACGGCACGCCGCTAAGCTGAGATGTATCACCTGCCAATTGTGATCCATCAGAAATATTAACGGGTGGAACCGTGAACTGAGATGTCTGACCGCGTTCGGCGGCCACGATGTCGACGGCATCCAAATGAATTTTAGTACGTGTGGCCAATTCTTCCAGCAAACGGATATCCTCGGACAAGGCTTGCACTTCGGCCCGAAGCGTATCGCGTTCAAAGCGCAAGCGCTCAACTTCACCGGTGGCAGTCCGCAGGGAACTTTCCAGCGCGTCCATACGCTGCATTAGTCGTTCCGCGGCTGGGTCACCGGTTAGCATGCGCGATTCCAAAACCGTGATCCGCGCGGCGAGCGCCTGATTTTGGGCGGCCAATTCTTTTTTACTTTGCGCTTGCGCCATAGTCGGCCAAGTCAAAACAATTGTCATGGTGATGATAAAAATAGCGCGCATATTAGATCCAAAATCAATTAACGCGCCAATGTAACACAAAGGCGCGTTAGACAAGCCTTAAAAGGCAGTAAAGTTTCACACGGGTTGATTAGCCGATGGTCCCCGAAATTAAATTAGTGTGACCGTTCCGGTTTCTGGACCAGCCTTCTTCATTCGAGCGGCCATCAATTGGACGTTCTTTTCCGTAAGACACCGTGGTCAACCGGCTAGACGCGACACCTTGGCTGACTAGAAAATCCTTAACACTTTCAGCGCGCCGGGCTCCAAGAGCCAGGTTATATTCGCGGGTTCCGCGTTCATCCGCATTCCCTTCAATGACCGCCGTCACCTCAGCGTATAGTTTCAGCCATTCTGCCTGTTTACGCAAAGCATCGCGAGCTTCCGCACTAAGTTCATATCGGTCATAGCCAAAATAAACCCGAGAATCTCCCCCCGCCTGATAGGCAAAATCTTCCGCCGAGCCCGGTACAGGTCCTGTATAAGGCTGGGTCGGAATCGTCGGAGGCAGAGCTTCCGGTTCGGAAGGCGGCACAACTTCGACCGGCGCTTCTACAACTTCAACCGGTTCTTCTTTGACCGGCTCGGGTTCCGGCGTTGTCGCACAGGCCGCCAATAATACGGCTGCTAACCCGGCCGTAATTGTGGTTTTAATATTCATATCGTCTCACCCTTTTTCTTGGTTGCGTTCATTAAAGACAAACCTCGTCGGTTTGATCAAGCTAAACTCGGATATTTATTCCTTATTTTTTCTTCACCTTCTCGCGTCAATGGTTTCGCATTTAGGAATTAATTAAGCCAAAATTAAGGCAAAATTGGAGACCAGGCCGGGTCAGAGGCCTTGCCTGGCGTCGGCACTTTACGCAAATTTTGACCCGTTAAATCCACGGACCAGACCTCGCTGGTTCCACGGGCCCCGCGAGTTTCGCGGTTAAACATGATGACCCGACCATTCGGAGACCAGGTTGGGCTTTCGTCCAAATAACTTTCAGTCAGCAAACGTTCGCCCGACCCGTCGGGGTTCATCACGCCGATTGAGTATCGGCCCTTTTGACTTTTCACAAAGGCGATTTTGTCACCCCGTGGGGACCAGACAGGCGCCGTATAGCGTCCATCACCGAAACTAATCCTTTTTGAATTCGATCCATTAGCGTTCATAACGTAGAGCTGGGGAGAGCCACCGCGATCAGAATTAAAAACAATCTGACGTCCATTAGGAGAATAGCTGGCAGACACATCAATGGCGGGTGAACTGGTCAGGCGCGTTGTTGAGCGTGACACCATATCCATGGAATAGATATCGCTATTGCCCTTTTTCACTAGGCTAAGCACCATATTGCGGCCATCCGGCGAGAACCGCGGCGCAAATGTCATACCCGGAAAATTCCCCAATAGCTCACGGCGTCCGGTTTCTATATCCAAAAGATAAATCTGCGGAATAACCGACTCATAGGACATATACGTAATTTTTTGAGTATCCGGGGAATAACGCGGTGTGACGACAATATCTGATCCGGTCAGGAGATATTGCGGGTTGGCCCCATCCTGATCCATAATTGCCAGGCGTTTGCGACGATTGGTCTTTGGACCAGTTTCGTCGACAAAAACAATGCGGCTATCAAAATAGCCGGTTTCACCGGTCAGTTTTTCATAAATCGAATCCGCGACTTTATGGGCGATACGACGCCAATTATCGGTGGTTGTTGCAAAGCGAAGCCCGGATAATTGTTCGCCGCGGAAAATATCCCATAAACGGTATTCAACTCTGATCCGATTTGAACTTTCCATTACGATACGCCCCGACACCAAAGCATCGGCCTTGATCACCCGCCAGTCCGCGAAAGTGGGTTCATAATCAATATTAGTTTGAGTTTCAATAAATGACGCAGGATCAAGCGCATCAAACAAGCCTGAACGTTCCAAATCATTGCGAACTACCTCCGCAATATTCTTTCCAATCTCCTGAGCCCGCACATCACTTGAGATGAAATTCGGGACCGCAATCGGAACCGGCTCTAGATTTCCTTTCGTGATATCAATTTCGATTTGCGCTGCCGCATTCAATGGCGAAACCATGAAAACCGCTGCAATCAAAGAGATCAAAATAAGTCGAATAGCGCTCATCAGCTATACCTCGGGAACAAAATTCAGGGTCATTTCCTGCCACATACTATATTTTTCCAGTGGAAGAAAATCATAAGGTGCACATTTTGATACGGCGCTGACCGCCCGCTGTGCTGCTATCTTTAAATAGGGGTTGGAACTGGTATTGATGCGGGGCTTGTCCAGCAATTCAACCATTTGCACGTCACCATTGCGTCTAAGCTTCACTTTGACACGAACGCCTAATTCTTCGGGATTTTTAGCGTCCAAAGGAATCCGCCAGCATTTATACATAGCTGACTGCAAAGCCTCTAATTCACTTATTGTCATCGCCGTCCCCTCACCCGATTGGGCGCGGGCCAGCTCGGCGAAAGCATAGACATTTTGCTCTGACTGCAAACTCCGCTGCTGATTTTTTTCGGGCTGTGCATCCCGGGTGCGGTTGATCAAAGCCGACATTTGATCAAGATTAAAGGCCGGTTTATCAGTTTCCGTTTCGTCTGGAACATTGATCGTTTCCGCCGTCTCGTCCGGAACAAGTTCAATTTCCGTAGTGAGCGTTTCAGTCTCTCGTACCGCGTCGCTTGTTTCGCCCTCTTCCGGCGCATTTTCCATCGGCGTTTCTAAAGTCATGGGCGGCGTATCTGTCGGTGTTTCTGCCTTAATAGCCGCTTTAATATTCGTCAGTTCGTCAACCGTCAAAAGATCAACCGGGACAATCAATTTTTGGGGCTCGCTATCCAGTGGGTTGGACAAGATCAAAAGACCGCCAAAAGCCAGCGCCAAATGTCCAAAGAGTGATATCGGCCAACCGAATTTCATACGCCCTTATTTCGATATCGGATCCGTGACCAGACCCAGATTTGAAAATCCGGCGGCATTAACGCGCGCCATAACTTTCATCACAGCGCCGTAATCACTGTCTTCATCGGCGCGCAGATAAATTCGTTCTTCATACCCATTACCAGAAATCGCAACGAGGCGCTCAACCAATAAATCCAAAGTGACTTCGGTATCTTGCAAAAATACGCCGCCTTCCTCATCCACCGTTATAGTAATCGGTTCTTGTTGAGACGGGAGCGATTTCGCATCTGTTTTTGGAAGTTCGACCGGCACGCCGACTGACAGCAATGGCGCAGCGATCATAAACACAATTAAAAGCACTAGCATAACGTCAACCAAAGGCGTGACATTGATTTCGGCATTTAACCCGTGACGACGAAATCGACGTCCGCGCCGGCCGCGTGAGGATCTGGTCGTGCTCATTCCCATGCTAGCTGCCCTTACTTATTTTTCGGGAAAGAATAGCCGAAAGCTCATCAGCGTAACCTTCAAGACGTCCGGCATAGCGGTCCAGGTCGTGAGAGAACTTGTTATAAAAAATTACCGCTGGAATAGCCGCAATCAGGCCGAGCGCCGTCGCGAATAAGGCTTCAGCAATACCCGGGGCGACAACAGCCAGATTAGTGTTTTGCGATACTGCGATCGCACGAAAGGAATTCATAATCCCCCAGACAGTTCCGAACAATCCGATAAACACCGAAGCCGACCCAACTGTAGCCAGCACATTCAAGCCACGTTCCGCCTTGGCAAGTTCTCTGTTCACGACAAGGGTCATAACCCGGTCAATACGTTCGGCCGTCCGCACATCTTTATCGCCAAGTGGCCCTGCGTTTTTACTTTCTTCCCATTCGCGCATCGCGGCGGCAAAGACACGCGCCATCGGATCACGAATGTCATTCCCAAGCCCATCTGCCAGGTCTTCAAGGGTACGACCGGACCAGAACGTATCTTCAAACCGTTCGGCCCGCTGCTTGAGCAATCGGAACGTGATAAATTTGTCAACCGCCACAGCCCAGGACCACAAGGACGCGATGACCAGGATCACCATAACAGCCTTGACGACCCACCCGGCCTCTAAAAACAGGGAATAAAATGAAAACTCTCCGATATGTCCCCCCTCAAGCGGGGTCTGGAGAATGAGATCAATCAATAGAGGCGTCATATGGGTCAATCCATTTGGTTGTCGCGGCATTTTCGCTGCGGGAGGTTTGTGTCATTTTAAGGGCATTAACGCTAATTAACAGACCGTAAGATAGTTTTTGTGCAATAAAGTCTTAACCATAGAGTTAATCTGGGCCAAACTGCACTGCAATCTGCAAATTGCAGTTTTGCCCCAGTCTTGACGTAATTTGCCGTCATTTCGGGTTCAAATGGAGAAAATAATGAAAAATCATACTGTTATCGTTGGATTATTGGGGGCTTTAGCCTTTGGCGCCTGCGCGACGTCTCCCGAGCCCGAAGTCGAATCAATTGTCATTCCACCCGTGCCCGTACAAACCTGCACACCTGTTTCAAAGTTGGAAAAAGTTGTAATTCCGGCTGAAACTCAAACCTATTATGCGATCACTGAAATTGAAAACCCGCCTTATGAACCGATTACCCGTCGACAGGAAATGACACGCGTCATCAAAGAGGCGGAAGTTATCTATGTGAACAAGGAAGGTGAACAGGTAACCGATATCTGCGAAGAGCAAATCGAAGACGCTGTTTCAAATACTACCCCTTAAATCGGTAAACGCTGACCTGACCCTCTTCAAGGTCTGGGAAGGCCTTTTCAAAATAATCTGGCATATTTTGCTCCAGAAGTTGCGCGGTGAGGCTGTCGGGCAAATGTGTTTTGTATTCGTTAAAATGAGATAATTGTCGACATAGGTAAAAATATTTTACCTTGTGTTTTTGTAAAATCGGTAAGGCTTCTTCCGGCGTAGATTTCATTATTTTCATCCCATCAGAAATTCCGACCACATTTCGGTGGTAATTCCCGCTCAAAACATGATGGGGCGTATTCAATAATAGTTTGGGAGCATCATTAGAAATTGAGATAAACATTCCCGGGTCCAGCGCCGCAATTTCACCCATGACAGCTTCGGAGTAACAAATTTTCTTATTGTCCTTAACATCTTCGATAGATTGATCAATTGGCGTAAACATCAATCCGGGCAGTCCCCAAAACAGTGGAATTGAGGCTGCCAAAGCGCCTGTATATTTTATATTTGGGCCGTCTTTTTGCTTTCCATTTAAATAGATCTGGCCAACCCAGGCGGCGAGGACAAAAAGCGAAACAATATGCCCAAACACGTAAAATCTAACCTGGTAAAACACCAATAAAATGCCCATGGCTAACAGGGAGCCGGTCAGGCCATAAACAAAAACTCGATCCTTTCTTCGAATTTGGACAATTGATATCCAAAGGGCCAAAAACGCAGTTCCCAGATAATAAGGGGCACGAGACCAGATGTTCTTTTTATCTGCATAGACGGGCTGTGCTTCGGAAATATTATCCAGCCATTGCGATTTTACATCCTCTGGCAAGGCGTCCAAAGGGTTGGACAAACATTGTGGGCCTTGCAATATCAAGACTAAACCACAGGCTATCGCTAGTAAAATCAAAGACCCCAGTCTAAATTTGAACGATCTATTTGAAAAATACCTCGCTGACACAGCGAGTCCAATTCCGCCGATCGAACAGGCTAAAAAGGTAATTATGGAATAACTATCACAATGAATTTGAGTATAATTTTCAGGCGCGATTGTTCCAATGAAAATCAGCAAAAGTGCTATGGAGAATCCCAGCCCCATGGCAACCGTACCCTTTCGTGACGGAACCGGGTCAAACAACCATTGGAGCGCAAAAAATCCGCACAAGACCGCGATGAAGGGATAGACTTCCGATCCGATAGCAAGCGACAAAGCCATACCCACAGCCGTTATGGCATAGGATTTTGCCCGTCGGTCAGGATCAAGTGCATATCCTATTGAGATAGCAATCAGACCCAATTGAAAATTGTGATGGTCGATCGCCCCTGGAATAAATCGAAAATAGCCAATTAAGGCGATGAAAAGCAATAAGGCCGTAATCGGCTGGGTTAACGAGGCTCCCAGATTTCTAGCGCCAACAAAAACACCGTAAATCACCATAATAGCACAAACTATTGGCCAAATAATGATCGCCAGAGCTTCGGCTTGCTGGGCGGGCATGAAAAGATCAAACAGTTTGATCAAAAGCAATATTGGCAGATCCACCAATCGCGACCAGTGCATTTCAACGCCGCCCTGTGGTCCGAGCCGGTATTGGGTGAGATCAAACCAGTTTTGCCCGCCCAGCAAATCCCTTATTTGTACCAGGCGCATTCCATCGTCACTGTCGGGCCCTATTTGTCCCAACGTACCGTCTACCAAAGCCTTCAGCAGCAAGACGCCCGCAACAAAAAGTGTAGTGAGCCAAAAAACACGATGATTTTTAATTGTCTGGCCTAGCATGCTCTTCTCAAAAATTATTAAAAAAGAAACCTAACTTTAACCACATTAAGAATATGTAAAATGTACAAACAGGTTAAGAAGGCGGGGCTATGAAGCATACAGATTTGAATATTGCCATTTTGCTACCTTGTTATAATGAGGAAACATCGATTGCGCGGGTCGTTCTGGATTTTAGAAAATCAATGCCTGGCGCCCGAATCTTTGTCTACGACAATAACTCTAGCGATGATACAGCCGGGCAAGCGGCCAAAGCAGGTGCCACGGTGATCCCTTGTCGCCGACAAGGCAAGGGCAACGTTGTGAGGCAAATGTTTTCAGATATAAATGCAGATATTTATTTGATGGCTGACGGTGACGGCACTTATGATGCCAGTGCGGCCCCTCAGCTTGTAAAAACACTGATCGATGAACGACTTGATATGGTCGTCGGCACCCGAAAGGATGTTACTAAAGATGCTGGACGGGCTGGCCATGCTTTCGGCAATCAGATTTTCAACGTCATTTATCGTTCAATATTTGGGACAGATTTTTCTGACATTTTCTCAGGCTACCGCGTGTTTACGCGGCGGTTTGCAAAGAGTTTTCCGGCCGAAAGTCCAGGTTTTGAAATCGAAACCGAAATGTCGGTACATGCATCTATTCTCAGACTGCCCGTTGCAGAAGTTGAATGTGAATACGGCGTAAGAGAAGAAGGATCAGAGAGCAAGTTATCAACTTTTGGCGACGGCTATAAAATCTTAAAAATGATTGCCACGCTGATGAAGGAAACCAAACCCTTCGCATTTTTTGGTATTCTTTCAACAATTTTGATGGTCCTGAGCGGTATATTGGCTTTCCCGGTTTTAGTAGAATATTTTCAGACTGGCCTGGTCAGCAGAATTCCGACATGGATGTTATCAATGACGCTCCTGCTGGCGGCAATGATGGGGTTCTCAGCCGGGATTATTTTGGATTCAGTTGCGCGCGGACGAGCTGAGCAAAAACGTATATTTTATCTCTCTATTCCATCTGATCGTACAGATTCTCAATCCTTCGGATCGAATGCTCTAACGACACGTCGCCAAGCCAGCTCTAAACAAAAGTCCAAAAAGGGATAAGCTTTGCTATGCTTACAAGTTTGTCGCCCCTCACGATTGGCTTATTGATATTCACACCCGGTATCATAGCTGGCGGCCAGATTTTATTCAAAATGGCAAGCACAAAGATTGAGACAACGGGCGCGCCCTTTCACATGATCATCCTCAATCCGATTTTCATAGGGGCGTGCACTTTATATGCCGCGGCAACCTTTTTGTGGGCATATGCGTTAAAAACGGCCCCATTATCTTATGCCTATTCTTTCATGGCATTGAGTTATGTTTTGGTCCCGGTTCTGGCTTATTTTTGGCTGGGTGAAACTGTAGGTTGGCGATACGCTATTGGCATGACTTGCATCATTTTAGGTTTGCTGATCATTAACAGTTAAGCGTCTTGCGCGGCTGATTTGCCACCTCATCAATTTGCGATTATACTTATCGGAACCGCGCAACCCGGAGACCAATAATATGGGACATCAAGCGACCTTTACCCGTATGCAGGACGGCACCGCCGAAGACTGGGCCGTAATCGCCAAGGAACATTATGAAAATTTCAAATCCACGGCGGATCGTTTTATTGACCTCTTAAAAAGTCTGGAAAAAATCACAGTCGGGTTTTCTGTCAACCAACTCCATCACTGTTTGATGACGGCAACCCTTGCCCGCCGTTCAGGCGCCAGTGACGAAGAAATCGTCATCGCTTTGTGCCATGATATTGGCAAAGCTATTAACATTCCCAATCACGGCCCGATCGCCGCTGAAATGATGCGGCCTTATATTTCCGAAAATGCCTATCACGTGATTTATAACCATCAGGCTTTTCAAGGTGAACATTATTACGAATATCTCGGCGCACCGACGGACCTGCGCAAGCAATGGGTTGATGAGCCCTGGTATGCATTGGCGGTCAAAATGGTCGATGAGTGGGACGCGCCCGCCTTTGATCCGGAGTTTGAAGTCGACAGCCTTGAAAGCTTTGAGCCCTTAATGCGCAAAATCTTCCACGATAAGCCCAGCCCGATGTAATTCGAGGCCGTTATGACTGACGCCCCGATTTACATTTATGATGGGCAATGCGTGCTTTGTTCACGCGCGGTCCAATATGTCCTTCGATACGAAGACCGACCAGAAATGCGATTTGTGGCTATTCAATCTGAAACCGGGAAAGAACTGTCAAAAGACAATGGCGTTGACCCAGATAATCCTGACACCTTTCTTTTGATCATCGGCGACAAAGTTTTAAAATCATCAGACGCCCTGATCGCCTTGATCCGATATGCCGGCGGACCCGCAAGGTGGCTTTTAATATTGCGTTTGTTTCCGCGCCCGATACGAGATTTTCTTTATCGCCGCATAGCCAAAAACCGCTACCGGATATTTGGCAAATATGAGACGTGTTTTGTGCCGGATATGGCCATGCGTGCAAGATTTAAATAAGGGAAAATACACCCCGCATTTCGGCCTTGCCTTCGCTTACTCAAACACTCAGATTAATACTATGGAAAGCGCACCAATAGTTTCTGAACAATTCGTGGACCAGGCCATAGATGCGGTAGAATTTTTTGCCAATTCCAGCGCGTTTTTCCGGCGCGTCACGCAAACGGGATATGACCTTAAACCCGTTTTATCCCAGATTTCGAACTTTGATCCCTTATATGTCCCGAAGATTTTTTCTGAGCTGCGGGACGGATTAAGTCGATCTGATATTTGGGTGAATTTTGGAATATCCGATATCTTTCGCCCGGTCGAAATGACCCTGGAAGATATATTAGCCGGCACACCAGACTTATGGCCATTTTTCGCAGTCCACCGAAAATCAACCGTTCGGGCAAAAGCGGTACAGTATTCTTCCATCCCATCGGACTTTCATATCGCGCTTTTGGTTCTCCTATCTGGTGATGATAGTGAACAGGTGAGGATCGCCGCCAAGCAAGCAATGATCCGGCTTTGTCCCCAAAAAGAAAACCCGGGCGGTTTTGAGATAAACTTTATTCTGAGGTTGATCGAACCGGTCTTAGCCGACGATATTGCCATCGATTTCGATGGGCATTTTCTAGGCCATCAATACATCAAATCCAAAATGGAAAACTTTGTTTTCAACGAAACGACCTCGCGGGCGGAAGATTTCGCACAAAAGGTTTTACGGGCCGATTATTTCGATAAGATGCTGGACGAAATCGCCTTAGAAGCCTCTTCAATTTCAATTCGACTATTGGCCGCCGAGATCATTGGTGAAACTATTTCAGCCGGCCTGCAAATTTCCAATACACCGCGACACGAAGCCATCATGGAAGCCTATTTAGAATCTGAAATTATCGAGTTAAATAATTACGCGCTTGATTACCTGCTCTTCAATCCGCAATGTCGATTAAACTGTCCAGAACGACTGCAAACAATCGCGCTTTATAAAAATCCGCTTATTCAGGATAAAATCCAGAAAGTTCTGTCGAAGTCTGGCTAAAACAAATTGGTTTTCAGCTATTTCACCATTCCGATCAAAGCCTCGGTCGACGGGTCATGGCTGCCTTCTGCCCCGTCAAATTCCGCAAGGATTGACTTGGCCAGAACCTTGCCGAGCTCGACCCCCCATTGATCAAAACTATTCACGCCCCAGATTACGCCTTGAACAAAGACTTTGTGTTCATAAACGGCGATCAAATGACCCAAAGCCGAGGGCGATAACTCATCCAATGTGATCGTCGTTGAGGGGCGATTACCGGGGAAGGTTTTTTGCGGCGCGATTTCATCGATCTGGCGCTCCGGCATGCCGGCAGCCGTCAGCTCTTCGCGAACTTTATATTCCGGCTTACCGATCATCAGGGCTTCGGATTGAGCAAAACAATTGGCCAAAAGCGCCGCGTGATGATCCGGCTGTTTTTCATGATCCTTAAGCACAGCCACAAAATCCACAGGTGCGCCCGGTGTGCCCTGATGCAGCCATTGGAAAAAGGCGTGCTGACCATTCGTCCCCTCATCGCCCCAAATGACAGGACAGGTCAGATCGGTCATCTTGCCGTCGCGGCCCGCGGACTTGCCATTGCTTTCCATTTCGAGCTGCTGCAAAAATGCCGATAGCTTACGCAGGCGCCGGGAATAGGGAATCACCGCCAGACTGGTATAGCCCAGCACATTGCGGTTCCATACACCGGTCAACGCCATCAGGACCGGCAGATTGGTTTCAAAGGGTTGCGTTTTAAAGTGCTTATCCATAGCGGCTGCACCGTCGAGAAATTCATCAAAAGCGTCCGGGCCAAAGGCGAGTTGCAATGACAGACCCACAGCCGACCAGACCGAATAACGGCCGCCGACCCAGTCCCAGAAATCAAATATCTGATCGGATTTGATTCCAAATTCCTCGGCGCCGTCGCGATTAGCAGTCACCGCGATGAAATTTTTACCGGCTTTGTCGCCCAGGTCTTTGGCCAGCCAGGCTCGCGCCGTTTCGGCGTTCATCCGGGTTTCCTGCGTCGTGAAGGATTTTGAGACCACAATAACCAGGGTAGATTTCGGCTCTAACCCCTCAAGCGCATCATTGATCGACGCCCCGTCGACATTTTCCGCAAATCGCAGATCAAATTTTGATTTTTGCGAGGCGGCCATCGCGTCAGCCACAAGACGTGGCCCCAGATCCGATCCGCCAATGCCGATATGGACGATGGCTTTATAGGTTCGACCCCGACGAAACTTATCCGCAAACTCACGCATACGCGCCCGCATGTCTTTGACGTCTTTGCGGTCAGACTTTGTGCCGCCGACACCACGCAGGACCGGGTGCAACACGGCCCGGTCTTCAGATGTGTTGATTTTCTCGCCCGCAAAAAATCGCTCACGCCAGTCTTCAAGCTGGCAATCCTTGGCTAAATTAATCAGGGCTTCCAGAGTGTTTTCGCTGATCGCCTGTTTGGAGAAATCAGCGCGCAACGGACCTTCCCGATGCACAAAATTCTTCAGGCGGTTGGGTTCGGTTTTAAATAAATCCGAAATTCCGATCATTTGCGTGGCCAGAATTTGCAGCCGTCCCAGCTTATCAGAGAAATGAACCATGAAACCCTCCTGTTTGCGGCGCTCTATTGAGCGCATCGACGTATGATATCAAGTGGAATTTATACATCAGATTAATAGATGTATGAATTCAGCAAACGGCGCTTGAATTCTATCAATAAACCCTATAGGTCGCGGCGCACATTCAAAGCGATCCGGCTTTGACCTTTTCCCGACAGGATTTTTCATGAAAGCCGCAAGCTGGGCAAGTTTCGCCCGTAAAATTTCTACACCAAATTTGAGTGGCCGCTCGGATATTGATTGGTCCCTGGGCCGGATACGGATCGAAATTCTGGCCGGATTGACCGTGGCCCTTGCCCTGGTCCCAGAAGCGGTTGCCTTTGCTTTCGTCGCCGGCGTTCATCCTCTCGTTGGGCTATACGCCGCCTTTCTGGTCGGCCTGATCACCGCCGTGATCGGCGGACGACCTGGCATGATTTCCGGGGCAACTGGCGCGCTTGCCGTGGTCATGGTCGCCTTGGTTGCTCAGCACGGTGTCGAATATTTGTTTGCGACTGTCGTCTTGATGGGCATTTTGCAAATTTTTGCCGGGATTATGAAATGGGGGAAGTTTATTCGCCTCGTCCCGCACCCGGTTATGCTGGGCTTCGTCAATGGTCTGGCTATAGTGATTTTCCTTGCGCAACTGACCCAGTTTAAAGACCCGACCTCGGGCGGTGCAGAATATCTGAGCGGCACCAGCCTTTATATGATGCTGGCCCTGGTCGCGTTGACCATGCTGATTATCTGGGTCACGCCGAAAATCACAAAAATCATCCCCGCGCCTTTGGCGGGTATTGCCGTGGTCGCCGGTCTGGTCGTGGCTTTGGGCATTGATGTGCCGCGTGTCAGCGATATGGCCTCGATCGAAGGCGGCCTGCCCAGCTTTCATCTGCCGCTCGTGCCGATTAATATGGACACCCTTCAAATCATCTTGCCCTATGCCGTGATCCTCGCGGCGATTGGCCTGATCGAAAGTCTGCTGACGCTTAATCTGGTTGGGGAAATGACCGGCAAGCGCGGCGGAGCCTCGCAGGAATGTATCGCCCAGGGTACGGCCAATGTCGTTACCGGGTTTTTTGGCGGCATGGGCGGTTGCGCCATGATCGGCCAATCGGTCATTAATGTGAAATCCGGCGGTCGCACGCGCCTGTCCGGTATTGCGGCCGCGCTCTTCCTGCTCGCCTTTATTCTGGTCGCGAGCCCACTGATCGAAACCATTCCACTCGCCGCATTGGTCGGTGTGATGTTTATGGTCGTGATCGGCACCTTTGCCTGGAATTCGTTCAAGATCATGACCAAGGTCCCTTATATGGACGCCTTTGTGATTATTCTGGTGACGGTCGTAACCGTGAAAAAGGACCTCGCCATTGCCGTAATTGTCGGCGTGATTGTGTCGGCCCTGGCCTATGCCTGGAATAATGCCCGACGGATCAATGCCCAAAAACGCGACTCCGTTCGTGATCCTGGCGCTATTGTTTACGAAATCGAAGGGCCGCTTTTCTTTGGTTCCGCCGAAGGGTTTTCCGAATTGTTTGATGTTGAGGCCGACCCGGACAGCGTTATTATCGATTTCCACGCCAGCCGTGTTGTTGATCAATCCGCGTTGCAGGCCATCGAAGCGGTCGCGACAAAATATGAAGCTGCCGGCAAGAAAGTGACCTTGCGCCATCTCAGCGCCGATTGTCACCGCCTGCTCAATCGGGCCGGACACCTTGTGGTCGGCAGTGATGATGATCCGGATTACGGTCTGGCCGTGGATTACGGCGTTCGAACCGGCATCCTCGGCGGGCACTAGGTCAAAGAATTAATCTGGAGCTCGGTTAAAATCCTGCTATAGCCCCGCCATGACTTATCTCGTGACAGGGGCAGCCGGATTTATCGGCAATCATGTTGCGCTCGCTCTGGCCTCAATCGGTGAGCGGGTGATCGGCATTGACAGCCTGACCGATTATTACGATCCAGCGTTGAAACAGGCGCGCCTTGATCGCCTGTCCGGGTTTGAGAGTTTCGAATTCCACCATATGGATATTGCGGATCCGGAGGCCGTCTCGGATTTATTTAAATCCACGAGACCGGATTATGTGATTAACCTCGCAGCGCAGGCCGGTGTTCGCCATTCCCTCTCCCACCCACAAGATTATTTGACCAGTAATCTCTCGGGGTTTTTAAATATCCTTGAGGCCTGCCGTCATTATCCGGTGCGTCACCTTTTATATGCCTCGACCAGTTCAGTATACGGCGCGAATACCGCCCAACCCTTCCTTGAGAGCCATACGGCCGATCATCCTTTAACCTTTTACGCAGCCTCAAAACGGGCCAATGAAATGATGGCCCATGCCTATAGTCATCTGTTCAAGATCCCGACCTCAGGCCTGCGCTTTTTTACCGTTTACGGGCCCTGGGGTCGACCGGATATGGCCTATTTCAAATTCGCCAAGGCCATTTTTGAAGGCACGCCGATCGATATTTATAATCAGGGCGATATGTATCGCGACTTCACCTATATTGACGATATTGTCGACGGGATCGTCAAACTCTGCGACGTTATCCCCGCGCCCAATGCATCTTGGGATAGTGGCCATCCGGACCCAGGATCAAGCGGTGTCGGCCCCTATGAAGTTTACAATATCGGGAACAGCCAGGTCACACCCTTGCTTGAGTTTATCGACACACTCGAGAAATCCATTGGCCTTGAGGCCAAGCGTAATCTCCTGCCCATGCAAATGGGAGATGTCCA
>JAHDDX010000042.1 GCA_020629135.1 Hellea sp.
ACCTTAAGTAATTGTTTTTATTATATTTATAAATTACTCTTGACGCTGTGTGGGTGCCACGTTCAAAGATAACGATGGATAGGAACTGAAACAGGCTTCAAGAATACAAATGTGCTACAAAACTTAATACTTCTTGTGCTACAAATTGACAGTCAATACTATTTATGTTATTGATTTATTTGGGTTATTTTTGCGATATTACATCCTGTCGGGTGCGCCATTTTCTCTTGTCTTTGAGATTAAATCGATAATTATTATAGATGAATTTGCATGAAGCCATTTACGAATTCAAATTTGCAATTGAACCGGCAATCCTGATGACGCAGTCATAAGTTCGGCTCACACTTTTCATCGTTTTTTAAGCAAGACCTGTTTCAATCCCGATGATCTAAAACCACTCAAGCTAAATGTCAGGGCCGCTGTGACAGACTTTCCACAAGAAGTAAAAACGCGTATCGCTTCATTTAAGGATGAAAAAGCGCTCAATCTGTCCGCTCAGCAATTTATGCTAGCGTCGACTTTACCCAAATATTGCTACAATTTTTCCTTTATGGGACGCCCTATTATTCAATACCCGCAGGATATGGTGGCGATGCAGGAACTGATCTGGGATATCAAACCGGATCTTATTATCGAATGCGGTATCGCCCATGGGGGCTCGCTTATAATGAGCGCGGGCATGTTAGCACTTATTGATATGGCAGAAGCGATTGAGACCGGGCAATCCATTGATCCAGCCAAATCTAAAAGAAAAGTGTTGGGAATCGACATCGACATTCGTGCCCATAACAAATCCGCAATTGAAGCGCATCCCATGGCCAGTCGCATTGATATGATCGAAGGCTCAAGCATTGAAGCCGATATTATTCAAAAAGTCCGTGATTATGCTTCTACTTTCGAAACGATAATGGTTTGCCTCGACAGTAATCATACTCATGACCATGTGCTCAAGGAACTGGAAGCTTATGCAGACCTGACGTCAATTGGGTCGTATTGTGTCGTATTTGACACGATCGTCGAAGACTTACCGGCCGACATGTTCCCAGATCGACCCTGGGGTCCGGGTGACAATCCGAAAACAGCCGTGTTCGAGTTTTTGAAAGCTCACCCGGAATTTATTATAGATAAGTCCATCGACCATAAGCTTCAGATTTCTGTGACACCGGATGGTTTCCTAAAGCGCGTCAGTTGATTCCACCATGTCGTCTCCCACCGACACGCCTCATATAGATGTTTATATTCCAGTTTATAATGATCGCAAGCATATAGCCCGGGCTGTACGGTCGGCTTTAAACCAATCGGACGTCGAATTGCGGGTCCTGGTCAGTGACAATGCCAGTACAGACGGCACATATGAAATCCTGGAAGAAGTTGCCAAAACTGATTCGCGCCTGGTCATCCACCGCAATTCTGAAAATATTGGCATGATGGGAAATATTCGCCGTTATGCCGATCTCGTCAATGCCCCTTATTATATGTTCCTCTGTAGCGATGATTACCTGAATGATCCCACCGCTCTAAGACAAGCCTTGTCTTTGATAGAATCCAACCCGGATATGGTCAGCGTTTATTGTGATCTGGACTTTGTCGATCAGAATGGGCGGCATATTTTATTTAATAAATTTGAACGAGACGAGGTATTCAGCGCCGAAGTCACTATGCGGAAATCTCTAATCAAAACCCGCAATCGGTTTGGCATTCCGCTATTGCATAAGACTGAAATTTCCAAAGAATACCCCTATAATGTCGAGGTCACATATACCTGTGACATCTGGCACAGTTACAAGGTTGGTCAGCACGGGATTTGCGGCCATATAGCTGCCCCATTGATCGCCAATAGCTATACCGGTGAGAATCTAACACGAACACTTATGCAAAAAGCCAAGGCCGAATACAGGTTTTTATCAGAACTCGAAAACATTCCGCTAACCGGTTTTGAAAAGCTGCGTCAGAGCTTGAACTTTTATAGAACCTTAGCCTCAAAATGGCTGTTCTTTTCAGTTATTATTCCGTTTAGACAGCGGCGCGGGAAATCCGGACAATGAAACAGCTTTTGTCAAATGGCCCTTCCAAACCCGAATTGATGCGGTGGGGGCGTTTCGTGTTTTGGGGAGGCCTTAATACGATTGTCAGCTATCTGGTTTATTGCGGATTCGTATTTTTGGGCGCGCATATTTTTCTCGCGAGTATGATCAGCTTAATTGCCGGAATACTACTCGGCCATTTTCTAAATAAGAAAAATGTATTTCGAAGCGAAAATCGAAATACGTTGCCCAAATACTTCATTTTATGGGGCGCCCTTTATCTGGTTCATATTGGAGTTCTAAGCCTTCTCACCCGTCAGGGCATGAATGATTATCTGGCTGGCGCTGTGGCCGGTGGCCTACTCGTCCCTGTCTCATATTTCTTTATGAAGCGCTTAATTTTCAAATAGCCCTTCCGTAATTTACCTAAAAATAACCTAGATAGCTTTTCTTGGGTTGGGCAGCGATGAGGGCGAAATGGCCAGAAAACGTAAACTAATTTCAGCAGTAATACCCTGTTATAATGAAGAATCTGGGTTACACGAACTCTATTATCGCCTAGGTAAGGCCCTGAAAGCCCAAAATTCCTGGGACTATGAAATCATTTTGGTTGACGATGGCTCCTCTGATAAAACCCGCCTAATCTTGGAAGAAATGGCCAAAAAACAGTCACACGTCGTTGCCGTCCTACTCTCACGCAATCATGGGCATCAGCTCGCTCTGAGCGCGGGACTGAGTGTTGCAAAAGGCGACCGCATATTCATTTTGGACGCAGATCTTCAGGATCCCCCCGAAGTGTTAGGTGACATGATGAAGGTTATGGATGAAGGGGCTCATGTGGTTTATGGGCAGCGGCGACAAAGAGATGGTGAGAGTTTGTTTAAAAAGGTGACCGCAAAAGGATTTTACCGATTTATCAATTGGCTCAGCGATGTGCCGCTTCCCGTTGACACGGGCGATTTTCGCCTGATGAGCCGCCAGGCTTTGGACGAACTCAATCGGATGCCAGAGCAGCATCGCTATATACGCGGAATGATCAGCTGGGTTGGGTTAAAACAGGAACCTTTCCTTTATGATCGCGCGGCACGTTATGCCGACGAGACCAAATATCCGCTCCGTAAGATGATCCGGTTTGCCTTGGATGCAATCACCAGTTTCTCTATCCGTCCACTTCGTATTGCGGCGTTTGGCGGATTTCTATTTGCCGGGCTCGCACTTATCGGTCTAATCTATATTATTTGGGGCGCCCTGCAGGGCAACACTGTCTCGGGTTGGGCCAGCGTCATTTCGGTAATTCTGATTTGTTCAAGCATTCAAATGTTCGTCCTGGGAATAATGGGCGAATATTTAGGCCGCCTTTACATGCAATCTAAAGGCCGCCCGCTATTTGTTATAGAAAAAATCGTATAACTCAGAATCCTCTAAAAAGGATATTTCCCAATGGTTTTTGTGATGGCTTTTTAAGCCCGTTCCCCCAACGTAGTTTGGCGGAACCGGATCCGGAAATTAAATAAGAATGTTCACCGGACTCTAAATTGACTACCTCTCCAGAATTGTACAGCTCGTCATTTATTTTGACTGAGCTCTCGGCTTCAACCGTATAGGGCCCAGCGATATAAATTTGAAACCGTTCCGGTTTTGAATTTGCTTTCAGGGTCTTTCCTGCCACAAATATATTGCCCCAATGATGGATGAAATTATCCGTCAACATGGATTGGTCCGTTGGCCTTAATTGCCGGTCAACCGGAATTTCTAGACTTCGATCCGGCACCAGACTTTCAATATTGGCAAGTACGAATTTCGGTTGGAACTTTTTAATATCACTCGAAACTTTATCGACACCCGCAAAATAATATTCATCCATCTGCATCATCGTCATGAACAGCCCTGTCTTCGGGAAAGACGAAATTTGCGAACATCGATCAATATAAGCAACTGGTTCAGGAAATAGTTCGTGTACAACATTGTTGACCTGTTTTTGATAGTGATTGGTCTGACCAAAACTTGAATAAATGGTCGGGATCGCGAACAACAATAATATCGCCGGAAGCATGCCGAATATTCGGGGCATTTGCATTTTGATCTCTCTCGCAGCCACACCAATAACGACACTTAACGGCGCTAGTAAAAAGGTATAAAAATAGACATAGGAATGAGCATAAACCACCACTGCGATTAACGGCAGAGTGAAGGCTAAAATCTTGAAAGGCTTGGATCCGAAAGATTTTCCATTCAAATCACGAATGGTCAGAACAACACCGAATACGAACAAATATATGTATAGCGGATTCCTCAATACAGCTTGTTTCAAAACACCCAATCTCGGAAACAAACCATATTCCGACAAACTGGAATTTGACGCATATTTTACAAATCCCAAAACGGTATCAGACTCAGGCAAGCTATTTTTGTGTACCAAAAATAATACACACCAAACGGCTAAGGCGGTCGCGGTTGCAATTAGGCAGTTCAGAAATGCCGACCGGCTCCATTTTGAATCATACCAATAAATCAAAAGTAATACGCCCAAAGTCGGCACGTAAAATATTGACTTCATCGAAATAACACCCGCAATTCCGATTAGAGCGCCAACAATAAAAAAATACCGGACTTTTAACTCGGATACGGTCAGGACACATAACGCGGACATGAGTAATGCGATGACAGGTGGGTCAACTCGAAATGCCGTCGCATGGCGAAACACAAATGAGAAAAATAAAAAGGCCAGAACAGAAATGAGAGCAGCATCCCGCCCCGTCAATCGTTTTGAAATTTTGAACAAGCTGATACAGGTTACAATTAAGCAGGCGAACATGACCAATCGTCCTGCAACTATCTGGTTCACTTCATTTTCAGAAACATATTCCAGCCAGCGAAATCCGTGAATATAACTCGTTTCCAAAACATGTGATAAAGTTTGGGATTTAAATTCATAAATCCAACCGAGGCGGAAAAATTCATCCCAATTGACCTCAAATCTCAGCGCCATCACAAAGTGAGCGAAGAGCGCAAAGACGAACACCACTATTGGAAAACTTAGTTTGGGTTTGGATATTGCCGGAATTTCGGACATTCTCATTCCATCCCTTGATGGCAGGAAACTTTAAATTCAGTGATCAGCTCTTTTCCTTTCTATTGCCTTAAAATTAACGATGAGGTCGCACTTTCTTAATCACTTTTGTCCTATTTTGATGCGTAGGAAGGGCAATTTATGAAAGCGGTCATTTTAGCCGGCGGATTTGGCACTCGCATTAGTGAAGAATCACATCTGAAACCCAAACCGATGATCGAAATCGGCGGGCGGCCTATCCTGTGGCATATAATGAAAATTTACGGTGCCGCGGGGATCAATGAGTTTATCATATGTTGCGGCTATAAAGGCCACATCATCAAAGAATATTTTGCCAATTACTTCCTGTATATGTCGGATGTTACTTTTGATATGTCTGACAATCAAATGCAAATCCACCATCAGCACGCTGAGCCTTGGAAAGTAACGATTGTGGACACGGGCGAGAGCACGATGACAGGTGGACGGGTCAAGCGCGTCGCCGAATATATAGATGATACGTTCTGTATGACATATGGCGATGGGGTTACGGATTTAGATGTTAAAGACCTTATCAAGACCCACAAACAGAATAAAAAATCGGCAACGGTTACTTGTGTCCAACCCGCGGGTCGATATGGTTCAATCGAATTTGAAGGTGACGCAATCAAGGGTTTTATGGAAAAACCGATAGGCGACGGACGCTGGATAAGTGGAGGATTTTTCGTTCTGGAACCCAATGTCCTCCAAAGAATAGAGGGCGATGAAACCATTTGGGAACGAGATCCTATGGAAAGTCTCGCCAAAGACGGTGAACTCAATGGCTACAAGCATAATGGCTTTTGGGCCGCTATGGATACATTGCGTGACCGCAATCAGCTTGAAGAGATGTGGCAAAGCGGAAGCGCACCTTGGAAAATCTGGGATTAGGCCCGCATGAGCTGGTCCGATCAAAGGGTTTTTGTCACAGGGCATACCGGCTTTAAGGGAGCCTGGTTGACGAGCCTTCTTGTCGGTTTAGGCGCTAAAGTCAAAGGCTATGCCCTGAATCCGGATACTGATCCGGCTTTGTTTGATCAGCTAGGCTTAAAAAGCGAAATCGATCATAGTATCGGCAACATAAACGATAGAGAAAATCTCAACAATTCGATATCCAAATTTCAGCCGGATGTAATTTTTCACCTGGCGGCCCAATCGCTTGTCCGAAGGTCTTATTCTGACCCAATTGATACGTGGCGCACAAACGTTCAGGGCACAGTCAATTTACTGGAAGCGGTCAGGCATCTAAACAAAAATTGTCAAGTTATCATTATCACAACCGACAAAGTCTATGCCAATGATGAAAGCGGAAAAGCGTTTGATGAAAATAGTCCGCTGGGCGGTCATGATCCTTACAGTGCTTCAAAGGCCGCCTGCGAACTCGTCGTTGAAAGCTATCGGAAATCTTTTTTCAAAGACAATGAAAAAATCCGTTTAGCTTCTGCCCGCGCCGGAAATGTTATTGGCGGCGGCGACTGGTCGGACAATCGTATTGTTCCGGATATCATGCGCGCTTTGTCTCGGGGTCAGGAAATTGAGGTTCGTAATCCAAGCGCTATTCGCCCGTGGCAACATGTATTGGATCCATTGTGTGGATATCTATTGCTGGCTGAAAAAATGAAAACTTCGGGTGCCTATTGCAAAGCCTATAATTTTGGCCCGGCCCCCTCGGATCAAAGGCCCGTGAAAGATCTGGTTGAAGCTGTGCTTCGAGATTGGCCTGGTAAATGGGTGGACCGGTCCGACCCGAACGCACTTCATGAGGCGGGGGTTTTAAAACTGTCTATTGATCAGGCTGGATCAGAACTAGGTTGGCAACCCAAATGGGATTTTGGCACGGCCATACAGGAAACAACCCGCTGGTATAAATCAGTGCATGAAGGCGTGTCCGCAGACGTCATTACTCAGGAACAAACTAGCAGGTTCATGTTATGAAGTTTGAACCTTTGGAACTCGATGGATTAATCCGCATTTCGCTTGAGTCTATAGAGGATTCTCGCGGCGCATTTGCCCGCCAGTTTTGTTCGCGGGAGTTTTCTAAAAACAACCTCAATACCAATTGGGTTCAGATGAACCATTCCGTTAACAAGGCGTCCAGCACAATTCGCGGCCTGCATTTCCAACGCCCGCCATTTCATGAGGTAAAAATGGTAAGGTGTTTAAGAGGTCGGGTATTCGACATTGCCGTTGATCTTAGAGCAGACTCTCCCAGTTTTGGACAATGGCATGGCGAGGAATTAAGTGACCAAAATGGTAGAGCGCTTTATATTCCAGCCGGATTTGCCCATGGATTTCAGGTCTTAGAGCCAGACAGCGAGCTATTTTACTGGCATAGTAACTTTTACGAACCCGATAGTGAAGGCGGCGTAAATCCGTTGGATCCATTGCTGGGCATTGACTGGCCATTACCGCCGGAAACAATGTCTCCACGCGACCAGAAACTTCCGCAATTGTCTGAAATCGATCCGATCAAATTATGAATTGTCGTCATTGCCATGAACCGCTGGATTTACGCTTTCTCGATCTGGGAACAGCACCGCCTTCCAATGCCTATCTTTCTCATAAAGATCTGGAGCATGAGGAAATATATCTCCCGCTCAAAGTTCAGACCTGTGCGAATTGCTGGCTTGTTCAAACCGAAGACTATGCCAGTTCTGATACATTCTTCACGCCCGATTACGCCTATTTTTCATCAACCTCTAAGTCCTGGCTGGCTCACGCCAAGGCATATTGCGATCAAATTAAGAACCGTCTTGATCTAAACGCGAACAGTTTTGTCGTCGAACTGGCCTCAAATGATGGCTACCTGCTTAAAAATTTTGTTGCTGACGGAATTCCATGCCTGGGCATAGAACCGACCGCTAGCACAGCCGAGGCTGCCAAAGATATTGGGGTACCAACACTGCAAGAATTTTTCGGGACTGACCTAGCGGATCGGCTCGCAAATAAAGGCCCGAAAGCCGATTTGATTATTGGTAATAATGTTTATGCCCATGTTCCAGATATCAATGACTTTACCGAAGGCATGAAATTACTGCTCAAGCCTGGCGGTACCACTACATTGGAATTTCCGCACCTGCTGAACCTGATTGCTCTCAAACAATTTGATACAGTTTATCATGAACATTTCAGCTATCTTTCAATCGGAACCGTCGCGCGTATATTTGATGCTGCTGGCCTAAGAATATTTGACGTCGAGCCATTAACGACGCATGGGGGCAGTCTCCGGGTCTATGGATGCCACCAGGACGATAAACGACCGACCCGCAATGCCGTCCGGGATTTGATAGCGGTGGAAATCGATTTCGGTTTGGAAAACAAGCCGATCTATCAGGCATTTCAGTCCCAAGCCGAGCGCATCAAAAATGAACTGATCACATTTTTAACTGACTTAAAACAACAAGGCAAAACGATCGCCGCATATGGCGCAGCCGCCAAAGGCAATACGTTATTAAACTTTGCCGGCATTGACTCAAATTTATTGCCATTTGTGTGTGATGCTGCGCTGGCTAAACAAGGCCGTTACATGCCCGGGTCCAGAATACCAATATTTGCACCAGACTATCTGCGTAAAAATCGGCCAGACTATGTCCTGATTTTACCTTGGAATATTGCAGATGAAATCATTATGCAGCTAAACGATCTAAAGCTTAAAGGGACTAAATTTGTGATTGCCGTGCCGGAAATCAGAATTTTATGAAACCGGCCCGCATTTTGCTGACAGGTGGATCAGGATTTGTCGGACGACAAATTTTAGGCGCGTTAAAATCCAGGGGTGCCTGGGTTCGAATGACGTCGCGGCAGACCGAAACCGCCATGGAAGCAGATGATGTAATATTTACCCCAGACCTATTTCGTGAAAGCAAAGACTGGTGGTTAGCCGCTCTGAACGACATTGATATCGTTATTCATTCCGCATGGTATGTCGAACCTGGAAAATATTTAAACTCTGACAAGAATTTTGAATGTTTGAAAGGCACGCTCACTCTGGCGGAGGCTTTCATACAGTCGGGTGCTCGCCATTTTGTCGGCGTTGGAACCTGTTTTGAATATGACCTTTCGCCCGGTATTTTATCGGTTGCCACACCTCTGAATCCCACCTCCCCTTATGCACGGTCAAAGGTGGCTTTGTTTCGGGCATTAGATCAAATCTTACCAGTACACGGAAAAGGGGTTGGGTGGTGTCGCCTTTTTTATCTTTACGGTGAAGGTGAAAAGGATGGCCGTTTAGTATCTGAACTCCACCGCAAATTGGCCAAAGGCGAGAAAATCGCGCTTACGTCCGGCAAGCAAATTCGAGATTTTCAAGACGTTAGAAATGCCGGCAAACAGATCGCAACAGCAGCCCTCGACAAAGTACAAGGTCCCTATAATATATGCTCCGGAGCCGGTCGCTCTATCCGGGAAATAGCCGAGTCGATTGCTGATCGGTATAATCGCCGTGACCTACTTGATTTTGGGGCCCGTGAAGACAGCTCTACCGATATACCCAAAATCATAGGTATTCCCGGTAATCACATACCTTAACTCAAGCCGCCACCACAGCCTGCTCATCAGCTTGCCTTGAGAACCAGTGAAGGTGCGCGGGCGCTGAATTTAATATCGGGCATTCATGATCATCTGTAGCAATCTCAAACTGAGCGATTTCTGCATTGGCAAGTCGGAATAGATCTTCCACGTCCTGAGGCGCGGAGAGTGCGGGCAAGTCGGCTGGAGACTGAAGGGATAGCAGAGGCAGTTCTTTCGCTTGTTTATGGGTCCACAAAGCCGTTGACGAGTCGAAATTGTAATGCGGCAGCATTTTGTAACCGTGATCCGCCACCCATTCGACAGCCTTCAAAAGAAAATCTTTGTCTGTATCGGAAAAAAAATAGTTGAAACCCAATCTTACCCAGCCCGGCTTGAGGATTTCAACGCCCTGGTCAATCACCGATTGATATTCAGAAGACATTTCCAGATCGATATCAAGCAGACGATGCCCATATGGCCCGGCGCAAGAACAACCACCCCGGCTTTGAATGCCAAACAGATCATTTAACAGAGCCACAACAAAATTGTGATGCAGATATTTATCACCATGACGGATCAGAAAAGAGAAAAACGGCAAACGCGGCGCGGTTAGAGATCCCAAAATTTGAATATTAGGATGCTTGGACCAACGCGCGATAACATTATCAGCCAGCGCTCTTTCTGTTTCGAGAATTTTTTGAGGGCCAAAATCTCGTTGTAGGGCAAAAACCTGTCCGGCACGGATAGAACCGATAATATCTGGTGTGCCGCCCTCTTCCCGGTGCTCAATGTCATCAAGATAACTTTGCGCACATGGAGATACATAGCTGACCGTACCGCCGCCTGGAATAACCGGGGTTTTATTGCTCGCCCATTTCTTTTTCATCACCAAAAGACCGGGCGTTCCAGGCCCGCCGACAAATTTATGCGGCGAAATAAATACCGCATCAAAATGCCCGCCATCTGGTGCGTTCATATCGATCGGGACATAGGGGGCGGCGGCGGCGTAATCAAAGGCCGCTAATGCCCCGTATTTATTGAGCAAGCGCGCGATGGCATGGGTGTCACTCAGAATGCCTGTAACATTACTGCCGGCAGAAAAACTTCCAATTAAAAGTGGTCGATCTCTATACCGTACAAGCTGGCGTTCCAGATCCTCAAGATCAATCAATCCATCATCTGTCTCTTCAATCGTGATGACTTCGGCCAGACTTTCGCGCCATTGAACGTCATTTGAATGATGTTCATACGGACCAACAAAAACGACCGGACGCTGGCTGGCATCAATTTCGGTTTTTACGCCGTAACGCGCGACTCCTTTGGGAAGACGCAATCGTAAAATTCGGATCAACTTATCAATTGCCCCCGTGCAACCGGACCCGCAAAAAATAATGGCGTCATCATCAGAGCAATTCAAACTTTCAGAGATAATTTGCCGGGCTTCTTCACGAAATGCCGTGCTCTGGCGACCCGTTGCCGAGCTTTCAGTATGAGTATTAGCATAAAGGGGCAAAACAAAATTTCGGATTTTGTCTTCAATCGGGCCATAAGCCCGGCCGCTGGCGATGTAATCTGCATAGACAATTCTACGTTTGCCAAATGGCGTCGCGATAGCTTGTCCTTCGCCCATCACATTTTGTCGCAAACTCGCAAACTTGTCAGAGGATTGAGCGGTCATTTTCGATTTAAATAACTTGCTAAACACGATTTCAAATCCATAATTGCTTTCACAAAATAAATATTGCACTTTTCCTCAAATGTTTTTATATTTTTTAGCGAATTCAACTCGTTTCATTTAATTTTTATAGATATCACAACTAATTTATGGTTGAAATTGATAACATCGATCGAAAAATCATTCAAAGCTTGCAGTCCGACGCATCGCAAAGTGTCGCTGCATTAGGCGAAATGGTGGGCCTTTCGCAAAATGCCTGCTGGCATAGAATTCGACGAATGCGTGAAAGCGGCCTGCTAAAATCCCAGGTCGCTGTATTTGATCCCCATATGCTCGGATACACGCTCACAGTCTTTGCAATTTTAAAAGTGCGAGAGCACAGCGACTCATGGACAGAAAAATTTGCCAAGGCCATGACGGCTATTCCAGAGGTCATTGAATTTTACCGAATGAGCGGCGAAATAGATTATATCGCCAAAATTTACGCTCGGGATATTCAACATTACGACCTGATTTACAAAAAGATCATCGCTATTGGAGATATTCTGGATGTGTCATCTTCCTTCTCCATGGAAACAATTAAATCTGGAAACCGCGTCCCCGTTTGAACTATGCACTCTCATTAAGCCCTTATTATATTTAGAATAATTCTCGTTTTACTTGACGATAAGGATTATTTTACTCAAAGTGCAGCTCTACGTTGGGGAACGGGGGTAAAGTGGCCAACGAATTGGAAAACGACGAACTTAGAAATCTTTTGGCCGATTACGGGGTGGTGATGAGCCATGCCCGCAATTCGACAATAGAGTTTCAAGGTGAAACGGTTTCCAACGTTTCGATCGTAATTTCCGGAGAAGCCCACGCGCAGACTTATTCAAAAGACGGCGCGCTTGTCTGGATAGATCGGTTTACGCCTGGACAGATTTTCGGCATTGAGACGCTCTCGCCTGGCTATGAACTCCCCTATGAGATTGTCACCAAGAAATCGTTGAAAGTATTGTCAGTCAAAGGCGAGCGACTCAAATCCTTGCTCGAACAAGAAGACGCGCTCAGCGATCAAATCATCAAACATTTGGTCAAACGCTTAAACACGACGACCGCGCGGTTTATCGAATCTAACTCCTATTCTGTGAAAGAACGGGTTTGCGCAGAACTCGCCCGCATGTCCAAACCCATCGGCATTTCGCCTGACAAACATATCATCCGTCCGATCCCGGTTTTCACCGAACTTGCGCTGCGTATTGGAAGCACGCGCGAAACTGTTTCCAGAACCGTTAGCGACCTCACCCGCTCAGGTCACGTGGAACGAGAAACAGGGGCATTGATCATACCGGATATTGACCGGCTCAAAGACGGATTTGAATAAGGCCAGTTAACCGAGTTCCCGCAAAGCGAAAATCCGTTCGCCGTCATCCAGGGCGCCCAGGAAGTCAGTCGCATATTGATCATAGTGATCGAGCATCACTGCATTCGCCGCAAATTCTGACATGAGAATACTACCAGGGACTGCCGCATCAGACAAACGATCAGACAAATCAGATGGCTGGCCGTCATGAGGCACGAGCTCAAAATCAATCCCTTGACCTATATCTGCATTCTCGCCTTTTCGCGCCGCAAGAGCGGTTTCGATCGCTGCAAGAATTGTCTCAAACTCTGCATTTGGACTTTGAGAACTTTGCGACAAATCTATCACGGACCGGAAGCCCGATTCTTCGGACACATGTGGTGCTGATTGACGTTTATAGGGATAATCAATGACAAACTGCGCTCGACCGGATTCTTGCCACTTTTGAGCATCTCCCGAAGTTCCAAACGGACCTTCATTCCTATCCCAAATCAATAACTGCCCCGCATCGACCGAAAGGGTCTGCGCCTGACGTATCGCCTCTCCCATGCTCAGCACACCTGCGACTTTGTCAACATAAGCATCCGGCCAGTCCTTGTGTTGCGTCGCTATTCGCACCGATTGGGCTTGCGCCATGCACGCCTCAAACCGTTCAACCCAGGATTCGCCAAATGGCCGCACTGATCCCTCGACAAATATATCTGCAGGCACAGGCAAGGCGACATGTAATTGGCAGCCCTCTTCCAGCAGGGCTTCTGCAATCAAAATATCAGAGCCAGCCGCCAGCGCCCCATATCCAAATCCAATGTCTTCCTGTTGGATTGTATTTGAGATTTCAGATTTTAGTGTATCCAGATCCGCCGGTGCCAAAACCGGTATGGACAATTCAGCCTCGCCCAGAACACCAAATAAATGCCCGGCATAATGCACTGACATCGGTGGGGTATATTCGTCCAACCAATCGAAATCCTGCCCCCGATGGGCTGCTATCATTCGAAACTGTTTAAGCGTCGAAGCGTGGGCAATAAAATTCAGGGGATCATGATCCCAGGCACGTCGCAAGGCATGCTGCGCGTTTGCGTAATCCTCTAGTAAAACAAATGCTTCGGCCCGTGTGGCCTCAACATAATAAAGCGTTTCTCGGTCCAGGTCTTCGGTTTGCGGCAATATTTTGATGACACTTTCCGCGCGGGTTTTGACCATGTCTTCCGGCACCCCGCCCAGTAAAAACATGGTAGCCGCATTAATGCCTGAGTAATAGCCTTCGGTATCTTTAAACGCGGCCTCATATTGCTCGGCCGATTGAAGCGCGAAATCGCGAGCCGCTTGACCGGAACTTGAACGGTATAAATCTTTATACAGACGCCCGCCCAGCGCCATCACATCTTCATGATGACGGACTTTATCAAGACCGTATCGATGGTATTCATGCAAAGCGAAATCCAAAGAATTGGATCGCGTCAACGCCAAAACGGCCTTGTGCTTGCGCTCAAGACCTTCGGCATCATTTGCGCCGGTTAAGGCCGCAATCGCGGCCTCATAACTTGCTAGTGGGGATAGCATGTTCGTATTTTACGGCCTTCCGTTCCTTGTAGTTCCCGAATTCGTTTCATCCGGATCTATAATAATCGGCGCCATGAAATTTCCGCCGCCACCTGCACGTTCAACCTCAAGCTCCAGTTCATAGACATAAGAACAATCTCTTTTAGTAATCTGGTTATGATTGCTGAAATATCTAAACGTTATTGCCTTTTTATTGGTCGAACGCAATATCGGCGCATAGTAAGGCGATAGGTATTTTGAATTTCCTTTTGCAATTCTATGGGCATTTTTTGCCGCAAAAGTAGAGTCGCTGTCCGTAACTAAAAAATAGACCTGAGAGAAAAAGTCCAGTTCGACATTTAAGGGATTTTTGGTTCCAGTCCCGCCAGGAATTCCGCTCCAAGGCACCACGTTAAATTCCGATCGATTTGCATTCGAAAATATTTTCAGCACACTATTGGCAACATTTTTGGACGCTGCTTTAGGATCTCTTTGCACTAAGACACCATAAGCCGGGTCAACCATCAATTCTTTCATTAAACTAGCATAGGTCGCAGAGCCCGTGTCCAGCTCCAATTGAACAGGCAGACCGCCTTGCGCCACTTCCAGACCTATGAACTGATAGGATCGATCCTTCTTGATGATATCTTCAACCGGGTATGTCGCTTTGGTTCCATGATAAAAGCAACTCGGATCGACATTCTGTGATTTTGACCCAATGAAGGCCAGCCCGTCTTCACTGAAAACGCTGAAATTTTTATCCAGACCTTTTGAGTTGGTCGACAGGCAACTTGATGCAAATAATACGCCCGCGATTGCAGCCCCAACGGCAATGACACCTACAGCTGAATTTTTCATATTTTATTCCTACCCTCCTATAAAATATCTGATCAAAATGGATTTTTTTGCAAAACAGCTTTTCTTGCTCGAAGAAAAAATTGACTGGGTTCGGACTTAAGGACCGGTTGGCCTGTCTCTTCAGGAAAAAGCACCATAAACTGTTGTTCTTCGAGTAACAGCTTAAGCTCGGCTTTTCGCATCCTTAGGAATGGCTGCAACGATTGCTCTTCTCTTTCCAGAAACTCATAAAACGCCCGAATATCCTTTTTTGAATCGCTTATTGCGGCCTTCCAAAACATGTTCTGCGTTTTCAAATTTAAACAATTTACAGAGTCAATTTGTTGCGCGCACAATTTGACAAATAACGCTTCATATGAGTCGAAGTTTTTGCGTATCGCTTGCTTGTCACTTAAGAGGACGACGCGAATTATTTTTCTTAAATAATATTCTCGCAACATAAGAATATCTGAGGCAAATGTCTCGTCCTCATCAACATAGTTTTCGTTAAGATGTTGATCCAGAAATTCTTCAACCAGACTATCCAGTCTATTAAAAGTTTCATCGTCACCAGCAATAATACTATATGTCATATAGTCTTTAACGGTATTGCGCTTGTGGTTTATGAAATTCGTATTAGCAGGATCTCGTGCAATCAGCTTTTCGCTCAAACGCAAGGCGGATTCAAAATTTTCTCCTGCCTGCTCAAATAAATTCACATTTACAGCAGAATTCGCAAAACCAAGCCTCGCGACCGCCAAATTTTCTAACAACAAATAATTATCTGGATTTTCAAGCGATAGGCTATGGGCAATTTCAAGCTGCTTTCCCCGATATTTATAGGCTTCTTGAGGCTGGTTCATTTCCGATGAAACTGTTGCCAGCCAAGCATATTGGTTAGCTATTTTTGATTTTGCCCGAACACTTTCGGGATCTTTTTTGGAAAGCTCTATAAAATAACCGAGCGACGTGTCGTAAAAGCCCTTGGACACATCCAATTTGTTTAAAGTGTAATTAATGGAGCCCATATTAGAATGACCATAGGCCAGTTCTTCAAGTGATCGAATTGAACCCGGTTCTAATTGATTTAATAGAATGGACAGATCCAAATATTGTTTCCAAGAGCTTTCTGTGTCGTTGAATTTTCCATTTTGTTTTTGGATCAATCCGACCCAATAAGAGCTTTGAGCATGCTCAAAAACGCGTTCTGCGTTGTCGGGATCTCGTTCCAAAAGACCTTGAGTCGCCGTCATAGCATTTTCAAAATAATACTCTGCCTCGGCACTGTTTCCCAATTTTCGCTGCACATCCCCAAGCAAATGAAATACCGATGCCCGTCGTCCCAATGCATCATCATCATGTTTAGAAAGGTCATATTTGTCGTAATAGGCTTTAGCTCGCTCAGCAACGACGTCCAACGCGTCCAATCGACCAACCGGTTCTAGATTATCTCGAAGATCCGTTAACATGAACGTGATCAGCCCCTCCGCATCTGCCCGGCCTTGTTCAGCCTCCCCACGAGCCTCGATTGCAAGCCAGGTCAGAGTGCCCATTATTAACAGAGTGCTAATGGCCGCTGTCGTGATCCCCATCACGCGTCTTCGAGCGCGTTGCAGATCCCGTTGCACCAAATCATCTAGACCCAAGCCGACCATGCCTGAGATCAGCTTAAGCAAACCAAACCGTTTCCCGTCTCCGTCAACGCGAAGGTCAGCTGCCAGTGGTTCGGCGAATTGATCCGATAACTCACCGTCTGCGCCGAGTTCAAATCGGATCGCCTCGGGTAGGCATTCTTCTTCCTGTCGATTTGGCAGCTTCGACGCCCAGGGTTCTCCGTCAACAATAACCGTGAATATTTTCGCGCCCCGATTATGGCGTTTGAAATAAAGAATTTCCTGATTGACCCAGTGAGACGCCACAGAATTAGGCGAACAGATGACGATCAAATTTTCAGATTGCGACAGAGCATTTTCAATGACTTCGCCAAGATTGGCCCCGGCTGTTAGTTCCTCGCGGTCTCTGAATATGGGCTTTAAAGATTGAGGCACAGTCCCAATGGCGGTTTGTTTGCTAATCGTTTTCTTGGGAAAACGGTATTGCTCCAAACGGCGATGCAGCCAGCTTGCCCATTTCTGGTCTTTGTGACTATAACTGATAAAGGCTTTATATTTAAATGCCCCGTCCATTCGATCCCCTTGATTTCATTAATAATTCCATAATGTAAGGTTTCGCGCAAGAATTGAATATTGAACTAGGTTTGGACATCTTCGGATCAGCAGGTTAGAGAACCGCATGGCACGAACCAAAAAATCGCAATCGCTCGTCAATGTCGATATTGTCTCTGATATTGTTTGTCCCTGGTGCTGGCTGGGCGCACGTTATTTTTTGCAAGCGGCTCAACAATCAAAACATACGGCCGTTTTGACCTGGCGGCCTTATATGCTGGACCCCTTGGTCCCGCGAGAGGGCATGGAATATAAAGCCTATATGCGGGCTAAATTTGGCGACGGACCATCAGATAAATTCAAAGCCATGCGTGAACACCTTGAAGAGGCTGCGCCAGATGCCGGAATAAAGTTTAACTTTGATACGATTTCCCGACGTCCCAATACGCTCGACGCCCACCGGCTTATGCGATGGGCTGGCGGTCAGGACCTCGGAACTGAAATGGCCCAAAAACTGTTTGAGGCCTTTTTCAAAGACAATTTAGATGTGGGCGATCCCGATATTTTGGCCCAGGCGGCGGAATCAATTGGCATGGATAAAGACCTTGTCACAGAGCTATTGGCATCTGATCGGGACGAAAAACCGGTTCAAGAAGAAATCGCTTTTTTTCAACGCTTAGGCGTTTCCGGCGTTCCAACCTTTATCTATCAGGGGCAATTCGCCTTACAAGGCGCCCAACCGATCGAAACACATCTTGAGGCAATTGAAAAAGCCGCTAATCTACCCCCTTCGCAAAGCTGACATTTGGGTTCGCAATTATGTCTCATCTTGAAATTTTTGGCCTCTATCTGGCACTCAACTTGATCCTGTTCGTCTGGCTGACCGGACGTGTGATTGTCGTCCGTCGATCTCATAAAATTTCTCTGGGGGATAATGAGGACAATAATCTTAGAAAGCGTATTCGCAGCCAGGCCAATTTCGCTGAAACCGCACCTCTCGCATTGATCGGATTACTAACGCTTGCTTTCTTTCAAATTCCTGTCTGGTGCCTTCACCTTTTTGGCGGTGCGCTGACCTTGGGTCGTATATGCCACGCGCACGGCATGCTGCAACGCGGCGCGATCGGCGCAGGCCGTCCCCTTGGCATGGTGATGACTTTACTCGTGATCCTGGCCGAAGCGTTTTATATCCTTTATCTAGTACTGACCTGATATGACTGACTCCGCCCCAATTAACCCAGAAGATCTGCGTCCGGCCATTGCGTCTTTATTACAAAAAGCCAAACGCGCCGGCGCCGATAAAGCTGATGCGCTTGCCACCCATGGCCGATCTTTGGGCGTCGTGTCCCGCGGCGGCGAACTCGAAGATGTGGACAACAGCGAAGGCCGCGACATTGGCCTTCGCGTTATGATTGGTCAAAAGCAGGCCTGTGTTTCAAGCTCAGATTTTTCGGAAAGCTCATTATCCATGCTGGCTGAACGGGCGGTCGCCATGGCAAAGCTGGCGCCCGATGATCCCTATTGTGGTCTGGCGGATGCCGACCAGTTGGAAACCCAGGCACCGGATCTCGATTTATTCGATGATACCGCATTCGAACCGCAATCCCTGTTAACCAAAGCGCAAACGCTGGAAAAAACCATACTCAGCGTAGACGGCGTTCAACAGGCCGAAGGCTCTAATATGAACTGGTCGACTTCGGGTCTTTATTTCATGACCAGTGAAGGCTTTGAAGGTGGGTGGCGCGGATCGCATTTTGGACTTTCCGGCATGGCCATTGCCGCTCGAGACGGCGCTATGGAGCGCGATTACGACATGGCCAATGCCCGCTATTATGAAGACCTGGACGATATTGAAACGATTGGCAAAACTGCCGGTGAACGCGCTGTGGCCCGCTTGGGGTCGCGCCAACTTGAATCTGGTGCCCTGCCTGTCATGTTTGACCAAAGGCTTTCGCGTGTTTTGGTATCCGCCTTTATCGGCGCCATAAGCGGTACTGCCATTGCCCGGGGCACGTCATTCCTAAAAGACAAAATGGGCGAACAGGTTTTTGCCGATCATATCAACCTGATTGACGACCCTTCGATACCACGCGGGCACGCCTCTCACCCCTGGGACGGTGAAGGCGCAAAGGTCAAAAGACAGGCCCTGATCGAAAACGGGGTTCTAAAGACCTGGCTGTTAAATTCTTCCACGGCGCGTCAACTAGGCTTAAAGCCGACCGGCCATGCCAGTCGCGGCATCAGTTCGCCGCCGCGCATCTCAGCCTCTAATACCTATATCGAAGCGGGAAATAAAACACCGGCCGAGCTGTTAGAAGACGTGGGTGAAGGCTTGCTGATCACCGATATGTTCGGCCCGTCTTTGAACTCAAATACCGGCGATTACAGTGTCGGCGTGGCCGGCTTTAAAGTCGAAAACGGCGAACGCGCTTTTCCCGTTAGCGAAATCACCATTGCTGGAAATCTATTGAATATGTTCAAGCAAATGACCCCTGCTAATGATCTGGTTTTTGACGACGCGACATCGGCCCCCAGCCTGCTAATAGAAGGCATGACGATTGCCGGGACCTAAGGACAATACCTATCCGGGATTTGACGTCGACCTCGCTTTGATCGCAGATGCAGCCTATGCGGCCGGGTCTCTGGCGCGCGACGCCTTTCACGCCAATGAGAGCAAAGTCTGGAACAAATCGGAAAACAATCCGGTGACGGACGCAGATATCGCGGTCAATGATTATCTGACGCAAAACCTGCAATCGGCCCGGCCCCATTATGGCTGGTTATCAGAGGAAACCAAAGACGACGCCTCTCGCCACTCAACACGGCGCAGTTTCGTTGTCGACCCGATTGACGGCACTCGAGCTTTCATCGACCGAAAACCCCATTTTACCGTGTGCGTTGCGATCATTGAAAACGGCGAAGCCATTGCCGGGACCGTGTATAATCCGCTTTTGGATGAGCTTTATACCGCTGCCAAAGGCAAAGGCGCGCATCTCAACGGAAAATCGATCGCCGTCTCTCAGACAGATGAGATCGAAAATTGTCGCATGGTCGGCTATCCAAGAAAATTTCGTCGTCTGGGCTGGCCGGAAATGGATGTGTCGGTGATCAATTCCATGGCCTATCGCATGGCACTGGTTGCCAGCGGCGCCCGAGACGCCACCGTCGCATTTACACCGAAATCTGACTGGGACCTCGCCGCCGCCGGCCTGATCGCCGAGGAAGCCGGCGCGCTGGCCACGAACCTGCATGGACAGGTTTTCCGTTACGATCAGGAATCTGTTCAGGAAATGGGCGTGATTTGTGCTGGCCCCGCCCTGCACGCTTTGTTATTAGAGCGCGTCGCGCCCGTGATTTCAGCGTTTGAAGTCAGCCGGAACAAGCGCAAAGATTTTGGATTTATGGGGACTCGCATGACCGACCGAAATGAAAAACCAGTTCAGCTATTACACCTCGTTATTGGCGGTGAATTGGTGGATCCGAACAAAACTGAATTTAAAGACTTGAAAAATGTCGACTTTGTCGGCGCGTTTGGCAATTACGCCGATGCGCGGGACGCTTGGAAATCCGCTGCCCAAAGGACCGTCGACAATGCGCATATGCGTTACTTTGTGCTGCATGCCCATGAGCTGATTGATCCCGATAAAGACGGAATCATTGGCTAAATCCACCTCGCAGATCAAACCCTCAGACCGGGAACAGATATCGCGTCTGTGGCGCGATTATATCTGGCCGCAAAAAGGGCGCTTGTTTGCTGCCATCACCTTTATGGTGCTGCTCGCTTTGGCGACGGCGGCTTATACCTGGGTGGTCAGCTATATTGTTGATACGGCCAATGCAGCCGATCAGACCGATGACGGGCTGGAAAATGCGCGCCGCTATGCGTTCCTGATTTTGCCCGTGCTTTTGGGAATTACCTTCATCTCTGGGATTTCCAATTACGCGCAGCGCATTCTGGCCAATTCGATTGCTTTAAATGCTGTTGGCAAATTGCAAAAGCAGATGTTTAGGTCATCACATAGAACTGACTATGCCAGCTTTAGCGCCGCCCCGATTGGCGATCGGATATCCAAATTCACCAATGATGTGACCATTATCTCGAACGCGCTTATTCGCGTCTTATCGAATCTTATCAAAGATCTTCTGACCGTTGTGTTTACAATAGGCTTTATGCTTTGGCAGAACTGGTTGCTCAGCCTGGTTATGGCCGTTTTTATTCTGGCGCTTTTGCCGATTATTGAAATCTCCAGGCGCATGCGCGGCAGTGCCACCCAAGTGCAGTCTCATATCGGGGTCATTACATCTCAGCTTAAAGAAAGCTTTGGCGGGGCCCGAATGGTCAAAGCTTATGCGTTGGAGGACCACGAAAATCAACGGCTTGGGCAGAGCTTTAATGAGCGTATACGGCTTTACTTGAAGCTGGTCACGCAGCAGGCCCGTGTCGATCCAATTCTCGAAATTCTTGGCGGCCTCGCCATAGCGGGCGTTGTTATATTCGGGGTTTATCAGGTCAGTTCAAGTCTCGCATCTGCGGGTGATATTGCGGCTATTCTGACCGGGGTTTTGATTTTGTCGCCGCGCTTGCGCGCCCTCGGGACTTTAAATAATGTCATTCAAGAAGGTCTCGCCGCATCCACGCGCATATTTGGTGTCATTGACGAAACCGCCAACATTGTTGATCAACCAAACGCCATTATTCTGAGCGAACCCAGGGGACAGATCAGATTTGAAGATGTTTCGTTTTCTTATCCGGATGGTACGCTCGCCTTGAAATCAGTCGAGCTTAAGGCAGAGCTGGGTGAGACCATTGCACTGGTCGGGCCCTCTGGCGGCGGCAAGTCCACGATTATCAATCTGATCCCTCGCCTGTATGAGGTCAGCAAAGGTCGCGTCACAATTGACGGTCACGATGTCCGGGATGTGACATTGCAGAGTTTGCGCAATAGTATTGCTCTGGTGTCCCAGGATGTGACCCTGTTTGATGATACAGTGGCAAATAATATAAAATTTGGCGAACAGACAGCGACGCGGGACGAAATTATCGCTGCCGCGAAAGCTGCGGATGCTCACGAATTTATTCAAAGTCTGGCCGATGGCTATGACACACAGGTCGGAGAAGACGGTGAGAATTTGTCCGGAGGTCAAAAGCAACGAATCAGTATAGCCCGCGCCATATTGCGGGACGCACCGATACTTCTACTGGATGAAGCGACTTCAGCGCTCGATGCTCAGTCCGAAGCCAAGGTGCAGGCCGCCATGGACCGGTTGTCTCAGGGACGCACAACAATTGTGATCGCCCACCGTCTGTCCACCGTTAAACAGGCGGACCGGATTTATGTGCTGGATAAGGGTGAAATCGTCGAGACCGGAACTCACAAATCCCTGTCGCGCAAGAAAAGCGGTCTCTACGCCAAATTACAAAAACTGCAATTTGGATAAAAAAAAGCCGCGCTTGGCGCGGCTGAGTCTAGGGGAGGAAACCTGTGAAACACAGGCATAATCTTTAGATGGGAAGTCTTCGTCCGATTTCAAGCCCTGCTCAACTGTCAAACTTATTTTAACCAATCGTCGTCTCAATTTGACACAATTTGGCCCTATTTCCCCTGATTACTGCATCGAAACGGTCCATTTCGCTCGTGTTTAAGGGGAACAACCCCAGCCATAACTGGCACAAGGATTGCTCCCCTCTCAAGCGAAGCCAATGACGGCGCGAAATTCAGGGTAGGAATATGACAAACGAAATCGACTTTTATGTAGGCAAACGCCTTCGACGCCGCCGGCGCCTTCTTGGCCTGACCCAGCAAGCCTTGGGGGATATGGTCGGTATTCGGTTCCAACAAATCCAGAAATATGAATGTGGCGCCAACAGAATCAGTGCCGCCCGCCTGTTTGAACTGGCCGAAGCTTTGTCTGTGCCGATCCAGTATTTTTATGAAGGCCTGTCTGAGCGCAATAGCACTGGCGAAAAAGAAACACCTGAATTTATCGCGCCAGATGTTCTATCTAAAAAAGAGACTATGGATCTCGTTCGCGCCTATTATTCAATGGAAGAAGGTCCACGGAAACACCTGCTCGACCTGGCAAAATCTCTGGAATGTCCGGATAAGCCTGGCCTAAGGCTCGTCGCGCCTTAATCTCTTTCCCGTCGGCTGGCGGCGTGATATGCCGCCGCCATGACCAATTATTCTCCCACTGATCTCAAAGACCGCCTCGCCCATATGGAGCGACTGCGCGATCATGCGCGCACGGTTACCCTGCCCTTATTTCATGACGGCATGACCGTAACCAATAAGGCCGAACAAGGTTATGATCCGGTGACCCAGGCCGATACGGATGCTGAAGCCGCCTTACGGGATCTGATCCAGTCTGCCTTCCCTGACGACAGTATTCACGGCGAGGAATTTGACGACATCACCGGCTCAAATAATTGGCTTTGGACCCTCGACCCGATTGACGGGACTCGCGGCTTTGTCGCCGGCGTCCCCGTCTGGAGCACACTGATCGCGGTCAGCTATAAGGAAGACCCGGTTTTAGGTCTGATCGATCTGCCCGCACTTGGTACGTCCTTTTGGGGTGAACCCGGCCGGGCCTGGCGCGAAGATGCGCGGGGCCGCTCCGATATTTCAACCCGTAAATGCGAAAAACTGACCGATGTTATTATGGGCTGCACGGAACCCTTGTCGATGCTGAATTCCGGGGAACTCGCCGCCTATAATATAGTACGCAGCGCCGCCCGTTTTTCACGTCTGGGCTTGGACGCCTTTGGATATGGATTAGTGGCCAGCGGCCGCATGGACCTGATCATCGAAGCCGGTATGAAAGCCTGTGATACACGCGCACTTATCCCGATCATTACAGGTGCTGGCGGAACAATTACAAATTGGGAGGGGGGATCTTGCAAGGATGGGGGTCGGGTCGTCGCCACAGGCGACGACACAATTCTTACGGAAATTTACACC
>JAHDDX010000043.1 GCA_020629135.1 Hellea sp.
AGGTCAGCAAGGTCAGCAAGGTCAGCAAGGTCAGCAAGGTCAGCAAGGTCAGCAAGGTCAGCAAGGTCAGCAAGGTCAGCAAGGTCAGCAAGGTCAGCAAGGTCAGCAAGGTCAGCAAGGTCAGCAAGGTCAGCAAGGTCAGCAAGGTCAGCAAAACCCGTCTCAGCCTCAAGATCAAGGGGCACGGGGTGGTTCGGCGGATTCGATCAGTGATATTATAAACGGCATTCGCGGCGCAGGTGGCGCAACGGGCGGAGCCCCTTCAGGTCAGTCTCAGGGTGGTGATCCATCTGGACAAAACGGATCTGCAGGATCTCCGTCCGCATCTTCGCCGTCGCAAGGACAAGGGCAAAGCGGTCAAAGCCAGACGGGGCAAACAGCTCCTCAAGGTCAATCCGCATCGCAAGGGCAAAGTCAGGCATCTGGTGACGCTCAATCGCAGGCACAAAGCCAATCACAGGCGCAAGCGGCAAGCCAGGCTCAAGCGTCAGCGCAACAGGCCGCCCAGGCCGCTAATCAAGCAGCCGATCAGGCTATCCAGTCCATGAATAGTGAGGCCATAAATGCGGCCGCTGAAGCATCTCAGGCTGCACAACAGGCCCAGCAAGCCGCCCAAGAGGCCCGCAATGCGTCTGATCAAGCCAGCGCACAGGCGGCGGCACAATCCGCCCAAGCTGCAGCCGAAGCTGCGCAAGAAGCGGCTGAACGCGCTGAGCAGGCTGCGAACTCACCTCAAGCTGCCGGTCCCCTGCAACAGGTCCAAACTGACGGCCCATCCGGATCGGGCAGTGGAAGGCAGTCCAGCGCCTCAGACTATATTCGACAGCAACAGGGGAATTAAACTCTCCCACTGATTTTCATTGACACGATAGGCCATTTAATTTATTCAACCGTATGGTTGAATATAATGAACTCGTTTTAGACAATAGTCTTTCCGCCCTCGCCGATCCAACACGGCGGGCTATTCTGTCGGCAATTGGCCACAATGAATGCCGGGTCACTGAAATCGCCGCGCCATTTGATATGTCGTTAAACGCCGTATCCAAACATATCAAAAAGCTAGAGAAAGCCGGGCTGGTTCGGCGGCGCAAAGTTGGGCGGGAACATTTTTTATCGGTCAACCCGGCGCCGATTGAAGCGGCAGCCATCTGGTTCGATAGACAGCGCGCCTTTTGGAATAATCGGCTGGATCATCTGGAAACCCTGATCAAAGAGGAGATAGACAATGAATAATTACGGAGAAATACTTGAAAGCGGCGCCATGAAATTTGAACGCTTGCTCCCGGGTCCGATTGAGCGAGTGTGGTCCTGGTTAGTAGATGGCGATAAACGGGCATTATGGCTGGCGGGCGGCGGCAATTTTACCGGCCCGGATCAAACCGTCAATTTTGATTTCGACAATAACAGCCTGGCAGAGACGGATGAACATACCCCTCCCAAAAAATCCGATTGTGAAGACCACGAAACCTATCAACTTACAGTCACCATTTTTGAGCCGCCTCACCACATGAAATGGCTTTGGCCATCCGCAAACCACGCAGATAGCGTCGTAGATATATATTTGAGCGAAGAAGGTGATAAAGTCCGCCTGACCTTAATACAGCATGGATATAACGGCGCCGAAGAAATGCTCGGCACTCTCGGCGGCTGGCACACACATCTGGATATTATGGTCGACAAAATGGAAGGTCGAAAACCGAGCCCCTTCTGGCCGGTGCATGACGCATGGACAGAAAAATATCGAGAACACTTTGCGGAACGGGTCAAAAAGCTGGGGTAATCCGTTTTATCCTATAAATGATCCCCTTATCGGTGCATTGACGGCGCACGAAATCCACGTCACTATATGCAACAAAGAGCATAGTGCCGAGACAATCCGAATGGGGGAGACCAATGAGTGAATTAAACGCTATTTTCGCCGCTCAAAAAGCCGCTTTTGACCAAATGCCCAATCCGGATTGGGCCTATCGCAAAGCCAATTTGAAAAAACTTGGTGATGCAATCGCCAAACACGAGGGGGAGTTTCAGAAAACCATTTCTGAAGATTTCGGCAATCGCGCTTTCGAAGAAACCACAATCGCAGAAATGCTGGTCATTCAAGGGGGTATTCACCACGCGATCAAACACACACCCAAATGGATGAGAACCCGTAAGGCCCCGACCGCGTTACACTATAAACCCGGCAGCAATAAAGTCGTTCCGCAGCCTCTAGGCGTCATCGGGATTATGGCACCCTGGAATTACCCGCTGCAACTCACCGTCATGCCATTGATCGGGGCGCTGGGAGCCGGAAACCGCGCGATGGTTAAGCCGAGCGAATTTACACCCAAATTTTCAGATCTATTAAAGGAAATCCTGGGTGAAATTTTCACAGATCAGGAAGTTCATGTTGCAGTGGGCGGAGTCGAGGTCGCTCAGGAATTCTCATCTCTGCCTTTTGATCATCTTGTGTTTACCGGGTCCACACAGGTTGGCCGTCTGGTGGCGCAAGCCGCAGCACCTAACTTAACGCCGGTAACTCTTGAGCTTGGTGGTAAATCACCGACCATAATTGACGCCGAAGCGGATATGAATATCGCCATACCCCGGATCGCACATGGAAAACTGCTCAATGCCGGACAAACCTGTGTTGCCCCGGATTATGTCCTGATGCCCGCAGCTAAAATCGATGCTTTTAGTAAGGCAATTATTGAGCAAGCGGAAAAATTCTTTCCAACCTTTGCAGGAAACCCGGATTACACTTCCATTATTGCCGATCGTCACTATGCACGTCTGCAATCCTTGCTCGAGGACGCGGAAAATAAAGGTGCCACTATTCGCACAGCTGGAGATGACGACAAACAACAACTCGCCAAAGAACGTCGTGTGCCGTTGACGGTGGTGACCAATACCACACCGGACATGAAAATCATGCAGGAAGAAATCTTCGGTCCGCTACTGCCGGTTGTCCCGAGCGAAACCCTGGATGAGGCCCTTGATTATGTGCAGCAAAGAGAGCGTCCCCTCGCCCTTTACTGGTTCGGGAAGGACAAGGCGAAAGAAAATCGGGTGTTAAATGAAAGCATTTCCGGTGGTGTCAGCATTAATGATGTCGCCTGGCATGTCATCCAGGAAGACATTCCCTTTGGCGGTGTCGGGCCATCCGGCATGGGGGCCTATCACGGCGAAGATGGGTTCCGATCATTTTCCCATATGAAAGGCGTATTCACCCAAAGCCGCTTCAGCCAAGGCAAGCAATTGCATCCGCCCTACGGACCCAAGACTGCCAAAATGCTCGGCATGATGAAAAAAATTATCTAAATACGGGGGATTATCGTGAAAAAATTAGCACTTGCCTGCAGTGTGGCGGCCTTAATGTGGGGATGCACGGATAATACCGCATCAAAAACCGAAACAGCGACAACAGCCGACATTAAACCCGTCGCGACTGACGCGATCAAAATCAAACGCAACCCAACGAAGAACGCCTATTTTGGCGACCTCCACATTCATACTAAAAATTCTTTCGACGCCTATATTTTCAACGTCCGCAATACGCCAGATGATGTCTATCGATTTGCCCGCGGCGAAACCATTCGCCACCCGTCCGGTTATGATATTCAGCTCTGGGGCGAACCTCTCGACTTTGTCGCCGCGACAGATCACGGGGCCTATATGGGCATTCTTCCCGCAATGAATGATCCCGATAGCCCTTTGTCAAAAGTTGATCTGGCATCCCGTATGTTTGGAACTGACCCGGAATTGATTACCGAAGCGTTTGGCACGATTGGTGGCTCAGTGCGCAGCGGTGAGCCCTTTGAAGAGATTTACGACCGAGACCTAATCGACGCAACCTGGCAAAGTGCCATTGATGCGGCGAACCGTCATTACGAACCCGGCAAGCTGACGACATTTGCCGGCTATGAATATACGTCCGTCACCATGCAGGAAACGGAAGTTGGTTTTGGCGGTGGCAATCTCCACCGCAATGTCATTTTTGAAGACAAAGCCCCTGACCGACTTTTTGCCACACTTGATTCAACCAACCCCGAGGACCTCTGGGATTGGATGGACGGACAAAGGACGCAAGGTCGCGACGTGATTGCCATTCCCCACAATTCCAATGTGTCTGATGGTAAAATGTTTGACCTGGTCACCTATGAAGGCAATCCTTTTGACAAAGCTTACGGTGAACAACGTATTCTCAATGAACCCATCGTGGAGATGACCCAGGTTAAAGGCACCTCCGAGACCCACCCATCTTTGTCGCCAAACGATGAGTGGGCCAATTTTGAAATCTATGAAGCGTTATTGAGCTCTTATACAATTTCAAAAATCAATGGCAGCTATGTGCGCGAGGCCTTGGCGAATGGATTGAACATCGAAAATCAAACCGGTGCAAATCCGTATAAATTCGGCCTGATCGGCAGTTCAGATACCCATGTCGCCGGCGGCTCATTTGATGATAAAAAATTCTGGTCCAAAGTTGGCATTCTTGATGCCACCCCGGAATCCCGCGGATCTGTACCGCCGGGCGGAGCCAAAAGCTGGGAAGGCGTTGAACGCGACCCCAATGCGGAAAACTGGTTTTCTAAATGGGGCGCCACAGGGCTGGCCGCCGTCTGGGCCGAAGCCAATACACGAGAAGATATTTTTGGCGCCATGAGGGCCAAAGAAACATTTGCGACATCAGGCCCCCGGATCAAAGTTCGGATGTTTGGCGGTCAATTCGCTGAGGACATCTTAAGCCAACCCGATATGGTCGCCAGTGCCTATGAAAATGGCGTGCCGATGGGCGGGACAATTTCAGGAACCGATACCGCCCCTCAATTTATTGCCTGGGCCAGTCGAGATCCGCTCAGTGCGCCACTCCAACGCGTCCAGATCATCAAAGCCTGGCATAATGGCGAAAGCGCGCAGGAAGCGGTTTATGACGTAGCCTGTTCTGATGGCGCGACACCTGACCCGGCCACACATCGATGCCCGGATAAGGGTGCCAGTGTTGACCTGACCGATTGTTCTATTTCAACTGACAGCGGCGACCCGGAACTCAAAGCCCTTTGGGTTGATCCGGATTTCAATCCCGATATGGCCGCCAGCTATTATGTCCGGGTTCTGGAAAATCCGACCTGTCGCTGGTCGACCTGGGATGCTTTAAATGCTGGCGTCGAACGCCATCCAGACCTGCAACCAACTTTGCAGGAGCGGGCCTGGAGTTCTCCGATCTGGTATGAAGCTAAGCCATAAATGAAACGACTTTTTACTGAACCGCTGTTTCAGTTTTTCCTATTGGGCCTGGCCTTATTTATCGGGCACGGCCTATGGGCAAAACATGTTACCAAGGCGGACTATACCATCGAGGTTGCGGCCGCTGAAATTAAACGCCAGGCTGAAATTTTTGCGGCCGAAAACCGGCGTCAGCCAACCGATGAGGATGTTCAGGCATTACTCTTCGCCCATGTCGAAGAACAGGTATTGATGCGCGAGGCGGAGAGACTTGGTCTGGCGGAAGATGATACAATTATCCGTCGTCGACTGGCCCAGAAAATGCGCTTCATGATCGAAGACTCAACCCCGCCACCTGCCCCAAAGCCCGGCGAGCTTGAAACCTGGTTTAAAGACAACAAAGCTGAATTTTACGAGCCTGACCGTATTTCATTCTCCCATGTTTATTTCAGCCCTCAGACCCATGGCGCAACAATTGAAGACGTTGCCACAGAAAACGCATTGGTAATCACTGACGAAAACTGGGAACGTATGGGCGATCCGTTTATTTTGAAACGACGTTATACTGACCAAAGCGCTACCGAGATCACACGTGAATTTGGATCACGTTTTGCTAAGGATATTCAATTCCTCAAGCCCGGTATCTGGCAAGGCCCTGTCGAATCCGCCTATGGCCTGCATCTTGTCAGACTGGACAATGTCATCCGCGGTTCGGAAGCGGAATTTGAGACCGTCAAAGAATCGGTTCTTCGCCAATGGCAAATCACACAAAAACGAAGTGCCAACCAAAAGCGCCTCGAAGATCTTTTGAAAAAATACAAGGTTGAAGTCGAGGATGTGAGGGAATGATCCGCATCATCGGCAGTTTGATCCTTCTCTGGAGCATGGTCATTGCCGCCGTCGCCCATGAAGTCCGGCCAGCCTTTTTACAGCTATCGCAAACTGCGGAACAATCTTTTGAGGTAACCTGGAAACAGCCTGTCCTTTCGGGCAAACGCCTTAAGCTTGTCCCGACATTCCCCGTCGACTGCACCCAGACTTCCGGCGACACACAATTTCAGACCAGTTCGATTATTGAGACCTCGACATTAAGTTGCGATTTGTCGGCGGGCGAAATTTCCATTGACGGTCTGTCCAGAACATTGACCGATGTGTTTGTTGAAATTTCTTACTTAAACGGAGATATCAGTCGATCATTGCTCAAACCTTCCAGCCCGACCCTTAACCTCAGCAACCAGACAGAACACGGTGTCAGTGAATATCTGTTCCTTGGCGTGGAACATATTTTGATGGGTTGGGACCATATTCTGTTTGTGATTGGATTGGCCTTGCTTGTGCGCACGCGCCAGATCTGGATGGTCGCAACGTCATTTACTCTGGCGCATAGTTTGACTTTGGCATTGGCGGCTTTTGGCCTTATCAATATCCCGTCGCGACCCGTCGAAATTCTGATCGCCATGAGCATCGTATTTCTGGGGGTAGAAATTGTCCGAAAATTACGCGGAGAAAATACGCTGGCGGCCCGTCGACCTTATTTGATCAGCTTTGCGATCGGCCTCATTCACGGCTGCGGCTTCGCCGGCGCCGTCGCCGATATTGGCCTGCCCAAGGGCGCCGAACTAATGGCGCTTTTATTATTTAATTTCGGCATTGAAATCGGGCAATTTGCCGTCATTGCGGGATTTGTCGCGCTATTAGCCCTTTTTGCCAAAATCAATGTCGATTTTGAAAGACGCGTCAAATGGGTTACCACTTATGCCATTGCGGCGACAGCCATGTATTGGGTGATTGACCGGACAAAAGATTACTGGGTGTGAAATTTATTCGGGGAGGAATAAAATGCGATTGATAACAACTATGATGCTGAGCGCAGGTTTAGCACTGTCTGCCTGTTCGCCTAAACCTGAAACCGAAACAGAGTTAACCCAAATGGGTGTGAGCGAAGCCACCATTCTGGCGGCGGACAGCTCCGGTTGGGTCACCCATGGCGGCTCTTATGCGGAACAACGCCACTCCCCCTTGTCTCAAGTCAATTCAGATAATATCAACGATCTCGGCCTCGCCTGGTCTTATGACCTGGAGTCTTCGCGTGGGATAGAAACCACGCCGATCGTCCATGACGGTATCATGTATGCGACTTCGACCTGGAATATTGTCCACGCCATCGACGCGCGCACGGGTGAAGCCATTTGGTCCTTTGATCCGGATGTCGACAAGGCCCAGGCCGCCAAAGGCTGCTGCGATGCGGTGAACCGCGGCGTGGCAATTTGGGGCGATCATGTTTTCACCGCCACAATTGATGGGCGCCTGATCGCGTTAGATGCCAAAACCGGGGCGGTTAAATGGGACGTACAGACGGTTGACAAGACCTATCCCTATACCATCACTGGCGCACCGCGGATCATCAAAGGCAAAGTGATCATCGGCAATGGCGGCGCCGAGCTCGGCGTTCGAGGCTATTTCAGCGCCTATGACGCCGAGACCGGAGAGATGATCTGGCGTTTCTATACCGTGCCGGGCAATCCAGCCGACGGATTTGAAAATGACACTATGAAAATGGCAGCCGAAACCTGGACCGGCGAATGGTGGAAAGCCGGGGGCGGCGGCACGAGCTGGGATTCCATGGCCTATGACCCTGATCTTGATCTGCTTTATGTCGGGACCGGCAATGGCTCCCCGTGGAACCAGTCCATTCGCAGCCCGGAAGGCGGCGACAATCTTTTCTTATCATCCATCGTGGCGGTACGCCCGGAAACAGGCGACTATGTCTGGCATTATCAGACCACACCGGGCGAGACCTGGGACTATACCGCAACACAGCATATGATCCTCGCTGACCTTGAGATCGACGGTAAGATGCGCAAAGTCATCATGCAGGCCCCGAAAAACGGGTTCTTCTATGTGGTAGACCGAGCGAGTGGAGAATTTATCAGCGCCAATAATTTCGTACCGATCAACTGGGCGACCCATGTCGATTCGGCCACAGGTCGACCCGTTGAAAATCCGGATGCCCGCTATTCCGGCAAAGCCCCACATTTGCAGCTCCCCGGCCCGCTTGGCGCCCATAACTGGCAGCCCATGGCGTTTAATCCGGACACCGGACTGGTCTACATTCCAGCCCAAGAAGCGCCTTGGGTTTATGGCGATCAAACGGATTACACCCAGAACGAAGCGGGCTGGAATACGGGCACGGAATTTTCGATCGCCGTATTGCCGGATGACAAGGCCATGTTCCGGGCTCTGAGGGCCATGGCCAAAGGTCGCTTACTGGCCTGGGACCCGGTCAAGCAGGAAGCCGCCTGGTCGTTTGAACAGCATGGTCCCTGGAATGGCGGTGTCTTATCCACCGGAGGTAATCTGGTGTTTCAGGGCACGGCCGACGCGCACTTCGCCGCCTATGACGCGGCCACCGGCGATCAAAAATGGAAATATTTCACTCAGACCGGTATCGCCGCTGCGCCCGTGACCTATGAGCTTGACGGCGAACAATATATCGCCGTGGCTTCCGGCTGGGGCGGTGCGTTTGTGCTGGGCTTTGGCGGGGTCCTACCCTCCGGCTCTGATTTTAACTCAGGCCGGGTATTAGTGTTTAAGCTAGGCGCAGATGGCGCATTGCCGCCACCCCCAGAAGAGGCAGAGATCGACTATGAGATTCCGGCACCCCTGAATGTAGACGACGATACCCTTGCGCTTGGCAAACGGATCTATTCCAATAATTGTTCGGTGTGCCATGGCGATCAGGCTTACCCGTCCGGGCTGACTCCGAATCTGCGCCTGTCTGCCGTGACGAAAAATGCGGAGCTTTGGCAGGAAGTCGTCGCAGACGGCATGCTCGCGGAAAACGGAATGCCGCCTTTTGGCACGACCTATGACGCGGCGACCCTGGAAGCTGTTCGTGCTTTTGTCATTTCTGAAGCCAATAGTGACCGAGATAAAACCTTTTATGACGCTGTGTCCTTAGGTGGGAATGATGAATAGGATCAAAACCTCTTTCCTCGCCCTGGGTCTGGCCGCCGGGCTTGCGGCCTGCACCCCCAAGCCAGTTACTGAGGTCAGCGATCTGACACCGACCCTCTATTCAGCGGACGCCATCCTCACCATGACCGCACCTGACGCAAAGGTCGAAACCGTGGCCGTTCTGGACGGAAACATTCTGGATATGGGCGATGCCAAAACACTGCGTCAAAAATATCCCAATGGCATTGTCGATGACAGCTTTGCGGACAAAACCATTCTGCCCGGCCTGATCGATCCACATATGCATGTGCTGCTCGGCGGGATGTTCTACGCCCAGCCTTTCGCCCCGCCCTGGCCCATGGCTATGCCCGATGGGATGAGCCCCGGCTATGACAATCCCGAAGCCTTTCATGATCGCCTCCGAGAGATCGTCGCCGAGACGCCGGAAGACCAATCGATCATCATCGCCTATGGTTTTCACAATCTGGTTCAAGGCGATCTGGATCGAACAATCCTCGATGAAATATCCCCAGACCGGCCGCTTATGGTCTGGCATTATTCCGGTCATGATTTTTATTTTAACAGCGCCGGGATTGAATTCATTGGCGCGACTCCGGCCCTCGCTGATCAATATCACGGCGTCGATTTGGATGAAAATGGTGAACTGACCGGGCGGATCTATGAAGACGCCGCTGGCTTTGCCCTGCAAGGGCTTGCTCCGGTCATGTTCAGCCCGCAGGCCGTTTCGCGCGGGCTCTATACCTATTTTCAAATCGTTCGGAACTCGGGCATCACCACCACCGCGGATCTGGGTTACGGCGTGCTTGGCCGGGCGTCAGAAGATCAAACGATTGCCGCATTCTGGAACCAGGACGATAGCGGCTTTAAGCTTTATCTGGTGCCTGAACACCGGGCCTTTTCCGCCGAATTTGGCGAAGACGCCCCCAATGTGATCGAGGCCATGGCCGCGGGTGAGCGACAGACGCCTGCGCCCGTCCTGCCGCGGGTGAAGTTTTTCACCGATGCGGCGTTTTATTCTCAGACCATGCGGGTCTCTCCGCCCGGTTACCTGGCCGGTCAATCCAAAGGCAGTGAAGGTCTGTGGGTGACCCAGCCCGGCGATGAATACGAAACCCTCCGCCCTTATCTGGAAAAGGGTCTGGGGCTACATATCCACTCCAACGGCGACGCGGCGCAAACGCAAACATTGGGCGCGCTTGAAACCGCGCGGTCCAACGGATTTGACAATGATTTCGTCATTGAACATGGCGGATTGTTTTCGCCGGACCATGTGATCAAGGCCGCCGATCATGACGTCATGGTTTCTGCCGCCAGTCACTATGTCCATTATATGGGCGAGAGCTATGCCGAACCCTTGGGCCCGAAACGCGCCGATTGGATCAGCCCGCTAGGGGCTCTGTCCCGCGCCGGCAGTGTCGTGACCTTGCATTCCGACGCCCCCCTGGCCCCACCGGATCCGTTACGCGCGGCCTCGGTCCAGATCACCCGTTCCACCCGCCAAGGCGGAACCTACGTGCCGGACAATGCGCTCGAGCCCTATGACGCGCTTGAGGCGATTACCATTGACGGTGCGCGGGCGCTCGGCCTGGACGACGAAATCGGCACGCTCGAGATCGGCAAGCGCGCGGACTTTACGATCCTTTCCGCCAACCCGCTCGAGATCGACGGCAAAGACTGGCCGGATATTGATGTCTGGGGTGTTGTGCTCGACGGAGAGAAGCGGCCGCTTCCGGGAGTGTAAGGTTATCCCTTTTAAAAGAGGTAGATGACCAATCCGTCAATCTCTTCTTTTGTTTCAGACTTGAAAAACGCGGAACTGCAAAATTAATCGATGTCGCCATCGGGGAAACCAACCGCGTCTTCTTTAGCAAAGAAAAACCCATGAATACCTTGCGCAATCACAATAATTCCCAACCAGAGTTTTGCCAAAAACCAATAGGCTATGGCCTGCAAACCACCGCCCTCGGGCGACAAGTTTTCGGTCCATGTGGGAAAAATATCAGCTAGTGCAATCCAGTGCCAATCGCCGGTCTGAAGATAAACAAAACCCTGATAACCCAAGATTAGAAAAGCAAACACTAGACTGCCCCCGAGAATAATCCGTTTTGCGACTTTCAATGGCACCATTTTCAATCCCCTTTTCCCGCCAAAACTATCATTGTTTCCACATTCTGTCAGGCATTCTTCGTTATTTTTAATGCACGGACTTTTCGGCTAACCCGCTCGAGATCGACGGCAAAGACTGGTCGGATATTGATGTCTGGGGCGTCGTGCTCGAAGGGGAAAAACGGCCGTTAATTGAGAATTAGAGTCATATTTTAATGGCAGATAAATCCCTAAAGGGGACATCCCGTTAGCGGCAAAAAACGCCCAAAGTAGGACGCACATTAATTTCTCAAAATCCTTGATCGCGGATATCAAGCCAATTAGTTTGTTTTTTTGAAATATACGTTACGGTCTTTATGATTTACATGTGTTTTATTTTTACTGGTTTGAAGCAGTAAATTTGATCGTAATGCCAATCCAGTTCTTCTAAAGTTTCCTCGGAGTACTATAGGAAAATTTGAGCTTTGACAATTCTTGGTCGCGGCCCAACCAATTCCATAACTTGGCCCAAAGTTATCATTAAAGGCCTTAAACACGCAACCTTTTGGAAAATCAGATTTGGCACTCAAGTTTCGGGTACCTTCGGAAAGATTTTCTAAATCCACATTGCTTAAAAATTTAACAGGCTTCAAAACCTGATCGAAGCCATAAATTCTATCAGATTTGGACGTGAAGGCATTATTCACCGTCAAGTTTTCGAGCACAATGCTGATAGTATCATTTTGATCATAAGGAATGTAAGTAAAAATCAAAAAACTTGAAGGATTGTCGTTTATTGAAATGGGGCGAAAATCTATAATCGCGGCGTTTTGCATTGGCCTATGATTTTCATCCAATTCGATATAACGTCCCACAAGTCGATCATCACCAAAATTGGGGCTAATTTGCGTAGTATAATGCGCCAACAAATTTGTTAAAAATTTAACTAAAATTAACGCAATGAGAGCGAATGCGAGAAAGCGCAATGTAGTTGAACGACTACTGTTTTCGAGTGGTTTCACAAGTTGATATTTATTACCTCTCGTACAAAATCACAATGTCATTTATGACGTAGTTCATGACATGGCGACTCTTTCGCCAAAGCAGGCCTGACGTGAGCGGCTTAAATTCGCCTCATTTAAGACATTCGTGAATGTCCGCATAGCTAATACCGTCCTACCCACTCCCCCTAAATACTCAAATCCAGGGCGTTGTAATTATGCAAAGAGGCTTTGGCGGTTTCGTTCCATTCATAGGATAGGCCCTGCTCGGTAAAGGGCTGATATTCATAGGGCTCTTCGTCCGGGAATCTTTGGCGACGGGCATCAATGCCATAGCCGATGACCTCAGAGCGTTTGGCAATTAAGACCGCGTCAAATTTCAACGCGCAGTATTGTTAGAACTGGCGCGACATCAGGAGGAGCGAGATGGGACTTTAGAACTTTTCGTTTAAAAAACGCCTTCGCGCTCATATTTTAGTTTTTGGTTTAATAGCAATGGCGATGATTGTTCCGACAATCAATCCCAAGGCAAGCATCAGTAGACGTTCCCAAAAGAAGGTCGGTATGGGGTTTAACGTAAATTTTTCAGCCGGTGTTGACCACACTAACGCAATAATTGGCGGGACTATGGCTATCCCTTTTGGTGTATTGCGCCAAGTCTCATCCGTTACAGGCTGGGTAATATCCCATTCGCGCCAAGTCGTAAAATTAAATAGAATGCATGCTAGGCAAAACGAAACACCCCAAATGAAGCAGATAAAACCTGGTATATCCATATCGGTCTCCTGATTCTCAAATAGCATGTCAAAGTAAACATATTCTATCCGTCATCATTGCTTCGAGTTGGATAATTATTTTACCATAGATTAGTGTCCTACCCACTCCCCCTAAATACTCAAATCCAAGGCGTTGTAATTATGCAAGGAAGCTTTGGCGGCATCGTTCCATTCATAGGATAGGCCCTGTTCTGTAAAGGGCTGATATTCATAAGGCTGTTCATCGGGGAATCTTTGGCGTCGGGCATCAATGCCATAGCCTATGACTTCGGAGCGTTTGGCAATCAAAGCCGCGTCAAACTTCTGCGCGTCATTATGGATACCTGCCCCCATCACATCGAGCACAGAACTGCGTCGGTGGAAACCCATATTCACGGTAATCCGGGGTTCAAACCCGGTATTGGCGAATGAGCCGTGGACGAGCTGCCGGTTGCAGATCACCACATCACCTGGATCACAGATCAGCGGTACGGTATCGGCGATACGTTCGCTACCGGATTGTTTGACCAGTTCTTTAATATCGATCTTGCCGAGCTTGTGACTACCCGGCAGTACCCAGACCCCGTTGACGGCCGTACTGCCATAGACCTGCGCCATGAAATTAAATCCGTGAATGCCGTCATCGAAATCATCACTGTCCCAATGGGTTGTCCCGTCCTGATGCCAGGACACGGCCGCGCCAATGCCGGGTTCTTTGATAAACAGGCATTCGTTAAATGGGGCGAAATCCTTGCCGTTGATGTCTTCGGCTACTTTCAAAAGTTGCGGATGGCCGTAAACCCGCAGGCAGGTTTCAGAAAACTGCAATGAGCCCAGCAATATAAACGGGGCAGCCGCCGGCGCATCAGCAGCAGCTTGCGGTTCATGAAGTTTGACCTGATGGCGGCCATTGGCCAGGGTCGAACCGCCGAGCGGATCCGCCAGGGGCTTGGACCAGACCAGGGTGGGTGCCGCGCAATCCACGCCCAGTCCCGGAGACCCGTCAGCCGCCAATTTCGCCTCGGGGCCGACAGGGAATTTCTGTTTGATCTGTGCGAGATCCTGTTTGATATCGTCGAGTTCCTCCTCGGCCAATACGCCGGTGAACACATAGAAACCGTATTTTTTATAGGCGTCACGGATATGGGCGGCGAGCCTGCCGTCCGCGTCAAATTCGATCGGGCCGCGATTATCGAGGGTAACGGCACGCACATGCCCGTTCAGCAGATAAGCCCGCATGGCGTCCGCGTCTTCTCCGTAATGCGCGGCGCAGGCTTCGATCGAAGCCATATAAGACGGTTGAGACATGGCACTCTCCATTATTTAAACATTGTTTAAATTTTAACAACGTTTAATTCTTGAGTCAATCGCAAAACTGGCTTAGGGCCATGCCATGGCAATTGAAACACTTCCTGCGGGCAAGACCACACGCACAAAAAACATGGCCAAGCGGCGTGAACGGATATTGCACGAAGCCCGTTTCCTGATTGCAAGCCAAGGGTTTGAAGCCTTAAAAATTCGCGACCTCGCCGCTCGCGCCGAGCTGACGGTCCCGACAATTTATAATCTGATCGGCGGCAAAGATGAGATTTTGCGGCTCATCATAGACGATTTGGTGGCGCAGCTCCGTAATATTCAGAGCCAGGCCGTGGACGGCACGGTCGAAGAATCCTTTGCCCGGCAGATCAATGACCTCGCCGATCATTTCGCCACAGACGAAGCCTTTTTTCGGGCCGCCTTTATCGCGGGGGATCGCAGCGGCTTATTTGAGCAAAGCTCGGACACCGGTATTTTTGCAAATTTCGTCCGCCTACCCATCGCGGCCTGTGAAGACGCTATAAAGCAAAACCTTTTGCGGGGGCATGTGTCGCCAGACATTTTAGGGCCGCAAATATATGGGTGTTACCGGTTGGCTCGGCAGGACTGGGCCAATGGGTATTTTGACCTGACTGAGTTTCGGAAACAGGCATTGACCGGCGTGTTTCTTTGTCTGGCATCAGATGCCACCCCGGCCTTTCGGGATCGACTACTGGATCAGATCTCAAAACTGTCTTCGAGCTGAACCGCCCATAAGAACGCCCAGCAAATTAACTATACCCAGGCTTACCCTTTGTTTTTAGCGGATGAAGAGGTGAAATAAACGACAGCCCCGAGGATCAATCCGGTGAGCACAAGAGCCCATTCCTGTGGCCAGATCAGAGCGGCCGGCATACCCGGCAAATATAAGGCGCCCAACGCCAGCGAAGCCAGCAGGCCGAACCAGCCAAGGGCCTGGCCGAATGGCGCCTTATAGGGACGCTTCATTTCAGGTTCGCGGCGACGCAAAATGATAAATGACAAGGCAACGAAAACATAAGCGATCATCAACGCGAAACTACCGGCATCGACAAACCAGACCAGGGCCTGACGCCCAAGAAACGGCGCTATGGCACCGGCCAAACCGCAAAAAACAAGCGCGCCGATCGGCGTTTTATAGCGTGTGTGTACACGCGCGAAAAAGCGCGGGGCCATACCACTTTCCGCCAACGCAAACAGCGCCCGTGATCCGGCGATCAGGAAACTGTTCCAACTTGTCATAATCCCGGCGACACCGGCCAGCATCAGCAAAACCGCCCCTTTCTGGCCCCAGGCGACCCGAGCGGCTTCTATGGTGTTCAAATCCGCGGCCAGCCGTTCACTCGAATTGAGCAACATACCGGCGGCGAGCTCGATCAGCATATACCAGATCACAGCCGCTACGATCGACCAGATCACTAATAAGCCAATCCGGCGCGGTGGCAGGTCAATCTCCTCGGCGGCTTGCGGGATAACATCAAACCCGACCATGAAAAATGGGATCATGGCTGCGGCCGCAAATATGCCAATGGTACCGTTTGAAAATAATGGCTGCATATTATCGACATCGCCCGAGAGCCCCATACCGGCAAATAATACTAACCCTGCCAATATGATCATGGCCACTACGACCGCTTGTAAGAAAGCTGCAATCTTTACGCCCCGGATATTAATCACGGTCAAAAAGATTGACGCCGACGCGCCGATAAGCGCGTGATCCAGATAGACGACCGCGTCATTCACAGTCCATAATGGCATGCGACCTAATGATGGGAATAAATTTTCAAGAACGGTGGGCAAGGCAATCGCCTCGAAAGCATCCACCGAGATATAACAAAAGACGATAGCCCAGGTGCAGACAAAAGATGCCATGGGTCCCAGTGCTCGCAAGGCATAAACATGTTCGCCGCCGACCTCTGGCATAGCCGAAGCCAGTTCTCCGTAAATCATACCCAAGGCAATGATAATAATGCCGACACCGGCCGTCGCTATCATCGCCCCGCCTGTGCCACCACGGGCGATCACGTCCCCAACCAGAGCTACCCATGACCAACCAATCATGGCGCCAAAAGACAGGGCCAGAGTATCTATGCGCTTTAAAGACCGGGACAGGCCGTGTTTCGTACTCATCTCAATATCCCCCATTTTAAATCTATTCCTACACGGCAGGGATATTTTATCAATATGGCAGTCAAGTCGACATATCTTTGATTAGGCTTTGCGCGAACGGTTAATCCCGCAGATTTCGACCCTGTCGGAAGACTAAGCTCCATAAAAAAACACCCGGCTCAGACCGGGTGTTTCAAATCTCAATCGCCTAGTAGTAATAGCGTTGCTTGTGGCGCTTTCTCAGGCCTTTGCCTTTGCCGCGGCCCGGATGGGTCGCAAAGACAGGGTGAGCTTTTTTACGGCCATTCATATGGTAATAGGGATCATTGCCCAGGATCGGGAAGGACACAAATCCATAGTCCGCGTCGCGGTAACGACGATAGGCGCGTCCGTCCTGATTGTAATATTCACCGGACTGACCGTAATAACGACGACGCAATTCGCGGTCGCGGTCATTGCCGGACAATTCGTCGGCAATCACATAACCCAGACCCGCACCGACAATACCGCCAATGATACGGCCTTCTTTTTTAGACCCTTTATTGTCAATCTCGCCGCCAATGATGGCGCCCGCAGCGCCGCCGAGGATGGTGCCGAGAACTTCGTCTGTGCTCTGTGCATAGGCCGAACCGGCTGAAAAGCTCAATGTCGCCGCCAATACAGCCGCGCCAATTGTTTTTGTGACGTTTAATTTTCTCATGATAGCCCTCCTTAAATAATGGCTAGTGAGCAATGTTGCTCACAATGCCCTTATAGAAACCGCGAATTGAACTTTGACTGAATGGCGGTTTTATTTTCCGTTCATATAGGCAGGGTTCATGTTTTGCGGGGGGATTGGGGAGCGTTATTCCGACCTCATCCTACGGAATAAGGTAATAGCTGAACGGAAATTGAATCTGGGTTTATGTGGTTAGGTTTCGTAAATTCGGGTGCCACTGGAATAAGCGAGTATCAATACAGCGCTCTCGGCACCAATATTTTGGGTCTGGTGGGAATATCCTTTCGGGATCAAACAAGTTTGACCTTGTTCTAAGATCATCCATTCATCTCCGCACCTTTGCCGAATAGTTCCCTGCTCGACATGAATGGCCTCTGTGCAATTCGGATGGGAATGAAGCTCGGATAGTGTGTCAGGCGCGACGGTCATACGTGCCAGACTAACGCCGGCATCTTTCTGAATGGCATCCTCCATGAGCCATTCCATCGCAACCAAACTATCGTCTTTCACTGCGTCGTTCATCCGTCCCAATCGCCGGATTTGCCACCGGATTTATGAATCAGGCGGATATCGGAAATGACCATGCCTTTTTCGGAAGCCTTGAGCATATCATATATGGTCAGGCAGGCGACGCTGGCCGCGGTCAGGGCTTCCATCTCAACCCCGGTTTGACCTTTGGTTTTGGCTTCAGCCGTGACCACCAGGCCCGGCAGATCCTCATCGATATCGATCTCGACGATCAGCTTGGTCAGGGGCAGAGGATGGCAAAGCGGGATCAGTTCACTGGTTTTTTTACCGGCCATGATCCCTGCGATTTCCGCGACGGATTGAACCTGCCCCTTTTTATTCTGACCGCTTTTGACCTTGGCGAGGGTCTCAGCGCGCATTTGCACCTGCCCGCGGGCCACAGCCCGACGCGCGGTTTCCGCCTTGTCCGAGACATCCACCATGGTTGCCCGGCCGGATTTATCAATATGGGTCAGATCGCTCATCTAGGTCTCACTAAAGCGGGGCATCAGCTCGACCAGATTACACGGCTTGTGTCGGCTGTCGAGCTGATCACAAATGACCTTGTCCCAGCCGTCTTTGACTGCGCCGTTTGATCCCGGTAGACAAAACACAATTGTGCTGCCCACGAGCCCTGCGCAGGCCCGCGATTGAAGAGTCGACAGGCCGACCGTTTCATAGCTTTTCATGTGAAACACCACGGAAAACCCGTCTATGACTTTGTCAAACATGGGCGTAACCGCCTCGACCGTGACATCGCGCCCGGTCAGCCCCGTGCCGCCCGTGGTAATGATAGCTTCGACCTCGGGGTCATTGGCCCACATACGGATCTGGGCCTGTATTTGCGGGATACTGTCCTTAAGAAGATTGCGCGCCACGACGTTATGTCCGGCCTCCACGGCCCGACTTTCAAGCAGATCGCCGGACGTATCATTTTCGCGCGTGCGGGTATCCGAGACCGTCAGCACCGCAATATTGACCGGTTTAAACTCCAGTGTTTCATCAATCCCGGCCATTACGCCCACCTTTTCTTATCATCATAATCCTGCGCCCGCGGCTCAATCCATTCGAGACAATCTCCGCGCCTTTCCTGCTTCCAGAACGGCGCGTCCGATTTCAAGTAATCCATAATATAATCCGCCGCCGCAAAAGCGTCACGTCTGTGCGTTGACGCGGCCGCCACCCAGACAATAACCTCTTCCGGCTCGAGTTCCCCGACCCGGTGGATAACCGCACAATCGATCAAGCCCCAACGCGCGCAGGCTTTGTCCACGATGTTCTGAATTTCGGATTCGGTGAACCCCGGATAATGATCGAGCCGCAGCGCGGTAAGATCATCATCGCCGCGCACTATGCCGGAAAAGGACACAACGGCACCTGCATCTGATGGCAAGGCCGCACGAAAGCGTTTATGCTCGAGCTCAATAGCAAAACGCTCAACGGCAATTTTTACTCGTCCTACCATTACCCACCGCTCAGGGCTGACATAAAGGCAATTTCGTCCGAATTGGTGACGAGCGCATTCGAATGAATGATTTCCTTGTTCAGCGCGATACGGGAACCGGCCCGGTTCACCAAATCTTCAAAACCTTCATATTTCTCGGATAACCAGGCAGTCAGGGTTTGGATATCTATCACTCTGTCCGGCAGGTCCACGGGCCCCGACGTGGCAATATCGCTAAAGCGTCCAAAGAAGAGAAGCTGCATCGCTTATCCCCCGGTCGTCGACATGAACCGCGCTACAGAGGGCGACTGCCCCTGGCGCGAAATATCGAAATCATGACCTTTGGGTTTAATGCCGATGGCCCGGTCAATGGCCGCATCCAAGCTTTCATCATTATCCGCGCGCAAGACGGCACGAAGGTCCGTCATATTATCCTGACCCAGGCAAGGATAAAGCTGCCCGGTGCAGGTCAGGCGCACACGGTTACAGCTCTCACAGAAATTATGGGACATGGGCGTAATAAACCCAATGCGTCCGCCGGTTTCCGCGACCCGCACATATCGCGCCGGACCGCCAGTTAGATGAGACGACGTTTCAAGCGTCCAATCGCGTTCAAGATTAGCGCGAATTTCTGCGAGCGAGACAAACTGATCATAACGGTCTTCTGAAATGTCGCCCATGGGCATGGCTTCGATCAGGGTGAAATCCATATCCCGTTCATGAGCCCAGGCGATCATGGCCGGGATTTCGTCCAGATTATCCTGTTTGAGCGCCACACAATTCAGTTTGATCTTAATCCCTGCGGCCTGCGCGGCTTCTATCCCCACCAGCACCTTGGAGAGATCCCCGCCCCTTGTAATCCGGCGATAAGTCTCAGGGTCCAAACTGTCGATTGAGACATTGATCCGCTTCATACCCGCGGCCGCCAGACGATCGGCAAAGCGGGCAAGCTGCGTCCCATTCGTGGTCAGAGTCAATTCGTCGAGCGCACCGGATTGCAGATGACGTGACAGGCTCTCGATTAATTCCATGACGTCACGGCGCACGAGCGGCTCGCCGCCGGTAATGCGCAGTTTTCTCACCCCGCGTCCGATAAAGGCCGAAGCAACCTGATCTAGCTCTTCGAGTGTCAGAAGGTCTTTGCGCGGCAGGAATTTCATGTTTTCGGCCATGCAATAGGTACAACGCAGATCACAACGATCCGTGACGGATAAACGCAAATAGGACACGCGGCGGCCAAATGGATCAACCAGGCCCGTGGGCGCCGTATCTTTGGCTTTTAATAAAACATGTGACGTCATAGTCATTCCGCTATTCAACGCTGTATCATAGCCATTGATTTGAACCTGTCGATAATTATCCGGTGCATTCCTGAATTCCCATGATAAATACCGCTTATGATTTCCGTCAAACAAGCTTTAAAACTGATACAGGACCATCGCCGTCCGATGCCGCGCGAAACGGTTGCGCTGAGAGATGCACCGGGTCGCATTTGCGCTGAGGATATTATCGCGCAGCTCACAACCCCGCCTTTTAATGCCTCGGCCATGGACGGCTATGCGGTTCGGTTCCGAGACGTGCGTAAAGCCGGGTCTATCCTGACTGTCATTGGCGAAGCCCCTGCCGGGGCGCCCTTTGACGGCCAGGTCGGCACGGGCGAGGCGGTCCGGATTTTTACCGGCGGTGTCCTGCCTGACGGGGCTGACCATATCGTCATACAAGAAAACGCCACAAGGACGGGCGACCAGATCACAACCCTTGAGGACTTTGAAACCCCCCGCCATATCCGGCGCGCAGGGATCGATTTCAATCAAGGCGACTGCCTGATTACGGCAGGCACAATATTATCGCCGGCCCATATCGCGCTGGCGGCAGCGTCTAACAATCCTATGGTTATGGTTCTTAGGAAGCCAAAGATCGCATTTGTCTCAAGCGGGGATGAGTTGCGCGAACCCGGCGAAACCATAGCCCCTGGCCAGATTATCAATTCCAACCGATATGGCCTAGCCGCCTTGGTCGAAAGCTGGGGCGCTGAGGTCGTTTATGCGGGCCGGGCGCAAGACAGCCTTAAAAGCATTCAAGCTGAGATCGAACGAGCCAAGGCGGCGGATATAATCGTGCCGATTGGCGGCGCCTCGGTCGGGGATTATGATTTCATGAAGCCCGGGTTTTCAGGAAACGGCTTTGACATTATTTTTGAAAAAATCGCCGTCAAGCCAGGCAAGCCGACCTGGCTCGGGGCTTCGCCGGACCAGATGGTTTTAGGGTTGCCGGGTAATCCGGCCTCGGCCTGGGTCTGCGCAAACTTGTTTTTGAAACCGCTCTTGTTTGATGGTGGCCATAACCCTTCGCTTAGGGCCGCGCTTTCCACCCCAATGAACGCCAACGGCCCGCGCGAGAGCTATATGCGCGGGCGATTATCCCTCTCATCCGATGGGGCTGTCGTCGAGGTATTTCCCCGCCAGGACAGCTCTCTCATGACGCCGCTGGCGTCAGCCAATGTACTGGTACAATTCCCGCCGGATGCCGGACCCTGGGCCCAAGGCGACCCGGTCACAATCATTCCACTTTATGACGATCTTGGTCGTCTCGCCGCGCCCGCATAAAGGCTTCATATGAGCACTGAAAATCTAATTCTCGACCGCGTAGATGATCATATCTACCGCCTGACCTTGTCGCAGCCCGCCAAACGCAACGCCCTTAACGCCCAAATGTGGGCGGACCTGCCCAAGGTTCTGGATGCGGCCAAAGACCTGCCCGGCATCAAGGTCTTAATCGTCCAGGGCGACGGCGATCATTTTGCCTCGGGCGCAGATATTTCTGAATTTGAAACCCTCTATGCGACCCGCGAAAGCGCCCAAAACATTTCTGAACATATCAATGCCGGCATGCAGGCTCTGGCGAGCTTTCCCCTGCCCACTTTGGCTTTGATCCGCGGGGCCTGTGTCGGGGGCGGATGTGGCCTAGCGCTTTGCTGTGATCTGCGATTTGCTGATAATCAGGCGCGCTTTGCCATTACGCCGGCCAAGCTCGGCCTCGTTTATCCGTTCGCCGATGTGCAGCGCCTCATTGAGACCGTCGGCATTTCCAACGCCAAAGATATTTTGTTTTCCGCCCGGGTGATTAAAGCCCGCCGCGCCGAGAAAATGGGCCTGATCAATAAACGCTACAAGCCGGATGAGCTGGAAGGTGAGGTCCTGGCCTATGCCAAAAATCTAAGCAGCCTGTCGACCCAGTCCCACCGCATCACCAAACAAATGATGGCCGCCTATCAGGCCGGACAGTTTGGCGATAATGCCCAGACCATGGATTGGTTTCTCGACGGCTTTGTCAGCGACGATTTTCAAGAAGGCTATCGGGCCTTTCTGGCCAAACGCAAACCGGATTTTGGGTAGGCAATTGATCTTCCAAGTTCCTAAAGCAATTCGACCGGATTGTTTCGTAATCGGAATAAGCCCTTTGCAATCTTGTTCCTCACAGGAAATGGGGCGATATGTATACACCTGAAAATTTGCCGGACCCAAAAAAACTTCGAAAACGAATGCAGTCCTTGGCAACGCTAGACGCAATTCTATCCCCAGAATGGGAATTTCGATATTACTCCTTTGATGCTTATTGGGGCGAAAATGAGCAAATGGCATCGATTCGAAGCGGTTCAGGCGATACGGTTTTCATGCTTTTCAATTCTGCAGGTTGCTTCTTGAAGGGATTCAGCCCCGGGTATCCGGGAAATGGAAAACAATCATATGATTTTTATTCGGGTGTCCCTGATGAATTTCGAGAAGCTTCGACGGAACCAGCATTTTCTCCCGAAAATGTCAGCTATTGCAGTTGGAGAAAAGCAACAGATTCTGAATGGTATTGTTCTGTACCCGTTTCGTCTTTGAACGAAAACAGCTTTTCTCTTCTTCAAGGATTAGACGGGAATGAAAGAACCTACCAAAAGTATGCCTTGGGATACTATGAGATGTCACTCAATCTCGATGACATTTCCAGTATTTTCCAACACGAGCCAATGCGCTTAAAGTTAGCCAAATCGCTTAACCCTCAAATCGACTATTCCAACCTGATGAGAGAATTAATTAAAATAGGTTATCATGTGAAAAAACGGAACTTTCTGAAATTTTTCTCCAATAGGGAATAAAATAGTTTGACGGCCTCTCTCTCGTCCGAAACTGTCCTTGGGATTTGTAGTAAATTAACTCACCCTATCCCACATTCCGGCCTTTACCCGCCCAATAGGGTTCGCGGAGCTGGCGACGCAGAACTTTGCCGGAAGGGTTGCGCGGCAGAGCTTCGGGGTAGAAATCAATGGATTTCGGGCATTTATATCCGGCGATGCGGGATTTGGAATAAGTGATCAAATCGCCTTCGCTTGGGCTGCAGCCAGGCTTTAACACCACGACCGCTTTGACCGCCTCACCCCAACGCTCATCCGGTACACCAATCACAGCGACATCGGCGATGTCCGGATGGCCGAACAGAGCATTTTCCACTTCGGCGGGATAGACATTTTCACCGCCCGACACGATCATATCTTTGACCCGGTCATGGATGAACAGATATCCTTCTTCGTCAAAATAGCCCGCATCGCC
>JAHDDX010000044.1 GCA_020629135.1 Hellea sp.
GGCGAAATATTTTCGCCGCCGCGCACAATCACATCATCATCGCGCCCGTCGATAAACAAAAATCCGTCCGTATCGACAAATCCCCGGTCTTTGGTCAGGAACCAACCGTCCTTATCGAGCTGAGATCCGAGACCTTTATATTCACCGCTCACCTGATCGCCTCGCACATATACCAGGCCGACCTCTTCAGGTCCGCAATTTCCTCCATCTTCGCGTCGGATTTCTAACTCGATCGAGGGAATTGGACGTCCTGCGGAACTGAGCCGCCGCCTTATGGCCGGGTCATCAGACCCAAAGGCCGCTCGGTGATCATCTGGTCCCAACATGCAGATTGTCGCGCTGGTCTCGGTTAAACCATAGGCATTGGTGAAGTTTACGTGTGGCAGCAGGCCCATCGCTGCTTCGATGGTTTCGCGCAGCATCTTTCCGCCGCCATAGGCGATATTCTGCATGGCCGGCAAATCAAGTTGATCTCCCGCATATTCGACAATGCGTTGCAACATGGTCGGCACCAGAAATGCATGAGTGACATTTTCATCGCGCGCCAATTCAATCCAATCCTTGGCCGAGAAATTTGGCAGTTGCACCATGCGCCGTCCCGCATAGGTCGAGCTGAGCACAGCGGCAATCCCTGCAATATGATAGGGCGGCACTGTCAGCAACGCCGCCTCATCTTCGATCGCACTCATAAACTCAACAGTACCGAAAATATAGGCCATCAGATTCGCATGCCGGAGAATGGCAGATTTTGGCTCACCGGTGGTCCCGCTGGTAAATAGTTCGACAGCAACGCCGCCGTCTATGTCCGGTGCCTCCATGTCCTTGAGTTGACCACTCCCCGCTGCTTCCATGGTAATGACGCGAATTCCGTCGGATTCGATGTGTTGATCCGATAACAATAATGCTGGCGCGGTTCGGGCCAAAAGTGAGTCCAGACGATCTTCGGCCAGGCGATAATTAAGCGGGACAAATTGCGTTCCGGCAAGCGCCGCGCCGAATAACGCCGCCGGCATGAGCGGCGTGTTTTCATTGAGGAAGGCTACTTTTTCGCCGGGCTTCACCTGGCCCGCGACCGACCGGGCCATGTCCGCCAGATCCGAAAAACTGGCGCGACAATTTCCAGATATTATGGCTTCGCGCTCGCCCATGGCGTCCGCGGCCATCTGTAAAAGAAGATGAATATTCATCGCGACCTAGTCAGAAGACGGCAGTTTCTTGGCTGCTTTGATGTCAATCTCGAAACCGGCAACTTGCAATGTGCCTTCGCCGCCACGTGTGCAGAGAAACTCCATGCTTTCATCGGCGTCTGTATAGCGTTTCCCAACCAATGTTCCGCCAGATAAATCCGCATTAATCTCACCAAGTTCCACCGGATCACCAATTTGCATAGGCGCGCCGCCGCAGAAAATTGAAAGCTCTTGAGCCGGCGCGCGCAAAACCATGATCTGTGCCTTACAGACCGTGCTTGATAATTTTGTTCCGGGTTTAAATATCTGTCCCATCTTATCCTCTTCCAAGAATGGCGCCTGCAACGCCGGATCCTAAAAACGCCGTTTCTGCGTTTTTGATTTGGTTGGCCGCAGTGCCGCGCATCTGCCTGACGCCCTCGGTAATATTGTTGATACCGTGTATATAGGCCTCGCCGATCAATCCGCCATTGGGCGACAAAGGCGTTTTTCCTTCCAACTCCAAATGCCCATCCGCAACATAATCCTTGGCCTCGCCCAATCCGCAATATCCAAACCCTTCAAGTTGGCGCAGGACTTGCGGCGTAAAATTATCATAGATCATTGCGACATTGGTGTCCTTGGGGGCCATCCCGCACTTATTGATCAACTTTTCAGTCACGCGCAGAGCCAGATCATTGTTTAAAAGATCACCTTCGTAAAAATCAGAAATGATCTCGTGATTAAACAACATGGAATATTCCGCGCCTAGGATGGGCACGGGCATCTGCTTCAGGTCTTTGGCTTTTTCGCGGGTTGTTACAAGAATAGCGCAGCCTCCATCGCTTTCCTGACAACAATCCAAAAGCCTGAACCAGGGCTCAACGATCCAGCGGCTGCTTTGATGATCTTCGAGGGTAATTGGTTTACCATAGAAAAAGGCATTCGGATTGGTCGCCGCCGCTCGTCTGAAGGTGACAGAAATTTTGCCGAGGTCTTCTGACGAAACGCCATAAGTATTCATATAATGCCCGCAGGACAAAGCTTCCCAGGCCGCAGGTGTCTGGGCCCCAAATGGGAAGCACCACTCCATAAAGGTCGAGCTATGGGCGTCGGGTGACAGGCTGATGGATGGCTGTCCAAACCGATACTGGCTACGCTCATTCATAGCGCGCCAAATCACGAAGTAATCACAAAGACCGCTTTCAACGGCATTCTTGGCGTGCACTAAAGTCGTGACAGAGGCTGCGCCGCCCTGCGGCAACCGCGTGGTATAATTGATATCTTCGCATCCGAGCGAGCGCATGACGTCGATCTCGTCGGACTTATCAATGGCAAAAGTGACAAGCCCGTCAATTTGATGAGGCGATATTCCAGCATCTCGACAGGCCGCCAGAATACTTTCAGCGGCGAGTTGCTGTTCAGACCGACCTGAATTTTTTGAAAACTCTGTCTGTCCAATACCGACAATACAGGCCTGTTGGCTTTCAGCGACCACTTAAGCCTCCGCCCGAAAAACCGGCACCGCCTTGCCACCCGACGTCGGGGCGAAATCGACTGTCACCCGCATGCCGAATTGGGGTTCAGACTCACCTTCAAGATTGGACAAAAGACGCACACCTTCATCGAGTTCCACCAGGATCACCCAAGGGCTTTCCGGGAAGCCAAAGCTTGGCGGTCTGACCTGACGACACCAGGACAAAACCTTTCCCTTGCCCGACATCTTAGCTTCGACCTTCTCGCTAGAATGACAGATCGGACATAAGGCGCGCGGCGGGTGCCAAAGCTTGTCGCAGGGCTCACACTTCTGAATGACCAACTCCCCGCGTCGGCAGGCTTCCCAGAAAAAATTGGAATCGATACGCGGGATCGGGTCCGGCCGCATGGCTTTCTTCGGCTCTGACATTACAGACCCCAGGGGTTTTGTAATTCTTTCTGTCCGGGCAAAGGCGGATCACAAAGAATGGCCGTCGTATTGGCCATTTCAAGTATTTCGGCTTCGGAATAGCCAAGTTCTTCGAGAATGGATTTGGTGCTGTCCCCGACAATGAGAGGCGCCGACTGTATGACGCCCGGCGTATCGGAAAGCTCATAGGTCAGACCAATCTGCTCCAGATTTCCGACATAACGGTCCTGATAACTCACAGTCCATTGGCGCTCGCGATAGGCTTCGTTGTCATAAAGGCGGCGCGACGCTTCGGCATCGGATATCGCGGCGGGAACACCCGATTTGATCAGGTCGGACATAAGCTCTTGAGACCCACGCCCCGCAAAGGCTCCTATCTTGTCCGTGCCTGCGAGGGCGTCAAAGGCTTTGCGATGGGCCTCAGTAATGGCCGCGATTTGGATCCATTGCCCATCAGCTGTTTTATACAGACGGTAATAGTCGCCATAGCCCGTTTGATCGGGATTGAGAAAAGGTCGATCGACCCGTGATCCATCCGGTTTCGCTACGGCATAGCTGGTATTAAGAAGGCAGGCATTAACGATCGATGTGTCAACAAACTGGCCTTTGCCCGTGCGCTCACGTTCCATCAACGCATTACAAATACCGACGGCCGTCAAAAACCCATTGCCCGTATCGCCCAGCGATGTCAGCGCCCAGACCGGATGTCCGCCTTCATGATAAAGGGCGCCGTCTTCATGTTGAATTCCGGACAGGCAAGCCCCTGTCTGGTCATTCCCCGGCAGGTTTTTACGCGGCCCGTCTTCAAATCCGCGCGAATGGCAATAGATGAGGCGCGGGTGATCTTTTTTCAAACTGTCATAGTCGAGGCCAAGACGCGTGGTCGCCGGATAACGCATATTGTGTTGAACAACATCGCAGGTTGCGATGATTTTCTTCAACGCCTCTAGCCCTTTGGGATGTTTTAGCATCACGGCAAAGCTGCGCTTGCTGCGGTTTGCCATGGCCGCAATATGGGTTTTATGCCAATAGCTGTCCCACAGCGTATTCATTTTGATTACATCCGCGCCCATATCGGCCAGTAGCTGACATCCAAATGGTCCGGCAATGGCCAACCCTAAATCCAGAACACGTATACCGTCCAAGGGCCCTTTTCCGGTCGGCTTGGCCGGGACTTTGTGCGCGGTAAGATCCGGCAGGCTTTCGGCATAGGCTTTGACAGTTTCGGTATCGGCGCCGCTTGCCCGGATCGGACCTTGAATGCGACCCTGCGAACGCTCAAGCTTATAGGTAATGCCCACCTGGTTAATCGGTCCGAGGTCTGGATCGTCAACGGTCGCCACACATCCATCATCCAGTAATAGCGGGTCCGTCAAGCTGTCTTCAATAGAACGACAGGGCTGCATGGTCACATTGCCCTTCGCACCGGCCTCGACCCATTCCGCGGCCGAAAACTTACTGATCGCATCGGCAAGAATGGGCTGGTAATGGGCCATAACCAAAAGTTCTTCGGGCCCAATCCCAAACCGGTCAGGGTCATTTTGCACCGATAAGTCCGGCGTGGCGTTAATGGCGTCACCTTTTGACGCTTCGAGGATAAAGCGCGGATTAGGCACCCAATTATGAATCCAGTTGCCGTCCGCGCATTTGAAATGCCCTTTTGGAGAACTGGCCCCCATGATCCAGGTATTAAAGCCCGGCGAGTCAATTTCATCCGCCCGCTGCCAAACTCCACTGCCGCAAGCGAGTGCCCCTTGCATCAGCGAAGTTGAAACTTTCTGACCGCGTCCGGTTTTTTCGCGGGCATAGAGAGCCGCCGCGATTCCCGCAGAGGCAGAGAAAAACGCGCCGAGGCTCGGCCATTTGGATGCCGTGTGAAGTGGACCGTCGCGATTGGCACCTTGCACCCAATCCGGATCAATTTCGACAGCTTCCGCAAATGGATCTTCGCGACCCGCCATATGGTAAAGCGCCCCTTCGGGCCAACCCCTTTGCTCCCATTGCAGGCCGGAACTCGCAGCGACCAAGGCGTCATATCCTTTGCGGTCGTCATGTTCACCATAACCCGTGATCGAAACATAAATTAGTCGTGGGTTAAACTTGACCAAATCCTCATACTCGATTGCAAGGTCCGCTGTTTTTCCCGGCGACATAGATTCGATTAATATATCCGCATCTGCGACCAGTTTCTTGAACAAAGACAGATCGGACGGATCCTTAAGATCAAAAACCGCGTTTTTCTTTCCGCGATGCCAGACCTTATAGCCAAGCATACCATCAAACGGATCACCTTGCGGGCGCTCTATTCGCGTAATATCCGCACCATGATCCCCCAAAAGCATGGCGGTCATAGGCCCGGCAACACCCCAGGAAAGGTCGAGAACTTTTAATCCGTCTAATACGCCTGACATAGGACCCCTTTTTTGGTCTTGATTATGGGTTGGAAACTCACCTATAGGACTTTCCGAACGTCATTCGGAAAATACTTTGAATGACGCCTCAGTCAAGCTAAAAGCCAAAGAAACCCAAGGAATTCGGCTATGCCCACGCTAAATGTCAAAACACTGGACGGCGAGATCAAATCCATCGAAAGCGATGAAGGTGCCGTCTTGATGGAAGCCCTGCGCGATGCTTTTCTGGTGGAGGCGACATGCGGCGGCGCGGCGAGCTGCGGAACCTGCCATATCTATTTTGAAAACTCCGAACTCGCTGGTGATCAAACCGAAGATGAAGGTTATATGTTGGAGTCTCTCGGCGATTTTGTCGAGATTAAAGATGGCTCCCGCTTGTCCTGCCAGGTCAAAACTCAGGCAAATCATGACGGCGCCTTGATCGAAATCGCCCCCGAAGCCTAAGTGCCAGAGACCCTTCACACCATTATCGACGGCGTTGGCTTAGAAGCCCTACTTTACCCAGTCGAGTCCAAGTCAAATCTTCCTCTTTTATTTTGCCTGCCGGGTGGCGGTGCCGCGCGCGGGTTTTTCGATCTGGCCCCAGAAAACAGCTTTACGAAGCGTATGAACGCGCAAGGGTTTGATGTTATCCTAATGGATCATCCGGGCACGGCGAGTAATCCCCTGCCCGATAATCACCCCTTTCTTTCGCCACGCGCATCTGCGGATTGGATGTTCCGCGCGCTCACAGCATGGATCGGCGACCGTAACGTTATCGGCGTGGGCCACTCCATGGGCGGGATGATGATCACTTTAATACAGGGGCGTCATAAACCCTTCAAAGCGCAGGCATTATTCGGCAGCAGCGCCGGTGGCCTAGATTGGGGCCTGACCCGCGAGGAACAGGCCTATAAAAACCGCGAAGATGATATCGCTCGCGACCTGAAAAAACTGACTCTAGCCAAATTCGGAGCAGAATTTCCAGGGCACCCCGGCGGCGGTCCCAGTGGCAAATCCATTCTCTTTGGCGGTGAAACCGAAGCCCTTACCGAATCCTTGCGGTTAAACACGTGTGAACTATTCGCGGCCGGCGGGATGATGAGCATGCTGCGCGGTAGCTTTCAAACCGAGGTTGAGGCGATTGATGTGCCGATTTTCTTTGCATTTGGGGACCACGACATTGGTATTCCGCCCAAAGATGTCCCGAAGGACTATATCAACGCGCCGTCCCATGAATTGGTTATACTTGAGAACACGGGCCATAATCATATGGCGTTTTCATCAATTGAAATGCTGACGCGTGATTTCGGGGAATGGGTCAAAAAGCCTTAATATCAAGCTCAAGCCGTTCGCAAAATTTTCGCCATCGCTTTGCCCCGTGCTAGTTCGTCAATCAGCTTGTCCATATAACGAAGTTCGCGCATGAGCGGCTCCTCCACATTCTCAACCCGAACACCACAAACGACGCCTTTTATGAGGTCTCGGGACGGGTTCAGGCAAGGCGCGTTTTTAATCAGATCTTCCATGGTCGTTTCCGCATCGATCTCAGCTTGAAGTCCGTTCGTATCATAACCGGTCAACCAGCTGATTATCTCGCGCACCTCATCCTCAGTCCGCCCCTTCTTTTCCGCCTTATTGACATAGAGCGGATATATTTTGGCAAATTTCATAGCGTAGACACGATGATAAGACATTGATTTTTATCTCTTTTAATCTTGCAATGCTCTCTCATTGAGTTTCGCTCGGGTTTCACGTAATTTATAATCCAACCAGTAAATCTCATAACTGTTATTGGTCGTGGCTTTGGCTTCAGTGCGGAGCAATTCCAGGACCGCCTCTCGTAAAATTAAGGCCTCATGGGTTTGAGCCTCACCCAGGATATCGAGCAAATGCAAGGCTTTGAGCGGTTCGCCGGCATCAATATAGGCCTGCGCCCGCTTCGTCAGCTTGTCTGCACCGGCTAATTCAACCAAATCCGCATGCACGCCGTCTTGACGCACGGCATAAAGCTCGGTGGTTTTGTCAAAATGGAACCACGTCATGTAATATTCCCAGATTGATTTTACGGCCCAGGAGACTTTGCCATGTTCCTGTGTCAGTTCGTGTCCTTCGGGCAAGGCTATCTCGGACATAAGGTCTTCGACAGTTTTTCCAGAATTCATGCCTTCTACAACCGCGTCATGAACATGTTTTGTCGCGCCGTGTATGCGCCCAAGCCCGTCATCAATGGCGGCTTTATCCGTGATGGGGTTTCTGTGGCTGGGCACTATCATCAGCGGATCAAGCGCCATGATGGTTTCGAGAGAGCGAATATATTCAACAGGCTTTCTGATCTTTTCACCCCGCATGGTAAAAATATTCGGAAATTGCGGGAAAATAGGCCCAAAGAAATCACCGGAGAACAAGATACGTTCTTTGGGCAACCACAATACCAGATTATCCGCGCCTTCTGCGCCGGGCAATGCCAGGATTTCCATATTGCGACCGCCTTGATCTAGAATGAGTGGCGTTCCATTCGCAACCGTGATTGTCGGTGATATCCCCCCATAAGCAATCAGGCCCAGACGCGGCGGGCTTTCCGGCATAAATGGAAATAAGGTTCTGTTCCTAAACCATTGATAATCCTGTAATTCCTCAAGGTAACGTTGCTCTTCTGAAAACTCTTCATGAGCGACAATTTCAATACCATTTTCATGCCACGCCTTAGTGCCTCCCGCATGATCGGCATGGGAATGAGAGACGACAATGTGCGAAACTTTTTGCCCGCCTAAATGTGGTTTCAAAACCTCCATCTGTTTGGCGACCTGTGTTGATAATCCCGTATCAAATAACACATGCCCGTTCGATGTTGTGATCAGGTGGGCATTACCCACGCCGGTGGCCTGAAAAATACCGGGCGCGATTTCGCGGGCTTCGATGGGAATATTTATGAAATCCGCCGCGACCGTCCCTTGCGCATCAGGATTTGACGCCATTCGTTCAACAGCAACCTCACTGACTTTGCTTAGAAATCTAAGCTGAACGGCTTTTTTGAATTCTGGAGAAAAAGTCCAAAGGATCACGCCCATAATCAGGGCCAAAAATACAAAACCTAAAATATATTTGAGCGCCTTAATCATATTTGATGCGCCCCTTATCCCCGTGGCGTTGCTGTAAAACTCGCGCCGCCATGCCTGTGACATAGGAGTTACCGCTGTCTATTTGAATTTCTTCCATCGGAATGACAGCGTCTGCATAATCAAGCGGCGCGCGCCAGCCCGGATGGGGCGCGATTGCGACACGCACCCCATTGATAGGGTGCTGCGCCCGCCATTTTCGTATTTTGCCCGCCAGTCGAGACACAATTTCCGGGTGGTCCGCGGCCAGATTATTTGTCTCATTGGGGTCGATCTGGATATCGAACAGATAGTTTTCGACCTGAGTTTCTAGGGACTGATGATCGATGACTTGAACCAGTTTCCAACGTTGTTCTAAAATACTGACGTGATAGCGGTTAAAGATCGGCGTGTTTGACGCAAAATAAAGATCCCCCGCTCTTTCGGTCTTAATGCCAGTTATCGCGTCCCACCGATCTTCCCCGTCCAATTCTTTGGTATTATTGACAGAGATTTTCATGGCCGTCGCCAGCGTTGGCAAAAGGTCAAGCACCGAAATAACGGCGTCAGTTGAAGTGCCAGGTGGTATTTCAGCGGGCCAGCGCATAACGGCCCCGACCCGTACACCCCCTTCAAAAGTTTCCAGCTTGCCGCCTCTCAATGGGCTGTTATCTGCACCGAAAGGTTTCATCCCCCCATTATCCGAAAAGAACAAGACGAGTGTATTATCTCGCAAGCCTTGGTGATCCAAAGCCTCAATAATCGCGCCAACAGCCTGATCCATACTGTCAACCATGGCCGCATAAGTACGTCTTGGAAATGGCAGGTTTTTGCGATCCGGATATTTTCTCTCAAGCTCTTTGGGGGCTTGCATGGGCGAGTGCGGCGCAAGGAATGGCACATAAAGGAAGAAGGGTTTGTCAGGATTTCGAATATCCTTCAAATACCGAACAGCTTCCTGTCCATGCATATCTGTTGCGTATATGCCTTCGCGCTGAATTGAAACACCGTTTTCCTGAAGGTCATAGCCGTGCGCAACCGTATAATCGAAATAATCAATTTGAGTATTCAAATGGCCCACAAAATGATCAAACCCTCGGGATTTGGGCACTAAAGGTTCAGTCAGACGCCCTAAATGCCATTTTCCAATAATGGCCGTTTGATACCCTGCGGCTTTAAAACTTTCCGGCATGAAATGTTCTTCAGGCGACACACCGCCATTGTGCCAGGGCTGAAAGCCAGCATAGGCCGTGCCTAGCTTCATCGGGTCGCGTGCCGTCATCAAAGCAGACCGGGTGGGCGTACAGATCGGCATTGAATAAAACCGTTCCAGATGCATCCCCTCGGAGGCCAGGCGATCAATATTGGGCGTCTGGATATCACTGCCTCGAAACCCCAGATCCGCCCAACCCAGATCATCGGCCATCATGATGATCACATTGGGTTGGTCATAAGTTGATTTGTTTGGTGATGACGTCGAAACTATGGACGTTACGGGTTCGTCGGCTTCTACCTTTGTTTCCCCTTGGCAGGCGGTCAATACCAACGCGGCACCCAAAATTAATCCAGTGATTGGTCTCACATCTTCCCCTTCGGGTCATGGCCGTCTGGCTCTGACTTGACCCTTATTGTTTGGAGCTATATTTTCCGAACAACGTTCGAAAAGTCAACTGTTCAAGGATCGCTATGTCAAATTTGCTTTTCCCAGATGGTGCTACCCTGGTCTTTGGCGCAACTGGTGGAATAGGCCAGGTCGTCACCCGCAAATTTGCCGAAGCCGGAAGTGATGTAGCTCTGGTCTATTGGACTAAAAATGAGCTCGCCACCAAACTGCAATCCGAGATTTCCACTCAAGGTCGGCAGGCTTCGCCCCATCAATGTGATGTGACGGATATCGATGCCATTCAAAAAACTATTGAAGCCGCGATCAAATCCCACGGACGCGTACATACTATGATTTGGGGCGCGGGACCTCTGGTCGAACAAGTCAACATTGCGGACTCCACCGAGGCTCAATGGCGCAAAGCGATCGATATAGAGGTTCACGGGTTTTACAATGCCGCCAGGCTGTTGATTCCGCATATGCGCGCGCAAGGCGGCGGGTCATTTGTTCATCTTGGCTCGGCCGGAGATGTCGCCTTTCCGCCCAAAGATGTCTTATCCGTCGCGCCCAAAGCCGCCAATGAAAGTCTGATCCGTGGCATTGCCCGCGAAGAAGGCCTTCACAATATTCGCGCCAATAGCGTGTTGGTCGGGGTCATCGAAGCGGGCATGTTTCTGGAACTCACTCGCCAAGGCGTCTTTACCAAGGAATGGGTTGAAGAGGTCCAGAAAAACCTGGCGATTAAACGCTGGGGCCAACCCGAAGAAATCGCGGAAGCCGCAATATTCCTTGCCTCGAACAAGGCCCAATACATTACCGGTCAGCAAATTAATGTATCTGGCGGCTATGGATTGTAGCTATGCGTAACTAAAATGGATATATGCTACGCAATAACACCAATTATGACCTAATAAGGGTTGATATGCGTAGCAAATTGACGTTAAATTCGCGCACTATCAGATTGGAGATTGAGTTATGGCCACGACCGAAGACTACGGCTTAGGCGAATTCACCTTCCCACGCGGATGGTTTGTTGTCGCGGAAGCAAGCGAAGCCACGAATAAACCTGTTTCACTGCGCTATTTTGGGCGGGACATGATTATGTATCGGGGCGCCAGCGGCAAGGTCGCAGTTATGGATGCCTATTGCCCGCACATGAAAACTCACCTTGCGAAAAACGAGACATCTTATGTGGTGCTTGAAGGCAATCAGATTGACGGCGATGACATTCGCTGCCCCTACCATGGATGGAAATTCGGGCCGAATGGAAAATGTACGGAAATCCCATATTCGCCGGCGCCTATTCCTGAAGCTGCAAAAATTCGCAGCTTTCCAACACAGGAATGGGGCGGCTTGATTTTAATCTGGCATGACGAAGAAGAATTAGCCCCCGATTTTGAACCCCCAGATCTGCCACAATGGGATGACGAAAAATGGGTCAATTGGAAAATAGACGACCTGGGCTCGCTTAATTGCCACTCGCAAGAAGTGGTCGACAATATTACTGACAAAGCCCATTTGGAGCCGATCCACGGATCTGAGAACATTCAATATTTCGAAAACGAATATGACCGTCATATTGTCTGGCAGCGCCTGCTAGCTGGACATAAAACACTTTCCGGTGATTTTTTGAAAAATGACACCTGGTATACAGGCCCGGGCATATTGATGAGCGAAATGAAGGGCGATTATAATTCGCTGATGCTCGTCGCGAATACGCCGATTGAAGACGGGAAGGTCCAAGCCTGGCATGCACTTATGGTCGAGCCGCCCAACTTCCCTGCCTCAGAACAAGAACTTGCGGCCGTGTCGGCCTACCAGGACGCGTCACGTATGGCACTTTATCAGGATTTTGATGTCTGGGCTAATAAAGAACCTTGCCTTCAAGTCATGCAGGTTGTCGGCGACGGCCCCTTTGGCAAAACCCGAACCTGGCACAAACAATTCTTTAATCCGCGGGCGGACGCCAAGAAATATCAGGATGCAGTAAACGGCGTACATGTGACTAAAGGCACAAGCCGCGATCCGTGGCCGGACGCCGCCGAGTAACCTCAAGCCAATATCTAATTAAAAAAAATATAAGGCGCCTTATGGCGCCTTTTTTAATACGCAAAAAAATGGCTGTCACGAAAGCGGACAGCCAGAAGGAGGATTATGTTGTTAGCTAATTAGAATTTATACCCAGCCGTTATGCCGTAAGACCGTGGCTGACCATAAACGCCGGTTCTATAGGCAAAGGTTTCAAACGGCAGGCTATCAATCAGATATTCTTCATCTAGAAGATTTTGCCCCCAAAGTGCGATCGTCGCAACGTTCCCGTTAGACATGTTGAAATCCAAGCCGATACGCCCGTTTACGAGCTCAACAGATGGTAGCCTGAGGGCATTTTCCGGAATGGCCAGAATATCATCTTTATAGCTATAGGTCGCATTGGCAAACAACTCCATATTGTCGCCAAAGCTGTCACGGAAATCGGCCCCTAATAAGAAGCTGTTTTTAGGCGTGCCTTGCAATTCATCTCTTACTTGAACAACGCCAGTCAGCGGATTAGTTGCGTCTCCGGCATCGCCATCGAGCCAAGTATAAGACGCGCGAATGCTAAATGCGTCAGACAATGCAAACAAAGCGTCGGCCTCAATACCCCATAACTCCTCTTGCACATTTACAATAGCACGAGAGGTCGCAATCAGAGGATTGAGAGATAGGGTCGTTTGCTTATTCTTGAAATCATAGAAGAAGCCGGCTGCATTAAACCGGAACTTGTCCCCAAAATCGCCTTTTAAACCCGCTTCATAGGCGGTCATATCTTCGCGTCCAAAAATGAAGTCCGGACCGAAGGTGGTACCCGCGGTTCTCAATCCGACAGAAGCTGAGTTAAAGCCCCCCGCCCGATAAGCCTGCTTATAGGATGCATAGACCATAACATCGTCATTCATGTCATATTCAAGGGTCAAGGATGGATCCAGGATATCGTCCTCATAAGATCCGATATTTGGATCAATCACATTCCCTAGCAAATCAATATTATCCAGGAAGAAAGGCGATTTCGCCTGTCCGCGACCATCCTTATTTTCAATCGAATACCGCAAGCCACCCGTTAGCCGGAAGTTATCCGACATATGATAAGTCATTTGCGTGTAAACAGCGAAAGCACTCGTGTTTATCGCCAGATCATTACCGGCGGATTGTCGGGCATTACCAAGAAAAGCCGCGTTAATAGCTTGCACTTGCTGAAACTCGGTCAATGCCGGCGCAGCGAGCGGCCCGCCTAAGAAGTTCAACAAGGCAAGCGACGCTGGAATTGGTCCTAATGGATCAACACCAAACTGACCTAAGAATGCGTTGGTGGTCGCCGGTGAGACACGTGGATCAAACGCGCCAAGAACAAACAAATAAGAATTAATATCCGTCAGACTGGGCTGATCGTTAAACCCGGAACCTGTCTTCTCATCATAATAGAACCCGCCTATTGTATAGTCGAGCTTGCCATCTTTGGCGCTTCCATTCAGCGTTGCTTCCAGGCTGATTTGTTCGTGCCCCGCAATTGTTGAAGACCCGCCAGGTGCTGATAGGAAAAGCCCTGTGTTTGACGTATCAGGAACAGGGAATTGAGTGGCCCAGTCCGGACGCAATGTAACCCCCTGCAATGGACCTGGCAACTGACTACTTACCCCAAATGCAAATGGGAGAGGCTGCAAGGCCTGATTAAACCCACCAGAAATCGCATTTAAAATCGCCGGATTCGCTGTTGGCACTAAGGTCACAAAACGCGAACTATCCATTTCACGATAGGCCGCCGTTACTTTAAACTCATTATTTTCGTTTACGTCCCAGGTCGCGATCGCGGAAATACCTTTCGTTTCAAGATCGCCCTCTTCCGGCGCAAAACTGGTCGTAACCGCGTCTTGTCGTCCAGCTGAAGCCATAATGGCTGGCGCAAGGAAACCTGTTCCAGGACTGCTCAACAATGACTGATAAAATAATGGCTCTTTATTGACCTCGGTAAGGTCACCGGCAATATCGATACGAAAATCAGGCGATACTTCATACCCCAAAGCGGCTCGCAATCCGAGCTTCGTTTCGCCTCCGAAATCCGTGCCTGGGCCGGCATTCTCCACCCAGCCATCGCGGTCGAGATAAACACCTGACACACGCATCGCCACATTATCACCCATGGGTACGTTTATTGCGCCACGCAAACGCATATGATTAAAATTACCATACTCAGCGCTTACAGTTCCCGAGAATTCAGATGTATCTGGCCGGGCAGAAATCAAATTAACGGCACCGGCTGTCGAATTTCGACCATATAAGGTACCTTGCGGGCCTTTAAGAATCTCTACGCGTGCTAAATCGGGAAGATCAAAGGCAAGTCCCTGCGTTTTCCCCAAATACACGCCATCCTGATAAACCGCCACACGGCTATCCTGACCGATCTGCGGATCAAAGGTTCCGACGCCGCGAATGTTAATCCGCACACCATTATTATCCGCGGGATTCGGCGTCACATAGAGGCCCGGCACAAAGGTCCCGATGTCTTCCAGACCCTCAATCCGATTAGCTTCCAATTGTTCAATATCAAATGCAGAAATCGCGATTGGAACATCCTGTAAGTTCTGCTCCCGCTTCTGAGCCGTTACGACAATTTCGTCGAGTTGCGCAAAGGCTGGCGCGCTGATCGCTAACATTGATACTGAGACAGCTAACCCGGTCAAACCCCTTAAGACGGATGGCTTCATAATATTCTCCCCTGATGATTCCTTGCCTGTTATAGCTTTTTACAAGTTCAACACCTAATGCATTTGCCTATAGCTAGCAATCCATTACGCACAGCCAATTGCCAAATTTTTGCGCGTTTTGAGCCCTTTTACCCATTAAATGTCGATTTTGCGTAGTATTGTTGCATATTTGTTACGCATTTTAACTTTGCGTGCGGCCAAATTAATGCTCTAAAACCTGTCATAATGAAAAAACGTCATTGGCGTAAACAGCTCAAATACCATGCATGTTTTGCATATTAGCTTATGCCCCGCCAATTGAATAAAGGATCACTCATGAAACATGCCGTCATATCGGGTGCAGCATCAGGAATTGGCGCCCACGTTCGACAACGTCTTGAGAACCAAGGCTTTAATGCTATCGGGATCGACTTGAAAGATACAGAAGTCACAGCCGATTTATCCAGCCCTCAAGGCCGGAATTTGGCAATTGAGAAAACGCTTAAACTTTGCCAGGGGAAAATAGACCGCCTTGTAATAGCCGCCGGATTGGGCGGGCATCTTGAAGACGGACAATTAGTAGCGCGCGTCAATTACTTTGGAGCCGTTGCCCTATTGGACGGATTTAACCCGGCTTTGGAGACGGCGAATGGGCGATGCGTCGTTATTGGTTCTAATTCAGCGCAAATGCGCACAAACCCAGAGGCACCAATGGTCGAGGCCATGCTCGCCGGTGATGAGGCAAAAACTATTAATGTCATTGGCGATGCTCACGGGGCGTTGGTCTATGGGCATTCCAAACACGCCCTGACTCGCGCAGTGCGCCACAGGGCCGCCGATTGGGGGAAAGCCGGCATTCGAATGAATGTCATAGCGCCCGGACCAACCGAAACCGCCATGCTGCAAGGCGTCAAAGACCATCCGACCATCAGCAAAAGCCTGGACATGATCCCTATTCCGCAAAATCGGTTCGCATTACCCGAAGAGATTGCGGCTATTATCGAGTTTCTTTTATCAGATACCGCGGACCATATGCATGGCAGCGTAATTTATGTCGATGGTGGTTCTGACGCTCAGGTTAGACCGGACGGGTTTTAGACTTTCCGAATGACATTCGAAAAGTCCTGCGTTATAGTTCAGGAAAAATATGGGGAGTGAAATGAGCCGACAAAAAGCAGCTATGATTACGGGCGCCGCTATGGGTATGGGCGCTATGAAGGCCAATAAGCTGGCTGAACGTGGATGGAAGGTTTTTGCCGGGGTTCTCCCCAAAGCGGATCTTTCAGAATTATCCAACAATCCAAATATCATACGCGTCAATCAAGACGTCACATCAGATAAATCAGTAAAAGCGAGCGCCAAGAAAGTTCAAAAGGAATTGGGGGAAGCCGGCCTGGACCTGCTGATCAACAATGCAGGAATTGCTCATCTTGGCACAGGCCCCATTGAGGGTATTCACATGGAAGAAACCCGTGTGGTCTTCGAGGTCAATACATTTGGCACTATGCGGGTGACCCAAGCGTTTCTACCAATGATTAGAAAAGCCGCGCCTAATTCGCGAATTATCAATTTCGCATCAGGTGCGGTCCGGGCCAACCCCGCCTGCTCTGGCAGTTACAACATGTCAAAATGGGCAGTTGAAGGCCTGACCTGCACGCTTCGCAACGAGTTGGCCCCGTTCGGCATTGAAGTCACATCAATCGAGCCCGGCGCGGTTAAAACCCACATGACGGCAAACGCAGAAGAAACCACCCAGAATATCTGGAACAATATAGATCAAGATATTCGTGACGTGTACGAACCGCATTTGCGCGAGACGACAACAACCAAAATGGTTGAACAGATTAATGCGGGCAATGATCCCGATTACTTGACGGATCAGGTCTTGGCATTGCTCGACAAACCCAAATGGAAACCGCGTTACCTGGTCGGAAAAGATGTGAAAGCTATGAAGCCCATGGTCGCTTTACTTCCAGAACGCACGGTCGAAAAACTAATTCAGAAGGCCGTTGGCATTCCACAATATAAAGGTTGATCCATGACGCAGATCAAAAAGCGGTTCGAGAAACTTCAAAGTTCGACCTTACGCCTTCGGAATTCTTCCGCAGAAGAACGCGCCAACAAACTCAACGCCTTATGGCAAGCCATCGTTAATCGCAAGCAAGACCTGTTTGACGCCGGGGCGGAAGAGCGCGGATGTCACGAGGTGGATATAGCCGCAGAACTTGTGATGATTAAAGGCGAACTCGATCACGCCGTCAAAAATCTGGGTAAATGGGTAAAACCTCAAAAGGTCAAAGGCGCGATAGGTACCTTTGGGAAGAAATGCGAAATCCGTTATCAATCCAAAGGCGTCGTTCTAAATATGGCGGCCTATAACGCGCCCAGTGCTGAATGTTTTGTTCCGATGATCGCAGCAATGGCCGCAGGCAATGCAGTTGCAATAAAACCCTCGGAAGCGGCACCGCGGTCGGCACAGATTATCGACGAAATAATCAGCACCGCGCTTCCTGACGATGAAGCACAGGTTTTCCAAGGGGGCGTCAAGACGGCACAGGCGCTATTAAAATTACCCTTTAATCATATCTATTATACTGGCGGAAATGCAGTCGGCAAAATCGTGATGAAAGCGGCTGCCGAGCATTTCGCCAGCGTGACCCTCGAAATGGGCGGTAAATCGCCGGTTATCATTGACGAAACGGCGAACCTTGAAAACGCAGCGACTAAACTGGCCTGGGGTCGGGTTATGAATGCCGGCCAAGTCTGCATTGCGCCTGAATATGTGATCATCCATGAGTGCCGTCATGATGAGTTTTTGGAGTTAATCCAAGAAAAAATTCACGCGCTCTATAATTCCGAAGGCACAGGCCTTAACAATTCCGAATATGTTCCGCGCCTGATCAACTCGCGCCACCATTCACGCGTGGCCGCGCTGATAAAAGACGCCAAAGACAAAGGCGCCAATATAGTCTTTGGCGGCGGTTCCCGAAAAAAGGATCGCTATATTGAGCCGACTATTCTGTCCAACGTCTCAGAGGATATGGCCGTCATGCAGGAGGAGGTTTTTGGCCCGGTTATGGCGGTTATGCCCTATAAAAACCGTGAACAAGTGCTCGAGTTGATAGCCCCGCGAGCTAACCCGCTGGCGCTCTATATTTACTCGCAGAATGATGACAATATTGAATATTTCCTGACCAATACATCATCAGGCTCCGCCGTGGTGAACAATAACTGCGTCCAAGCCGGCACTAATCCCAATCTGGCATTTGGGGGTGTCGGCGCGTCCGGCATGGGACGTTCAGGTGGTTTTGAAGGTTTCAAGGAAATGTCTAATGCCCGCTCGGTCGTGCATCAACCGCTCGATCGATTCCGTGATTTCTTAATCATGCTCCCGCCCTATTCCGACCGTTACAAGAACCTGATCATGAAAGGTCTGAAATAGGCTTGCCGCATGGTTACACGGGTCGGAAATGATATCTATTTTGACGATCTCGCCGATCCGAAATTTGGGCTATTGCAAGGCCTGGTTCGAAAGCTAGGTAATCTTGCCAAGGTCAATTTTTCGATTGAGAATATTTTAAATGACGCCCGCAAGGCCACAGGTTTAACCGATTTTGGGCCAGACGAATTTCTTGAACCTTTAGGGGTCTTGCTCGCTGCATATAAATCTGACCCTCTTATGAGTCCAATTGGCGCGACACAGGTCTATAATGATTTAGTGCGCTGTGCGAGCAATCGCTTGATTATTCAGGACCGCCGTAACAAGACGCCGGACATTGGTTCGATTGAAATTAAAAACCCTCTCAGCATTGCCGGCCTCCCACGTTCGGGGACAACGCATCTGGTCAATCTGCTCGCCGCCGATAGCCGGTTTCAAAAACTGCCTTTGTGGGAAGCTCAGGAACCTTTCAATGCGCCGGGCAAAGACAAGGCCGCTTCTGGTCTCCGTTTTAGGAGCCGCATGCTCAACCGCCTTCTTAACAATGGGGATAGTGATATCGATGATCCAAGATATTATCGGTGTTCTCTGCGTTGGTCGGGCATGAAAATGATGGGGCCGGAGCTTGCCGCCATGCATCCGATGAACCCCGATCATATCCATGAAGAACTGGAACTCATGACTTTTGACTTTGGCTGCAACCAGTTTGAGTGGACGGCAATGGTACCTGAATATCGGGACTATTATTTCCGGAAGGAACAGACACCGCACTATGAATATATGCGTGATGTTTTGAAACTAATGCAGATCGAACGGGGTAACCCCCGCCCCTGGGTTTTAAAATGCGTGCAAAACCCAGAACAGCTTCCTGCTCTCAAACATATTATGCCGGATGCCACGGTCATATTCACGCACCGCGACCCGGTTGCCGTTATTCAATCTTGCGCGACCATGATTGCATGGGGCCATCGCATGTTACGGACCAAAGTCGATCCTCGTATGGTCCTTGACTATTGGACGGACAGATTTGAGACCCTCCTTAGAGCCTGCGTTCGCGACCGGGATATTTGGGGGCCACAGCAAAGTCTGGACGTCTTGTTTCATGAATATATGGCGGATCAAATAGGCACGGTTCAGAAAATTTACGACCTGTATGGGTGGGGGTTTACCGATAAATCCAAATCCGAAATTGGAGAGTTTCTGGAGCATCACAAACGCGGTAAATCCGGTCGCGTTCGCTACAAGCTAATGGAACATTTTGGAATCTCGGCTGATGAGATCCGAGAAAGATTTGAATTTTATTTCGACAAATTTCCGGTCCAAAAAGAAGTTGAATAAAATCAAGGCGGGCTTCGGCCCGCCTTTTTCGGTTTAAGCCGCAAGCTTTTGCGCTATCCTTTTCATTATGAAGCTTCCGAACCCCGGCATATAACGCATGATGAAGTGGAAAATATAAGCGTCTTTTCCAATCTTAATGCGCTTCTTGTTGGTCTCAATCGCCTTGATGATTTTTGCAGCCGCATACTCCGCGTCGACGCCTGTCTTATGCGCAATATCAAAATTCTTTTTCGCCTGCTCCACATCATCGGACTCTTGCAAAGTCGCCATGATCATATTAGTTCGAATTGCGCCAGGATGAACACTGGTAACCCCAATGTTTTTTAATTGCCATTCAGCCCAGAGACTATCGGTCAACAATTGAACGGCCGCTTTGGTGGCGCAATATGACGACTGACCAGGTAGTCCCAAAAAGGCCGACATCGAAGAAAGATTGACGACATGGGCGTTTTCTGCGGCCGTCAAAGCCTCATCAAACACGTGACAGCCATAAATCACCCCGTTCAGATTAATCCCGACCATCCGATCCCAATCATCCAGACTATGGGTTGAAAAACTTTTTTGCAGGGTAATTCCCGCATTATTGATAAGGATGTTGACCCCTTCGTGGGCTGCTAAAACCGCGTCTCGGAAACAGATCATTGCAGCTCGGTCTGTGACATCGACAACATGTCGGGTCACTTTTCCAACATTGTCAGGCAGGCTAATTTCTGTTTTCTCCAACGCCGCTTCCGAAATATCAGCCAAAGCCAGGTGACAGCCTTTTGCGGCCAGGGCTTGGGCCAAAGCGCTCCCAAGTCCGCCGCCCGCTCCGGTAATAACCGCGACTTGGCCGGGCTCTATTTTCATGTCGCCCCCTTTTGACCAAATGACTTTTTCAAGCCCATGCCTGTTACATAAAAACTGCCGCCGGTTTTAAATCCCCATCCAAGCATACGGTCAAAGCAGATATGCGTTATCCATATAATCGCAATCATTTTAGCCGTTTCGTGATCATTGATGACCCCAAACGCGCCTAGAGAAATCGGCCAGATCAGCCAGTGAGTCAGATTATACATTGTACTGCCAAGCTTATGGCTCTTCAAATATCCAATGGCGCCCGCATCGGGTAGAAAAAACAAAACAGCGAAAGTCACCCAGCTAAAACCACTTTCCCTGTAAACCCAAAGCCCAATACAGAAAATCAAAAACGCCTCAACACGTCTCAAGAATATCGGATTATTCATTTTAATTTCCTTTTCTTTCTACACATCACTCATTCAGCACACATCGTATTCCGTCGGGATGCTGAATAAGCGGCACACAAAAATTACAATGGGTGCAGCCACTATCATAGTCTGGATCGTTTTCGGCTTTGTTGACGAAATTCGGGTCTTTAATCAAAGCCCGCCCTAATTGAACAAAGTCAAATCCAGCCTCAAAAACCCGATCGAGGTCGGCCCGCGTTGAACATCCTCCGATGTAAATCACGGGGCAAGTTACCTCTGCTTTGACCTGCTTTGCAGCCTCGAGGAAATAAGTTGGTTCATAGGGGTATTTCTTCCACATCGCCGGCCCCATAATTTTCAAAGCCAGCTTTGTCAGAGGATTGCTCTGCATTGCAATCATGCCATGGGCGATACTATCCCCGCGAAACATATACATGGTATTGTAACTCGATGTTCCGGCACTAGGGATCAGGCCGTCAATGCCAGCCTGATCAAGGCTTTTCGCAACTCTAAGCCCCAAAGCGTAGTCGACACCGCCTTTAACCGCGTCCGTCATGGATATCTTGCCCAAAATCGGAAAATCCTCCCCCACCTCTTTGCGCATGGCTGACAAGACCTTCAATGGCAGGCGCATCCGGTTTTCATGACTACCACCATATTCGTCCGTTCGTTTATTGGTTTTGGGACTGATAAATTGCGAAAGGCCATAACCATGTCCAAAATGAATTTCGATCGCATCAAAACCCAATCGCTTCATGAACGAGGCCGCGTCGCGATAAGTGCGGACAAGATGATCGATGTCATCTAGGGTCATGGCTGGTGCAATAGGTCGTCCCGCCGTTAATCCAATGGGCACAAACATTTTCGAAGGACCTTTTGGCGGTTGCCCTCTGTGCAGGTTTTTATTTTGAGAAAAATGCCCACAATGAGTGACCTGCCCTGAGACCTTGGTGCCCGTTTTCTGGATCGCCTTAATCAGTTTCGTCAATTCGGATTCAATTCCATCATGAAGCCACATCATAGTGTCCATGATGCGTCCGTCTGCTTCGGTCGTGCAATAGGATAAGGTCGTCATTCCGATACCTCCCATTGCTATATCCAAATGAAAGTCCTGAAGAGATTGGCTCGGCACACCCCCAGGGGTCATGCCTTCAAAAGTAGCCGCCTTGATCAGGCGATTGCGTAATTTTAAGGAACCCAGCCTGGCAGGTTCAAAGATTCCGGGCGTTCCCATCTGTTAAATCCTAAAAAACGACCAGACGGCAGAACTTACTCGTACTCTATCCGGCCTTTTTCACCATAATTATTTTGCAATACTCGCGTCGCCAAAGGTCCAAATCCATTCCACATATCCGCGTTGACCTGGTCCGCAGGAATAACCACCGTCGCATAATCCAGTGGCGCCCGCCATCCTGGATGCGGCGCAATCTTGACTGTCGTTCCGCCAACCGGATGTAAGGCCAGACGTTCATCCAGAATATCTTGTAATCGCTGCACCTGATCCGGATACGTGCTAACCAGATCAGTGGTTTCATTTGGATCTTCCCAGACATTATATAGCTCGGTCGAAACAATGGTCTCACGGCGCTGATGATCAACCTCTTGAACCAGCTTCCAAGGCCCATCTAACACACCATACATAAACCGGTTATACTCGGGTACATTGGAGGTAAAGATCAAAGGCTCGCCGCGATCTTTATCACCCTGCCCCAAAACCGCATCCCAACGGTCAATCCCGTCAATATCTTTGGTATGACCGCTCTGAATGCCAGCAGCAGTCGTGAGTGTCGGCAACAGATCCATCACCGAAAGGACATTTTCATTCACCGTGTCAGCGGGAATGACGTCTGGCCAACGCAACACAGAGATGACGCGCACCCCGCCTTCATAGGTTTCTAACTTTCCGCCTTTTAAAGGTTCATTGACCCCACCAAAATTATAAAATCCGCCATTATCCGTGAAAAACAAGACGATGGTATTGTCAGCAATACCTTGCTGATCAAGCGTGTCGAGAATGCGTCCGATCGCCTGATCCATACTATCGACCATGCCCGCATAGGTTTTCATCGGGGCGCGCGGCGTATCGATCCGGTGGCTATATTTAGCGATATCTTCGTCTTTGGCTTGAACTGGAGAATGCGGCGCGAGAAACGGAACATATAAAAAGAAGGGTTTATCAGGGTCACGCAGATCGGTCAGATAGCGAACCGCCTGATCACCATGGACGTCCGTCGCATATTCGCCTTCATGATCACGAATTTCGCCGTTCTCTTGAAAGTCATGCCCACCCGCAAAAGTGTGATCGAAGTAACTGACATCCGTATTAAAATGCCCATAGAAATGATCAAATCCCCGGGCATTAGGCGTATGCTGTTCGATCGTATGCCCCATATGCCATTTACCGACCATACCCGTATCATATCCAGCCGCTCTGAAGCTCTCGGGCATGAAGTGCTCTTCCGGAGACACGCCCCCATTATCCCAGGCCATAAAGACCGCATGGGCGACACCGAGTTTAATCGGATCGCGTCCTGTCATGAGTGCCGCCCGGGTCGGCGAACAAAACGGCGTGGCATAAAAGCGCTCAAGCCGCATGCCCTCTTTCGCCAATCTGTCCAGGTTGGGCGTTTGAATATCCGAGCCATGATAGCCCACATCTGCCCAGCCCAGATCATCCGCCAGCAAGATAATGACATTGGGCGGCGGCGCATCAGCAGGGCGCTCTTTGACAAGCGCCGCGATATTCGCGGTTTCGCCTTGGGCGAAATCATAAGTTGATGATGGGGTCTTTTGAAA
>JAHDDX010000001.1 GCA_020629135.1 Hellea sp.
CGATGGAAGCCGCGCAGGGACTGGACGGGATCATGTTTGGGCGCGCGGCCTATCATGACCCATGGATGCTCTCACGGATCGACCATGAACTATTCGGTGCGCCGGCGCCTGCATTTTCCCGAGAAGATATTGTCAATGAGATGATTGATTATGCGCGAATATGGGAAAGCAATGATAAGCCGGCCAAGGCGATCATCCGACACATTATGGGTCTCTATGCCGGGGAGCCAGGGGCCAGACTCTGGCGACGAACGCTATCAGAGGGATTAGGTGAGAAAATGAAGCCTTCGGAAATTCTAGCGCGCGGCCTTGCCAGTCGTCGCACTGTGCAAGACGCTGCCTGATGGACCCGCAATTGGTTTCATTGGCGCTGGCCCTGTTGGCGGCCGGGGCCGTGGCCGGGTTTACGGCGGGATTATTTGGCATTGGCGGCGGGGCGATCATGGTGCCGGTGCTATATTATACCTTCTCGGCATTGGGCTATCCCGCAGACGTTCTTATGCATATGTCGGTGGCAACATCGGCCTCGGTTATTGTTGTGACATCACTGCGCTCCGCCCATGGACATCATCAAAAAGGCGCGGTGGATTGGAAGCTGATCTGGCCGGGTCATCTACTCTTAAGCTGGGGTCTTTGGATCGGGGTCGGGGCTTTGCTGGTATCAGCGTTTCTGGCGCCGCGCATATCGGGCACTCAATTGACCCTGATATTCGGTTCGATCCTGAGCCTTCTGGCCTTGCAGTTCATCTTTGGACGTCCCGAATGGCAGTTGCGGGATGATATACCGGGCGGCGCAGCCCCATCCGTGATTGGATCTGGGCTGGGCGGACTATGTGCGCTGCTGGGGATTGGGTTTGGATCAATTGGTGTGACCTTGATGATTTTATTTGGACGGCGCATTCATCAAGCCATCGGCACGGCGGCGGCTATCGGGTTCTTTATCGGCCTGCCAGCGGCCATTGGATATATGGTTTCAGGCCAAGGCGTGCCCGGACGTCCACCGTTATCGATTGGCTATGTCAATTTGCTTGGGTTCTCGCTCATGGCGCTGGCGACACTGATCGTCGTACCCTTTGGGGTCAAAGCCGCGCATAAACTTAATCAGGATCGATTAAAGATGGTTTTTGGCGTATTTCTGTTGGTCGTCGCGCTGAATATGGTGCGCAAAATATTGTTTTAGAGCCGCAGGATTAACGCATCCGGTGTGGCTTCTACCCGCTGCAGCTCACCCAGATAGGTCATGCCCAGAAGCGACGTTGATAATCCTTCGGGAACGACCAGGGCGCGGACATTGCGGATTGTGACCGGACCGACAGATATAGACTTTAAGGTCACACTCGCGGCGACATTTTCACCGCCGGCTGTGGAGATTGGAATATTGTAATCAAGTTGGTCCAGGCGAATGCCGGCCTTACGGGCGTCTTCAGGGGTGAGGGCGACCGAACTTGCGCCCGTATCCACCAGGAATTTGACATAGCCATTATTGACAGTGGCTTCCGTCCAGAATTGCCCATCCCGTTTGGATTTCGGGATGGAGACTGCGACCCCGCTCATAACCTGTAGTTTATCGGTTTGAGTGGTTTCAGGATCCGGCGAAACGATGTGAACCTGTTCCGCGTTTGGCGGAGTTATGCCGAATGTCTCATAAATCACGGTGCGATTGGCCAGTGCGAGCGTCGAAATCGTCGCCACAGAGCCAATAATGATAACATCCCGAATAATATTCCCAGCCATATCCACAGTTTTGCACGTAAAAAGTTTCTAAGGACTGAACACTTCATGAAAAATTGATAAAATCGAACAAATTTTCTGTGTTTTCAGATCCAATTAACGCATAAGAGTGCGGCATGACTAAATCGACTCCATTCGATGATATACGGGCAACAATTCGCTCAATTCCTGCGGCTAATTCGGGTGCTCGGAAAACCGTTGAAGAAAATTTGTCAAGTTTCGCAGGACCTCAGCCTGTTATCGGACGTTGGGATGAACTCGTCGCTTGGCTCGCGACATGGCAGGGCATAGCGAGCGTAGATAAACCGCTTATTGCCGTATTCGCAGGAACGCATGATGTCGCCCAACACTTTGTCGATGCGGACGATATCGTAGCGCAAGCCCAAAAACGAATTGCCAGTCTGACCGGCGGACAGGCCGCTGTGCGCGGTATGTGCCAGTCACTCAACGCAGCCTTTAAAATTTATGAAATGGGCGTGGATTATCCAGTCCCGGACATAACAAAATCGCCGTCTTTATCAGAGCGCGACTGCGCTGCTGCGATGGCATATGGCATGGAAGTCGTCGCGGAAGGGGCTGATATTATTGTCTTAGGCAATGCGGGCCTAGGAACCGCTACGGCCGCGGCGGCGATTGCGCGAGGTCTTTATGGTGGGTCGTCGGACTATTGGGCGGGGGCTCACGATCATTCGGCGCAAAGACGGATAGACGCGGTGGAAACCGCCACGAATTTGCACCGCGAAGTCATTAAAGATCCGCTTGTATGTCTGCAATATTTCGGCGGGCGCGACATCGCCGGTATGGTCGGGGCTATTCTAGCAGCGCGACATCAATCAATTCCAGTTTTGTTAGACGGATTTATCAGTTGTACGGCCGCCGCCGTTTTACATGCGATTAACCCGGACGCGATTTCACATTGCCAGGCCGGTCACCTCAGCGCAGAACCCGGGCATGGGGCTTTACTGGATCGGCTTAATCTGACGCCATTGCACAGATTTGGAATTTCACTAGGTGACGGGACCGGTGCCGCTTACGCACTCGGCACGCTTCGGCTATCTGTAGCCGCCTATAAGACGCTTTTACCTAAAGAATAAATTTCTTGATTGAAGTTCTTGTTTGGGACGTAAATTAAAGTTCACTTTAAAAATTAGAATATTCCTTCTGTGATAGTGGTAAAATAGGCAAAAACCACTCTATCTTCTTAGCTAGGAAAACCAAAAAGAGGATTTCCATGTCAGTGTTTGAAAGCTCAAATTTTGCCAATCATGAATCGGTGCATTTTTTTAATGATCCGGCGTCTGGGTTGAGGTCGGTCATCGCTGTTCATTCTACACGGCGCGGTCCAGCAGCGGGGGGGACCCGGCTCTGGCAATATGTATCCGATGAAGCTGCATTGCTGGATGTTTTGAACCTGTCGCGGGCTATGAGCTATAAAAACGCTATGGCCGATATACCTTTCGGCGGCGGCAAAGCCGTTATTTTGCGGCCATCTGGTGATTTTGACCGGGAAAAACTTTTTACCGCTTATGGCAAAGCTGTCGATTCGCTTGGGGGCAAATATTGTACGGCTGAAGATGTTGGCGTCGGGCCAGATGACATGAAGGCGGTTCGGGCACAAACCCGGTTTGTGGCGGGCCTTACTGACGGCGAAGCAGCATCTGGAGATCCGTCCCCTGTAACCGCCGACGGTGTCTTTCGTGGCTTGCATGTCGCCGCTGAGCACGCGCTTCAAACGCAATCTTTAAAGGGCTTGCGGGTTGCGGTGCAGGGCCTGGGTCATGTCGGTTACCATCTATGTTATTTACTGCATAAGGCGGGGGCAAAGTTATGGGTCGCCGATATCAATCAAACCGTCATTGATAAGGCCAAAGATCAATTTGGAGCGATTGCTGTCTCAACGGATGACATTCATTCTCAGGACGTTGATATATTTGCGCCTTGTGCCTTGGGCGGCGCTATAAACTCGGACACAATTGACGAGATAAAAACCAAAATCGTCGGAGGCGCGGCAAACAATCAACTTGCGACGTCCGAACTTGGTAGCGCATTGAAAGAGCGCGGCATTCTATATTGCCCGGACTATGTCATTAATGGTGGCGGAATTATCAATGTGGCGGCTGAACTGTCAGGCTCCTATGACCCCAAATGGGTCGATGGCAAATTGGACGGTTTGAAGGTCACGCTCGCAGAAATATTCAACCGGGCGAAACAGGAACACCGTCCCACCAATGAAATCGCCGATGAAATGGCTGAAGACCGCATCTTTGGACATCATTATTCTCGTGCCAGTTGATTTATAGCTGGCTCTATTCCGTCATCCCGATATAATCCTTGATCCTCAGGGGAGAAAAAAATGGCAGCCTTGCAATTTTCTGAATCCGATTTTCTTAAAGCGGCCAAACGCGAAAAAGATTTTACCAATACCAAAAACAAGAGTTTTGAAGAAGGGGCGGAAGATTTCCTGAGTTCGATATACTCTGATGCGCTGCAAAATGATTTTCTGGAATATAGCCTGGAAAACCTGCTTACATTAGCTCGAGAGTTTTGGATGTTTGGCAATCGTCGGAAAGCCGGCGAAGTTCTGCTGTCTGTAAGTCCATCCATCGTCCATTCGGATCTTCGCCGTCCAGATACGGCGATTATGGTGATCACCGATGATATGGCATTTCTGGTCGATTCACTTGTTGCGGCCGTGTCTTCATTTGGTGTTGATGTCAGCGGATTGTTCCATCCGGTCGTTTCAGGTCAGCGTGATAAGAACGGCAAATGGGTACCATCCAAATCAGCAGAAGAATCAGTTCGCGAGTCGATGATTTTACTGATGATCCCACCGCAAAACAAACGCATGCGAGATGCGATCGAGAAAGAGCTGAAACATACCCTTGATGAGGTTAAAATCATCAATGACGATTTCCGTCCATTGGTTAAAAGCGTCAAAATAACGGCCGTCGAACTCGCAGATAGCCACGGGGACGTACCTGAAGTAGATGTAAATGAGGCTGTCGAATTTCTAGAGTGGATCGCTGATGGGAACTTTGTATTCTTTGGATCCCGCCGTTACAACTACCTCAAAAGCAGTGAGAAAAACGGGCCGAGTCCTGACTATGTGAACCCGTCCGTTATTGATGAGCATACACATGGCCTTTTGAATGACCCTAATCTGTCGGTGTTACGCCAAAGTAGCGAACCGTCGGTCATAACGTCAAATGTGAAATCATTTTTGCGTAAAGGACCACCGATTTCAGTGGCCAAATCTAACTTATCGTCGCGAGTTCATCGACGGGTCCGTATGGATTATATTTCGGTGAAAACCTATGACGACTCGGGCGATGTTATTGGTGAAACTCGATTTGTCGGATTGTTCACCTCGGACGCTTATAGTCGGTCTCCGTCCTTTGTCCCGCTTTTGCGACACAAAGTCGGACGCGTCATGGAAGACGCCAACCTCGGCGAGGGAACACATAACGCTAAACGCCTTGATTTTGTTTTATCTACCTATCCCCGCGACGAACTCTTTCAAATTTCTCACGAGGATTTGTTACGAATTTCGACTGGCGTGGCGCAGGCCTTTGATCGGCCGCGTACACGTTTGTTTGCGAGGCGCGATCCGTTTAACCGCTTTGTCTCCGCTTTGGTGTATGTACCGCTTGAGCACTACAATACCCGTGTTCGTGTCAGAATAGGCAACCGCCTCAAAGATGCGTTTGGAGGCCGTGTGTCAGCATTTTACCCGCAATATAGTGACGCGCCTATGGCTCGGGTTCACTATATTATTGGCATGGATCCGGATAAGGGACTGCATCCTGATTTGGACGACTTAGAAGCGGAAATTGCAGCGATTTCCCATCCCTGGTTCCGAGGGCTGACCTTGGCAGCGGACGAAAGCGAAGATGCCGATTTGATGGGATCGATAGGGCAATATAAAAACGCCTTCTCGATCGCCTATCAGGACCGGTTTACGACTCAGGACGCACTTGATGACGTCAAAACGTCGGAAACATTAAGCGAAGACAATAAAATCGCCGTCCGCGTTTATGACGTTTCCGGGCTTAAAGACCAGTTTTTCAGGGGCAAGATTTATAGCTATGGTTCGCGATTGGAGCCGTCTCGAGTTGTTCCTTTGTTTAGTAATTTTGCCTGCGATGTAGCGCAGGATACTGGCTATTGTTTGAAACGAACGGATGGCCAGGCCATATGGGTTCACGATTTCGAGTTTAAATTGGGGTTTGTCCCGGACGATGCAGACACATTTTCTAAAGTATTTGAAAATGCCTTTATTGCGACCTGGACCGGAAAAAATGAAGATGATGGATTTAATCGCCTGATATTGCCTCAAGGTGCTGCTTGGCGAGACATCGCTTTTTTAAGATTGGTCTCAAGATATCGTCGTCAAAGTGGATTGGACCCGTCTGAAGCTACCCAAATTGAAGCGCTGGATCTATATCCTGAGCTCACGCAAAAACTGCTATCGCTTAAATCGACCAAATTTGACCCTGAAGCTTTTACCAATATGAAAGACCGTGAAAAGGCGGTGAAAGCAATTGGCAAGGACATAGACAATGGCCTGAATGAAGTGCGCTCACTGGATCATGACCGCGTCATTCGGAGAATGGCATCCGTAGTTTCGTCCGCACTTCGTACGAATTTTTACCAACTGGATGACGGTGAAATTAAACCTTATATTTCTTTGAAAATCGACAGTCAGGCTGTTGATGATCTGCCGGCACCGAGGCCGTACCGGGAAGTTTATGTCAGCTCCCCCCGGGTTGAGGGCGTGCATTTGCGCTTTGGTCCCGTTGCACGGGGCGGCTTAAGGTGGTCGGACCGGCGGGATGATTTCAGGACGGAGGTCTTGGGTCTTGTCAAAGCCCAGCAAGTGAAAAACGCTGTGATTGTGCCTGTGGGTTCCAAGGGCGGTTTTTATCCAAAACAACTTCCTAAATCCGGTACGCGAGATGAATGGCTGGCTGAAGGTATTGCAGCCTATAAAACCTTTATTTCTGGCATTCTGGATGTCACCGATAATTATGAAGGCGAGGGGACGGTTCCGCCTGCTGATGTGGTTTGCTGGGACAAGCCCGATCCTTATCTGGTGGTCGCCGCTGATAAAGGGACCGCTACATTCTCAGATATTGCGAATGGCATTTCGCAAGACTATGGGTTTTGGCTCGATGATGCCTTCGCGTCTGGTGGCTCGGTGGGATATGATCACAAGGCGATGGGCATTACAGCCCGCGGAGGCTGGGAAGCGGTAAAGCGTCATTTCCGCGAGATGGGTAAAGACATTCAATCCGAAGACTTCACGGTCATCGGGGTCGGCGATATGTCAGGTGATGTGTTCGGAAACGGGATGTTGTTATCTCCGCATATCCGGCTTTTGGCCGCCTTTAATCACCTTGATATATTCATCGATCCAAATCCCGATCCATCCAAGTCGTTTAAGGAACGCCAACGCATGTTTGAACTGCCGCGTTCGACCTGGCAGGACTATAATAAGAAGTTGATTTCCAAAGGTGGTGGTGTTTTTTCCAGATCTGAAAAATCCATCAAATTGACACCCGAAATCAAAGCGTTGACCGGGTTAAGTGATGATGAAGTTACGCCAAACCGGTTATTGCATGCCTTGTTGAAATCAGAAGCGGAACTCCTCTGGTTTGGCGGTATCGGAACCTATGTGAAAGCGGAAAGCGAAAGTCATGGCGATGTCGGCGACAAAGCGAATGATAGCATTCGGGTCAATGGACGTGAACTTAAGGCATCCGTAATTGGTGAGGGGGCTAATTTAGGCCTGACGCAGGCAGGCAGGATTGAGTTTGCCAGGGCCGGTGGTCGCTTGAACACTGATGCTATCGATAACTCGGCTGGCGTGGATTCGTCCGATAATGAAGTGAACATCAAAATTCTAACGGGTGGTGCGATTGAGCGAGGAAGCCTGAAAGCTAAAGCCCGAAATGCACTCCTGGCCAAAATGACCGACGAAGTTGCGGATTTGGTCTTACAACATAATTACGACCAGACGGGCGCGTTGTCGCTGGCGGAATCCCGTACATTAAATGATCACAATGCCTATGAACGCTTTATGGTCAGCCTTGAAAAACGTGGCGCGCTGGATCGTCAGGTTGAAGGTTTGCCAAGTACGGAAATTATGCAGGCGCTTGCCTCAGAAAATAAGGGACTGACCCGTCCGGAAATTTCGGTTTTGATGGCTTATTCCAAGAACACTTTGTTTGATGATATTATTGAAACCGACGTCGCTGACGATCCGTTTTTGGACGGCGTTCTTACGGCCTATTTCCCTAAGCCATTGCATAAATATAAGAAGGCCATGGCTGGGCATCGCTTGCGTCGCGAAATAATCACGTCGCGATTGATAAATAAAATTGTTGATGTCGGTGGACCGCTTTTCATGATGCGGTTGAAAGAACAAACCCAAGGAAGTCTGGAAGAAATCGCCAAGGCTTTTATTGTCGCCTATGAAACGCTTCATGTGGCTGATCTTAAAAATCAGATTGCCGCGCTTGACAATAAAGTCATTGCCGAGGCTCAGACCCGTCTTCATGGTGAAATCGCCAGAGTAATGCAACGTGTCGTGGCCTGGCAGGTCAGACGAGGCGAAACAGGCAATATCGCGGAACGAATTAAGAAGCGCGCCAAGCTCAACGATGTCGTTGACAGTGACTGGTTGAATTTCCTTTCGCCCTATGACCGCAAACGCGCCGAGACACGGACGAAAGCATTTGTCAAAGCTGGGGTTCCGAACGCGTTAGCGACAGACGTGGCCTTACTAAGGTCACGGGCATCCGGATTTGATGTGGTCGCCTTAGCCAATAAGACGGGTTGGTCTGTCCCGCGGGCGGCCTCGCTATTTTACGATATTGGCGGACGTTTTAAAATTGACCGGATTCGTTCGGCCTTGTTGAAGTCGAAATCGACCTCTCATTGGGAACGTCTTGCGATGCGACATTTGCAAGAAGACTTTTTCAAAGCTCAGGCTCGATTTGCAGAGGATGCTGCGAATTTTGACACATCGAAAGCCGGCAAAACCAAACGCGACATTGATGATCTGATTGATGAATGGTCAAAGGTTCGGTTCCCGCAATTAAAGGTCTATGAGACGACAGTTTCGACCATGTCGCGTAAGGGCGGCTGGACCGTGGCCAAATTTGCAATCGTGAATGCGCAATTATCGGATTTACTGGCGAGCCTGTAACCCCTAGACATTTGGTCATGAGACTTTCTGACCAGGATTTTGAACGGGCTGTTTCGGTGGGGCAGTCGCTGAATGCGGCGGCGGGCTCCATTCGAATTTTGAAGTCGTTAATATGGGAACCTCATTTAGCTGACGCGTTTTTATCTCAAGGCCGAATGCCAAATCCGGAATATCCCGATATCGACATATCGGATTGTTTGGCGCATCTCTCGAACGCCAAATCAGAAATGGGAAAGGACGACCCGGTCTGGGATTGGTTGGCGCGCCAGGCGCTTTCGATCGAAACTACAGCCTATATGCTGAAAGCGCGGGGGACTGCCGGATTTTTTGATTTATCTGCAAAGCTATACGGCGTTCCAACAGAGACGCTGATGGATAAAAAGACCCGGGTTCTTGACATGGCACGCCATATGGATGACGCGCTGGACGGGCTTGATATTGAAAAACTGGTTGTTGACGGGTTCGAAATTGAGATGTCCGCTTCGGAATTTGCCCAGCGTATGCGGCCGGAATTAGAAGAGCATTTTGGAGACCGGGCGCCCAAAATTGAAATTGTCAGCAATTTGTCAGCGCGCGCTGTCGCGGGCTCAAAACGAATCCGGTTGAGTAAAACGGCGGTGTTTTCCAACCGCGATGTGATGCAGCTTATTCAACACGAAGCTCTGGTTCATGCCGCGACGTCTCTCAATGGCAAAAGTCAAAAGAATTTCCCACTCCTTGGGAGGGCTCATGCCTATACGACTGAAATTCAAGAAGGGCTGGCTGTTTTTGCAGAAATGATTAGTGGGGCAATGGATCCAGTGCGATTCCGAAGGCTATCAGATCGGGTATTGGCTATTCAGATGAGCATTGATGGTGCGGACTTTAAAGAGGTTTTTGATTTTTATGTGGATCGTTGTGACAGCCGTGAAGTGGCATTTGAGAATACACGTCGTGTGTTTCGCGGAGGTCTAATTTCGGGAGGCGCACCTTTCACTAAAGATATGGTTTATCTCAATGGTCTATTGCGCGTTCATAATTATATGCGAACTGTCGTCAAACTTCACCGGGCTGATTTAATCCGTTTGTTATTTGTCGGAAAATTAGACTTGGAAGATGTGCCTGCATTAGCGCGTTTGGCAAGCGAGGACCGTTTAGAAAGTCCTGAATTCATGCCGCCCTGGGCCAAAGACCTCCGGTTTATGGTTTCTTATCTGGGATATTCCAGCTTTCTAAATCAGGTCAAAATGCCGGGTTTTCAAGCCTATTACCAAGACCTGTTAGCGGACGTTCCAGATATATGGGGATTTGGGGGTTAGTGAGACTCTCTTCGGGACAGGAACGCCAGACGCTCAAATAAATGCACGTCCTGTTCGTTTTTAAGGAGTGCTCCATGTAGCGGCGGAATGATCTTCTTGGGGTCGGCTTCTTTGATGATTTCTGGATCGATATCTTCAACCAAAAGTAATTTAAGCCAATCCAGTAATTCCGACGTCGATGGTTTCTTTTTGAGGCCCGGAGTAGCCCGTACCTCAAAAAAGCGTTTCATCGCGGCCGATAGCAGGCGCGACTTGATATCCGGGAAGTGTACATTGACAATTTTGGCCATTGTTTCTTCGTCCGGGAATTGAATGTAATGGAAAAAACAGCGCCGTAAAAACGCATCGGGTAGGTCTTTTTCATTATTTGAGGTAATCAAAATAATTGGGCGTTGTTTGGCCGAAATTGTCTCGCCGGTTTCATAAACATGAAAGGACATTTGATCGAGTTCATGCAGCAAATCATTCGGAAATTCTATGTCGGCCTTATCAATTTCATCGATCAACAAAACCGGGCGTTTTTCAGAAACAAAGGCTTCCCAGAGTTTCCCGCGCTTAATGTAGTTTGAAATATCATGCACTTTGTCGTCGCCCAGCTGACTATCCCGAAGCCGCGCGACCGCGTCATATTCATAAAGGCCCTGCTGCGCTTTGGTCGTTGATTTGATATTCCAATTAATCAAAGGCGCCTTCAGGCTGTCAGCAATTTCTTTCGCCAGAACTGTTTTCCCCGTGCCCGGTTCTCCTTTGATCAAAAGCGGGCGTTCCAGTGTAATGGCGGCATTGACAGCCATCTTCAAATCCTGGGTTGCGACGTAATTCTTCGTGCCTTCAAACTTCATGATTTTTCCTCATTTCGAACCGTTTAACTAGGCAGGTTATGCCTTCATGACAAGGGTGTTTACCAAGACTGTAAAAAAACGAATGCTTGAGACAAAAGTGTATTGTCTGTGAGCGAAGTTGGGGTTATGAGGCGCGTGATCTTAGATCAAATTATGAGTCGGATCGGGGAGACAAATGGCCAAATCAAAAGCGAAGAAACCTGTTAAACTTCCAAAAGGCTATAAACCGTCGGAAGACGAAAAATTCATGAATGCGAAACAGCAGGAATATTTCCGGCAGAAGCTTCTGACCTGGAAAGCGGATATTATCGAACAAACGCGTGAAACCGTTGCATATCTGCAAGGTGAAAACGTTTCTCATCCTGATCCTGCAGATACGGCTGCCGCAAATGCAGATCGTCAATTGGAATTACGTACACGTGATCGTTTGCGCAAATTGGTCAATAAAATCGACAAGGCCTTGGCCCGCATAGAAAACGGAACCTATGGTTATTGTGAAGAGACCGGGGACCCTATTCGGGTTGATCGTCTGGATGCCCGACCCATTGCAACGCTTTCAATCGAAGCGCAGGAAATGCATGAGCGGTCTGAAAAACTGCGAGTAGGCTAAGAGCCTTCTAAACAAATCCAAGATTTCCGTCGGAGAAGTTCTGCAGGTTCGGCAGGACGGCGTGTAGTTCGCTATCGGCTAGTCCAAACCAACTTCCAAGTGTCGCTGCATATTGATCAACCGACACGGATGGAATTAATCGTCCTCGTGACGCTGTATAAGCTTCGGACGACAAATCTGCTTCTGGAATAGTTCCATAGATTCGACGTCCCTGTACGGCATCGCCAACCACAAAATGGTGTGCGCCCCAGCCGTGATCGGTTCCGTCGCCATTATCGACGGTTGTGCGACCAAAGTCGGATGCGGTGAACAATGTGACAGAGTTTTGCATATTGATGCTGGCTAAAGCGGCATAAAAACCTGAAATCGCTTGGGCCAGTTGCGTGTGTAATTCTGGCAAAGACCGTGCTTGATTACTATGTGTATCAAAGCCGCCCATTGTGACATAAAATACCTGACGATTTGTTCCAAGTTGCTGATTGACGCTAATCGTACGCGCCACGGTTTGAAGCTGTTTTCCAAGCTTGGTGCTGGGTATTTCAGAGCCAAAATCTCCCGCGGCTTCTAGGGCCGGTAGAAAAACATCAAGGTTTGAGATTGCGCGTGCGTTATATGTTGCGTGATCCTTCATAAAGATGTTCGAATTATCAAGACCCGAATTAGAAAAATGCTCTTTCAAGAGTTGACGGGCTGCATCGGAGCTAGATCCTGATCCTAAATACCACCGCTGAGACAAATATCTGATACTATCTGAGCTCTTTCTGGGAGCCGAGAATTGACGGATGTTCTCTCCTGACAAAAACACATCGTTTCCTGATGTTGAAATCGCGGCAAATCTTCCGGCACCATCAAGGTCACTGCCCGAAGTTGCATCTGCAAAACGGCCGCCCCAACCATATTGTGCGCCTTCAGTGGATTGTGACATCCAGGTTGATTGTTGATCATTATGTGAAAATAAACGTTTAGGAATTTGTGCGGAATGATTCGACATCGCAGTCCGGCTGGTCGGTTCAATTAACGGACCAACATTACCAATAATTGCAGCATTACCAGCGTCAAACAGGTCTTTGATGGGACTGAGTTCTGGTGGCAAAGCAAAACGTCTTCCGCCAAAATCAGCGTCATTGTCGGGAACTAATTCTAATAAATTCTCACGGTCTCTAGAAGATGTCCCGGTGCCGACGCCGTAGGCGCTAAACAGATCTTGGCGCAATCCCGCCAAAGCCTGATGAGAGGCCTGATCATAAGGTAGAATTGTATCGGCATGATCCATCCCACCTTTTAAAAATACGCAAACCAGAGCTTTATAGCCACTCGTATTTGCCGCGTGAGCTGTGTTATTGACTATGTTGAGAAGGCCCGAGCCTCCCAATAATCCAATAGCGCCGGATGCAGTGAGAAAGGATCTACGACTAAAATTGCTCATAATTTCGGCCCTATAATTGAATGGTGAATGCTGGATCAGTGACCGCCATTGTCACAGCAACATGAACACGACTTAGACGATCTTCTGCAGCGTCCTCTTCAGCTTCCCGTATTGGAATTTCATTCAATACGGAGATGATCCTGTCGCGTGTTGTTGTCGACATTCTTTCAGCCAGCAAAAGGGAATTTAAATGATCCGCTAATTCATCTGGTTTGTCGGCCAAAGCTATTTCGTCCGTATAGTCGGGAACGAATGAATTATAATTGTCGTCGACACGCCAGGACTGGTCACGAATGAAAAGCGACATATAATTGGCGAAGCCAACGGTTGCACCTTCATGAACGATTTGAAATTCTGGCGCGGTTAGACCCGCGGCGCCGCTTTCAGTACCAGGTGCAATGAAGCCCGGTCGGTAGAAATTAAACACAGATGGAGATCGAAAAGCTTGCTGAGATAGTTTTGTCGAATCAGAGCCATAAAGTAAAAGCCACTCATTTGAAGGATCGATTTCGCTCACATTGAAGGCTTTTGCCCAGTGAACAAACCGCAGGACAGGCTCGCGGATTTTACCCGATTGATTGCTTTGGGCCTGCTCATCAAAGAGAGAGGTGTCGAGTAAAATCGCAGCGAGGGTGGCGCTTAAATCTCCACGCTGTCCGGAACCAAATACTGACCCGTCTTCTGCTGTAAACTGTCCTGTCTCAAAGGCTGTTGCGACGCGTGCCACGTATTCAGGTTTCGGATGGCTGGCCGTAAATCGTTGAATGAGCTGTTTGGAAATGAAGGGGGCGAGGTTCGGATGAGCAAAGATATGATCCAATGCCTCAGTGATGCTTTCATCCGGTCCCGTGCCAGCATTGATGGTCGTACCCAGAAAGCTTTTTTCCAGTTCGGAGTGTTTATCTGAAAAGGATTGCAAAGGTGAATAATGACCATCGTCATCCGCGCTCCAAAAGCCAGATCCCTTGAGGCTTAACCCGGTAAAAACCCTGGCAAGGCCGACTATGTCGTCATTGTCAAAAATCTCAATGGCCTCACCATTGCTGTCCGTTTTAGGGGAGCCGTCCATATTGAGTTCGACGAGGCCGATAGTAAATAATTGAAGGAGTTCTCGGGCATAGTTTTCGTCTGGCGTTCGACCGGTCTCAGCATTCCCTTTTTTATTGCGAAGATAAGTAAGATATCGTGCCATTGCCGGCGTGTAGGTTACGTCTTGCAATAAATCGCGATAATTGCCGAAGGCATGCTGCGATAGCGTATCCATGTAATGGGCCATGGTCAGTGTATCGTTTATACTGTTGTCAGAAACGACAAGGATTTGAGACAATGCAAAAACCATCCGTTGTCGAAGCGCATCATCGGATGAAATCAGGGCTTTCCAAAAGACATTTGTGTGTTCCCAATTTTCTAGTTCTTCGCCGTTTTCGTGACGACGCTTCAGCTCAGATAGGTAATCAGTTCTCGATTTGGCGATTTCCGATTTTATCCAGTCTGTAGCGTCTGTATCCAGGAGTTGATCTTGATCCTGAGGGCTTGACCCAAAAGACGCACGTGCCAGAAATGAGGATACTTCGGGTTTAGAAGAGAGCTGGGTTGGCGTTTCGGGCGGGGTCGTTGTTGTTGGTGGCGGGGTCGTTGAAGTGCCGCCTGCCGCAGGTGGCGGGGCGCTTGATCCTCCGCCGCCACAAGCGGAAAGGGTCATTAACGCTGTCAAGAATGCCATGCCAACGGGTTTTGCCAAATAATTCATAATCAAATCCATGTCCCTAGCTGACAAGGATTTTTATTGATTTTATAGCATTTATCCTTGTCGATCAGACCCTAAATTCAAAGTGATAAAGGCGGATAAATAAATGTGGTTAACTCGACCCTAATATCAGGTTTTCGTTCGAACCCAATCTTCAACACGTTCTTCCATAATATCCAGCGGGACCGGACCGGTCTCCAAGATAACATCATGGAATTCACGGATGTCAAAATCGTCGCCAATGGCGGCCTTCGCATTTTCTCGCAATTCCAAAATCTTGATCATGCCGATTTTGTAGGCTGTCGCCTGACCCGGCATAACGATATATCTTTCAATCGCTTTTACGCAGTCATTCTCAGGGTTCGGCGTGTTTTCTAACAGATAATCAATGGCTTCCTGGCGAGTCCATTTTTTATGATGCAGCCCTGTGTCGACAACCAATCGTGCAGCCCGCCAGATTTCCATGGCGAGACGACCAAAGTCGGAATAGGGGTCTTCGTAAAAACCCATTTCTTTTGGCAGATATTCCGAATACAGACCCCATCCCTCGGTATATGCGGTCACCCGTCCATACTTTTGAAACTGAGGGACGCCTTCCAATTCTTGGGAAATAGCGAGCTGCATATGGTGGCCAGGAATGCCTTCATGATAGGCCAGCGCTTCCATTTGATATTTTGGCATGTCCGTAATCTTATACAGATTGGCGTAGTAAACGCCTGGACGAGATCCATCTTGTGCCGGGCGATTATAAAATGCTTTGCCGGCTGATTTCTCTCTAAAGGCCTCAACACGACGGACTTCGAGCTCGGCTTTGGGTTTCTTGAGAAACACATCGTCCAGCCGCGTCGCCATAACGTCGATAATGCGTGTGGCCTCATCGAGATAGGATTGTCTGCCCGCATCAGAATCCTCATAGGTGAATTGCGGGTCGGTTTTCAAAAACGCGAAGAACTCCTGCAAACTTCCTTCAAATCCAACTTTTTGCATAATAGCCCGCATTTCATTCTGAATACGTGCAACTTCTGCCAAGCCTAGCTCATGGATTTCATCAGCGCTAAGGTCAGTTGTGGTCATCCGGTTGAGTTGGAAAGCATAGTATTCGCCCCCATTGGGTAGCTTCCAAGCTCCGTCATCATCGGTCGCGACGGCTTGTTGAGCTTCCATTGCTGAAATCAAATCCTCATAGGCCGGCTTAACCGAATTAATTAAGGCCGCTGTAGCCTGCTCGATCAGATCTTCTTTTTCAGATTGAGGTAAATCAATTTCTCCCAGCTTACTTTGAAAGTCATTTAGCAATAAATTGGGTGTTTCAGACGCGTCAAATGGTGTGCCGGTCAGCACATTTCGGGCATCACGAATAACATGGTTGTAAACAAATTTTGGCGGCATAATGCCTTGTTCAGCGCTGGCTTGGCTATTGGCTAAAACCGTGCCCATATAATCTTTGATACCATTTAGGCGGGCGATGTAAGTTTCAGCGTCCGTCTTGTTGTCGATCCGATGGCGGTTGAGCATGAATGTTGGAATTCCGGATTGAACACCAAACATCTGATTGAATGAATATCCATAGCCCCACCACTTACCAGCCTCAATGGCGTTCTGGGCCTGTTTCTCATAAAGCCTGTATGAAAGTTGATGAGACGGATCAAGATCTTCAAAATTAAAACGGTCACGCAATTCGTCCAGCTTGGATTGATTGAAGGCGATAGATTTGAGGGCGAATTCCCGGCTGGGATCATCCCATTCATCCATACGTTCCTTAATGCCCAATTGCGCTAGATAGCCGGGGCTGCGACGGGCTGCTTCCATGAAGGCTTCTTCAAACCACTGATCTAAGGCGCTATTGATGTTTTCGTTAGCCGTTGTAACTGTTTCAGTGGTCTCACCAACCGAGGATTTTGAGGGCTGTGAACTTTGTTGGCAGGCTGTCAGTATCAAAACTGAGGTCGAAGCCACTAAAATACGTTTCATCATGATTTCCATTTTTGCCTCGCAATTTATGCTTGGTTTTCTTAACAAGTCTCAGGTCTTGAAGGATTACAATTCTGTAAGAATTGACTGATTATTCTTCTGTCGATTTTTCAACAATCCATTCATCGACCAGTTCTTCCAAAATAGCTAATGGCACGGAACCATTGGCCAAAACCACATCATGAAATTCACGAATATCGAAATTTTCTCCTAACGCAGTTTCAGATTTCGTGCGCAATTCCTGTATTTTCAACATACCGATTTTATAGGCGGTCGCCTGGCCAGGCCAAACAATGTAGCGGTCGATTTCCGCGCGGATATCACCTTCGGAATTAGCTGTATTGGCCATCATATATTCCACCGCCTGCTCTCGTGTCCATTTCTTGTGGTGAATGCCCGTATCGAGGACCAAACGCGCGGCTCTGAATATCTCCATCGATAAGCGACCAAAATCCTGATATGGGTCGGTATATAATCCAAGCTCTTTGGGGACGCTTTCAGAATAGAGGGCCCAACCTTCTATATAGGCTGTGTGACCACCAAGTGTACGGAATTTGGGAAGGCCTTCAAGCTCCATTCCGATCGCGATCTGCATGTGGTGCCCGGGAATGCCTTCATGATAAGCCAGAGCCTGCATCTGATAAATTGGCAGCTCGTTCATATCTTTGAGGTTTATGTAATAGGTTCCGGGGCGCGAGCCGTCCAGTGCCGGTTGGTTGTAAAAGGCGCCAAAAGCCGTCGCTTCGCGAAACGGTTCAACGCGTTTTACGATAACATCAGCTTTGGGTTTGGTAATGAAAAGATCATCTAATTCTTCGCGCATTTCATCGATGATAACCGTGGCTTGATCGATATATGACTGCCGTCCGTTATCATCATTTTCGAACGTGAATTTGGGGTCAGTTCGCAAATGTTCAAAAAAATCTTGAATGGAACCTTCAAACCCAACTTGCGTCATGATTTGGTGCATTTCGTCCTGAATTCGGGCGACTTCTTTTAGGCCGATTTCGTGAATTTCGTCGGCGCTCATATCGGTCGTCGTGTAGTGTTTTAATCGAGCCTGATAAAATTCTGCGCCATTGGGCAGTTTCCATATACCGTCATCCGTGCTGGCCAATGCTTCATGTCGGTCAAACATTTCGATTAAGTTTGTATAGGCTGGCTTAACACTTGCCAGCATGGCAATGCGCGCTTCTTCGATGAGTTCGGATTTTTTATCTTCGTCCAATTTTAAAGCTTCAACTTTCTTTGTAAAATCAGCCAAAATCGGGCTTGGGTCACCGTCACCAAATGGAGCTCCTTTTATGATATTTTGCGAGGCCTCTTTGATCTTGGGGTAAACGAATTTCGGGAGAGAAACACCGGATTCGAATTGTGTCTCGGCTTTTTTCTGCGCCTGCCCCAGATAGGTGTTAAACACGTTGAGCCTTTTAATATAAGCCCTCGCATCCTCTTCAGAATTGATTGCATGATAATTTATCATGAAAGAGGGGAGGCTGGTATGTGGTCCGCCCATATGTTGAAAAACATATTCTGAATTCGCAAAGGCATGTTCTGCCAGGCTGTCTTCGGTTGCGAATTCATATAGTCGAAATGAAAGCGCTGATTTATTTTCGAGTTCTGATGGGTCGAATTCTTTTCGAAGCTCGTTTAATCGAGATCGTTCGATCGCGGCCGTTTCATCGGCGGCGAGTTGGGAAATATCATCCAACTGGTCATAATTTTCATTTTTGCCAAGGTAAGTCTGGTACATGGGTGAGCGCGCGAGATCCTCTTCAAATCGCGCAGCGAACCATTCGTCGAGGGCCCGACTTTGTTGTTCCGTGTGGGCGGTTTGATGTTCGCTTTTGGGATTAATAGATGGCGAACAGGCTATCAAAACAGTTACAGTTAATAGTGAGGCAAATGTCCCTATGATTTTTCGCATTTTGGTGAAACCATCAGTTGTGAGAAAGGGTGAACTCGATTGTTTAAATGAAATGTTGAATTAAGCAAATAGGTCGCCAATCTTTTTTGAATAGGTCGGGCAGATTTCGTCTATAAAGCTGCCATGGACGGTGTGATTCGCAAACAGCCGCTAAAACAACGATCCGCGCCGCGTCCAGCGAGCGTGTTGTGGTTGTTTGTCTTGTTGGGGTTGGCAATTGCATGTCTTTACCTGGCGTGGAATTACTCAAGTGCTCTTGGGAATACGGCTTCAATCGTCATGATTGGCATTGCCGTGATGTCTTTATTCCTTTTCGTGATGTTGTGGATTGGGCGAAACCGAATGTCGGCAAAATTACACGAATTGGAGCCAGAGGAAATTTGCCAGCTTCTGGTCATGCATACGGATAATCCGTGTGTTTATTTGCAGAATGGCGAGGCTGTAATCGCTAATTCAGAGTATTTTGAATTGGCTCAGTCTTTTGGTGTCGCGAGTCGTAGCGATATTCCGCCTGGCCCGGATCGTTTGTTTGGAGACAGCGAACGGGATGTCGCTTCGACTATCTTCAGGCTTTATCATTTAGATGAAAGCGGAGAAATCGAAGAACGAGATATTCGGATAAATATTGACGGATTGGTTCGTCAAATGCGGGTGAAGGTAAGCGCCTATAAATCTGGCCAAGTATGGGATATTGTCGATCTTGATAAAGACCAAAAGCATCAAGCCGGTCTTCTCTCAAATGCGCCTGTCGGCTTGTTCGCGATTAATGCAATCGGCGAAATATTGGGCGCAAATCAAAATTTGGAAAAATGGGTTGGCGCGCCAATGGGGCAGTTTCCAAGCCACTTAAGAGAGTTCATCGAAAATCCGGAAATTCTTATAGAAGGCCCTAAAAACTCAGGCCGATTGGTTCGAGCGGATACGCGTTTAATCACCCATCGTGGGATCGTGACCCCTGTTGTTTTACAGGCTATCTGGAATGATTTGGGCGAGGGCGAATTTCTGGCCAATGTCGCCTTGCATGGTCATTCCAGTTTAGGTTTCTCTAATGGTGTAATAAAACCCTCAATCGCCGATAGAAAAGCCGAGACGCCGGTTCATAATGCCCTGGACTCCGAATATGCTATGGCTCCAATTGCTTTTGCAAGACTGGATGGCACAGAGCTTGGTAAAGCTAAAATCATTTCTGTGAATGCCGCGTTCGAGAAAATGCTGGGGTCTGAAGATTGGCGGGAGCGTGAGCTCAAAACCCTCTTAAAAACCTCGGATATGGCACGAGACTTTCTAAACATGGATGCCAGTGACTGCTCGCCAGATGCCCCATTTGACGGCGTTTTGACCGGGTCGCAATTGGCGGTCAGCATATATGTTGTGACTGACCCGATGAAAACAAGCTGCGAGCTATACATGGTAGATGTAAGTGCCCGCAAAGCTTTGGAAGATCAGTTGGTGCAATCTCAAAAAATGCAGGCGATCGGTCGGCTGGTGGCTGAAATTGCTCATGATTTCAATAATTTGCTGGCGGCGATGCGATTGTATACGGACACGTTATTGGGGCGTCATCCGATCGGGGATCCCTCTTATCCTGAACTGCAACAAATCAATTCCAATATTAATCGCGCAGCCTCTTTAGTTAAAAAGTTGCTCGCTTATTCACGCAAACAAACCATCCGGGCTGTGCGTTTGGATGTTTCAGAAACATTATCTGATATGGCCGTGACCTTGAAACAGGTTTTGGGTGAGCGTGTTACCTTGGACATCGTGCACGGTCGAGACCTGCCTCAAATCCGGGTGGATCGAAGTCAGCTCGATACAGTTCTTATGAATTTGGCCGTCAATGCCAGGGATGCCATGAAAGAGCAGGGGGGCGGCGAGATTAAAATCGAAAGTCGCGCTCTGAAAAAAGCTGACATTAAAGACAACGCGCTCAAGGCAGCCTTGGATTCTATCAAGACGGATCGTATTGTTGTCATTTCCGTCACTGATACAGGAACGGGCATAACGGACGAGATAAAGAGCCAGATATTTGAACCCTTCTTTACGACAAAGCCTCAGGGCGAAGGGACTGGTCTTGGATTGTCGACCGTTTACGGAATTGTACAACAATCTGGCGGTCATTTGGATATTGAAAGTGAATTAGGGGTTGGAACGACTTTTTCAATCTACCTGCCGGAGGCTTTAAAAGGTGCGGATGATGCGGAGGAAATTCCGCCCGTCAAAATTTCGTCACGGCCGTCCCGGCCACCGGCAGATCTTGCCGGTCAGGGTAATATCCTGTTTGTAGAAGATGAGGATTCAGTCCGGGTTATTGCAGCCAAAACACTCCGAAAACGGGGTTACAATGTTATCGAGGCCTGTGACGGTGAAGAAGCCTATGATATTTTAAGTGATGCGGAAACGCCATTTGATTTAATGATTTCCGATGTCGTGATGCCCGGAATGGACGGACCAACTTTGCTTAAGAAGGCCCGGAAAATGATTGGAGACGCACGAATTGTATTTATTTCAGGCTATGCTGAGGAAGAGTTCTCAGATCTTTTGTCAGAGGAGCCTGATGTTACGTTTTTACCGAAGCCATTTACTCTTATTCAATTGGCAGAAAAGGTAAAATCCGAAATAGGAGAAGTCGGTCAATAAGATTTTTTGTTCCAATTTTGTTCTTTTTGCTTGCGGGATGAGAACAAAAAGGGTACAGCCGATTCACGGCAGTCCAGTTCCAGCCGCAAATTTAAGAGATGACCGAAGGGCTCCGGTCATCTAATCTGGAGACGAAAATGAGCAAAAAAGCGAGACTCAAAGTCGTAGGTTCACCCATGGATTCTGATAAATCATCTGCCTTACAGGCCGCGCTTAGCCAAATAGACCGGGCTTTCGGTAAGGGCTCTGTTATGAAATTGGGTCAAAAAGACAGCCTGGATGTTGAGGCTGTTTCAACAGGATCATTGGGATTGGATATCGCGCTGGGTATTGGTGGGCTGCCTAAAGGCCGCGTTGTTGAAATTTATGGTCCGGAGAGTTCCGGTAAAACGACCCTGTCTTTGCACTGTATTGCTGAAATGCAAAAGCAGGGGGGTGTCGCCGCTTTTGTCGACGCTGAACATGCTTTGGACCCGGTTTATGCTGGAAAGCTCGGTGTTGATGTTAATGAGCTATTGGTCGCACAACCAGATACGGGTGAGCAAGCTTTGGAAATTGCCGATACGCTTGTGCGTTCTGGAGCGGTAGATGTTCTGGTAATTGACTCTGTGGCCGCTTTAACGCCGCGGGCGGAACTCGAAGGCGATATGGGGGACAGCCTGCCTGGGCTACAAGCCCGACTGATGAGCCAGGCTTTGCGTAAGCTCACCGGTTCGATTTCGAAATCTGGCTGTATGGTAATCTTTATCAACCAGATCCGGATGAAAATCGGTGTGATGTATGGATCCCCTGAAACCACGACTGGCGGGAATGCGTTGAAATTTTATTCTTCTGTGCGTCTGGATATCCGTCGGATCGGTGCCATCAAATACCGTGATGAAGTGATTGGCAATCAGACCCGGGTAAAAGTGGTCAAGAACAAGGTTGCACCACCATTCCGCCAGGTTGAGTTTGATATTATGTATGGTGAAGGCATCTCCAAAACTGGGGAACTTATTGACTTGGGTGTCAAAGCCGGGGTTGTTGAAAAGTCCGGATCTTGGTATTCCTATGGTGAAGAACGGATTGGGCAGGGGCGTGAAAATGTCCGTAAGTTCTTAAAAGATAATCCGGATATCGCTGAAACGATTGAAACGCAAATTCGCCGGAATGAGGGCTTGATTGAAGAGGAACTTTTAATTCCCAGTGAAGAGCAATCTGATGACGTGGATGCGGAATTAGAAGATACAGGCGATACAGTTGCCCGTCTGGGCGGATAAGCCGCGTAAATCACGTCTTTTTTGTAAAATGAGCGCTTGGCAGTGTCAGGCGCTCTTCCTATATGGGGTGAACGCAAAAATGAGTGAATATCATGACGAGCCTTCGGGATATAAGACAACAGTTTCTCAGCTATTTTGATAGCCACGACCATTCCATCGTGAGCTCAAGCCCTTTGGTGCCGGATAACGATCCGACCTTAATGTTCACAAATGCCGGAATGGTTCAGTTTAAGAACTATTTCACGGGCGCTGAGACGCCCCCGATCTCACGTGCTGTGACCTCGCAAAAATGCGTGCGTGCAGGCGGAAAACACAATGATCTGGATAATGTTGGCTATACGGCGCGCCATCATACCTTTTTTGAAATGCTGGGGAATTTTTCCTTCGGTAATTATTTCAAAGACGTCGCCATCGAGCGGGCTTGGGAACTCGTCACCAAGGATTTTGGATTGAGCAAAGATAAGCTCCTCGTGACCGTATATTCTGAAGATGACGAGGCGTTTGATCTTTGGAAGAAAATTGCCGGCTTGCCTGAAGAAAAGATCATTCGCATTTCAACCTCTGATAATTTCTGGGCTATGGGTGATACCGGCCCTTGCGGGCCTTGTTCCGAGATTTTTTATGATCATGGGGCCGATATCCCTGGAGGACCTCCGGGAAGTCCGGATGAAGATGGCGACCGTTTTATCGAAATCTGGAACCTGGTTTTCATGCAGTTCGAAACTTTGGATAGCGGTGAGCGGATCAAGTTGCCTAAGCCCTCTATCGATACAGGGATGGGCTTGGAACGGACGGCCGCGATTCTGCAGGGTAAGCATGACAATTATGATATCGACCTGTTCCAAAATTTGATCGGAGCGTCAGAAGAATTAACGGGAGTAAAAGCTGAGGGTGATGCCAAGTTTTCTCACCGTGTGATTGCGGATCACTTGCGGTCTTGTTCTTTTTTAATGGCCGATGGTGTGACGCCGTCAAATGAGGGGCGGGGTTATGTTCTGCGTCGGATTATGCGCCGTGCTATGCGCCACGCTCATATTCTCGGGGCTAAAGACCCGTTGATGCACAGGCTGGTGCCAGCATTGATCTCTGAGATGGGCGATGTCTACACCGAGTTGGGACGGGCGCAGGCCTCAATTGAAGCAACATTTGAGCAAGAAGAAGTCCGCTTCAGACGCACGCTCAGCAAAGGCACTGCACTGCTGGAAACGGCGACCGGAGAACTGGCCGACGGCGACGTTCTTGACGGTACTGTGGCGTTTAAACTTTACGACACCTATGGGTTTCCTTTGGATTTGACGCAGGATGCCTTACGCTCACGCGGGATTACCGTGGATCAAGACGGTTTTGACAAGGCCATGGCCCGTCAGAAAGAAATGGCGAGCGCCAATTGGAAAGGTTCCGGAGACGCCGGAACGGAAAGCGTGTGGCTGGCCATTCGTGAGCGTCTCGGCGCCACAGAGTTTACGGGATATACCCAGCTCACCGATAAACATGCAGTTGGGGCGATCATTGTCGACGGCGAGGAAACTCAAATCGCCACCGACGGCGACGTTATGTTTGTGTCGACAGCGACACCTTTTTACGCCGAAAGCGGGGGGCAGGCTGGTGATCTCGGGACTGTGAACCTGCCAAACGGAACCGTTGAAATCAGTGATGTCCTTAAAAAGGCGGGCGATGTGCATGTCCATATTGGCAAATTAACCGGAACAATGTCGGTCGGTGATTTGGCGGCGTTTGAGGTTGATGCGGATAATCGTGAACGCACCAAGCGCAACCACTCCGCGACCCATATTATGCATGAGGCCCTGCGACGCGTGCTCGGTCCGCATGTGACTCAGAAAGGTCAAATGGTGGACGGTGAACGAATCCGATTTGACATCTCCCATGGTCAGGCGATTTCGTCAGAGGAATTGTCCAAAGTCGAAGACCAGGTCAATGAAGTGATCTTGCAAAATGCCCAGTCTAAAACCGAACTTATGGCACCGAACGCAGCTATTGAAGCGGGAGCCATGGCGCTGTTTGGGGAGAAGTATGGGGATGAGGTACGCGTCCTGACCTTGGGTGACCCTTTGGGCGGCGATGACAAAGATTATTCTGTGGAACTTTGCGGCGGTACCCATGTGGACCGGACCGGCGACATCGCTTTGTTTAAAATCATTTCTGAAGGTGCAGTAGCGGCAGGTATTCGCCGTGTCGAAGCGGTCACCGGCGAAGCGGCGAGACAATATCTTGAAGGGCAGGCGAACCTCGCAAAACAGGCAGCCACAACCTTGAAAGCCAAGATCGAAGATGTTCCGGCCCGCATTCAAGCTTTGATGGATGAGCGCCGGAAATTGGAAAAGGAACTATCCGCCGTCAAAAAACAACTTGCCTTGGGCGGCGGCGGGGGTTCAGCTGCCGTCGAAGAGCTTAACGGCGTGAAATTTATGGGGCGTGTTTTGGACGGCGTTTCCGGCAAAGATCTACGCGCTATGCTCAATGAGCAAACGCAAACGATCGGTACCGGCATTGTGGCTTTTGTGGCGAAAGATGACGGAAAAGTCGCAGTGGCTGTCGCCGTTACGCCTGATCTGACTGATAAATATTCGGCGGTCACACTGGTCAATGCCGGGGCCGAAAAAGTCGGCGGACGCGGCGGCGGAAAGCCTGAAATGGCTCAAGCCGGTGGTTCGGATGTGTCCGGCGCAGATGAGGCCTTGGAAGCTATTAAAGCGTCAATCTAAATTATTGTTTTGTTCCGAAGACATTGTCAGCGTCCCAAATGGGGCGCTTGCCAAATATAACTCGGTTTATTACCAAGGCTGACAGGACGCTGAGGATCAAGGTCATAGCCATTAAATGAATATAATGAAGATTGATGTTCTGACTTTCAGCCATCGGGGCCGTTGCGAAAAAGTAGAAAACGACCCCAATAATCACGGCGATGATCATCGAGCGCGCATCGACATTTTTAAATAAGAGACCGACCACAAAAGCCGATAATATCGGCATGGATAGCAAGCCATAGAGTTGCTGCATGGTATTGATAATGCTTTGCTCGGGATTGTTATATATGGGTATCATCATAAACGCCAAAATGACCATTGAGATCGAAACCCAAAAGGACAGGCGTTTTACATTGGGGGTTTTATTGAAGTAGGTTTCGTGGATGTCACACACCCAAAGGGCGGCGGATGCATTTAAAATCGAATTAAATGTTGTGAGCACAGCGGCGGCAATCGCAGCCGCAAAAGCGCCAGATAAAAATGCGGGCAATAGGTCGCCGACAATTCGACCATAGGCCGCGTCCCCTATGTCGCCGTAAAGTTTATAGGATACGATACCCGGCAAAACGATTATCGGCGGAACGATCAAAAGACGAATGAGGGCCGCCGCAATGACGCCTTTTTGGGCTTCTTTGACATTTGGGGAGGCCATGGCGCGCTGTGTAATCGTTTGGTTGGTCGACCAGTAAAACATCTGAATGAATATCATTCCGGTGAATAAGGTTTTCCAGGGAATGTCTGAATCGTCCGCGCCTATCATTGTCAGGCGTTCTTGTGGGATGCCCGTAAAGTCCCATTTAATGGCATTCAGTGCGATCAGTGTCACAGTGATCGCCAGAGCCAGTAACAAAACGCCAGAAAAAGTATCAGATACGGCGACAGCTCTTAGGCCTCCAAAGATTGCATAGGCAGATCCTACCACGGCAAATATCGCCGCAATAATGTAAAGATTAACATCTATTCCAAACATGGTCTGCATAAAGAGCGAGCCGCCATACAGCACGGCCGGCAGGAAAATGAATATATTTCCAAGCAGGAAAAGGACCGAAATCAAAGCGCGGATATGCGGGTTGTTGTACCGTTTTTCCAATAATTCGGTCGTCGTCGTGCAATTGTATTTATAGTAAACCGGGATGAAAATGAAGCACAGCATGATCAGCCCAATGACAGCCGCGAGTTCCCACCAAGCCAGTAGAGCCATCTGATTACCGTTCATGCCTACCAGCTGATCCGTCGACAGATTGGTAAGCGTTATCGAACCGGCGACAAAATACCATTTTAGCGACCCACCCGCTAGAAAATACTCTTGCTCACCGGTTTCACCGACACGTTGCCCGCGGCAATACCAATAGGTGACACCACCGATTAAGGCTGTGAGGGCTAGAAAAACGGCAATCTGAACTGTCTGTAATTCCATGTTTGTTCCCCAATTACTTAGAACAGCCGGTTTCCCGTTTCATTATGGATCAGGGCTAGCTCAGCAGCACCTAATTGAACAGTTTTATTGTTATTTTTAAATTCAATAGGGAAAGCATTGTAATTCATATGCAGGGTGTAATGCCCCCAATTACGGCGTCGATAACCAGATTGTAACTTGCTGGTTTCGACACCGGATTTGGCGGCCAGATCAGCTAAAATCCTTTCCATGGCCTGTTCATCTGGCCAGGCGGTCAGGTAATTTAATCGGTCGTTGCGAATTAGGACCGGGTCGCCTTCGCTTGTTGTCTCGACGACATCTTCCGACGTTTCAACATGTTCCAGCCAGGCTTCAATATGCCCACTATTTATCAGATCTTTTCGATCCGAACTTCGCAGGGATTCGACGGACGTTACTTTGATATCAAATGCGTCTAGATCAGGCGGAAGTTTGGCGGGAATTTGAAAGTTTTCGGTTTTCGACCCGCTTCTCGGGCCTAACAATACTTGCCCCCCGAAGGATTCTAGGGCGCTTAGCAATGTTTGATTCCAAGAAAATAATCCGGGAATTATAACAAGCTTTCTATTGCCAAATTCATGAGTATTTGGGGCAATGATATCAACCGAAACCCCCAAGCATCTTAAACCACAATAAAACGCATATACTAATCTGAAATAGTCAAAGTTTCGGCCTTGTGGTTGGATGTCCCAAGCCCAGGATGACGCATAGTCAAAAATGATCGCGACTTCCGCGTCCGAGGTTTGAGGCGTTTCAATCTCAGCAAGTTCTTCTGAAATCTGCCGGATTTCTTTTTGAACATCAGCCCAGTCGCCATTGGGAAGTTGTAACCCTGAATGCATTTGTTCTTGCGCAAACGGGGCCTGGCGCCAACGAAAATAGCTGACGACTTCTGCGCCATGCGCCATGGCCTCCCATGTCCACAGGCGTACCATGCCTGGAAGCGGCTTTGGATTAAAAGGGGCCCAGTTTACGGAACCGGGTTGTTGTTCCATGACCCACCAACGTCCTTTTCCGACGGACCGATAAAGATCATGATGAAAGGCCTGAAAGTCCGGGTCGCCTTGACGCATAAAACGGGTTTTGAAGGCGTCGTCTCGGTCGGACCTGTCTTCGAGGAAGCCAAGCGGGTAACTATCCCAACTCGCAATATCCAAATCCTGACCCACTTCGAAATGATCGAATTCGGTGATCCGCCCCATATAATTATGAATAAGCGGTCGGTCGGTGTATTGACGCAAGGCATGGGCTTGGGCCTGATTGAACGCCATAACTTCATCTGAGGCAAACCGTCTAAAATCCATTGCATGGGCGGGGTTAGGCTCAGTCACAGTCTGATTGGGGAGGTCGACTTGATCGAACCTTTGATATTCCATTGACCAAAAAACATTACCCCAGGAGGAATTGAGCACGTCTATGGTTCGGTATTTTGCTTCTAACCAATTTTGAAAGGCGGATCGTGCCGATGGGCTAAAGGATATAACCGTGTCGTGGCAGCCATATTCGTTGTCGATTTGCCAAGCCTGAATGTGACGGTTTTGTCCGAATCGCTTGCCTAATATCTTTGCGATCTGAGCGCTTTGCTCGCGATATCCTAAATGCGAAAAACAATAATGCCGGCGCGAGCCGAATTTTCGCCGTTGGCCGTCTTCCGTTTGCGCCAACATATCAGGATGTTTATCGATCATCCAGCGCGGGGGCGTGGCCGTGGGCGTGCTCATGATGACGTTTAATCCCGCCTGTCCAAGCGTTTCTATAGCCCGGTCTAGCCAGTCCCAATCAAATTGATCGGGCTTGGGTTGAATGCGGCTCCAGGCAAATTCCCCAATTCGAACCCAGCTCAAGCCGAGGTCAGCCATCGCATGTGCATCTTCTGTCCACTGGCTTTCTGGCCAGTGTTCAGGATAATAACATACGCCTAGCGCTGGCTTAGTAAATGGCAGATCAGCAGACATAAAACGCATTCGGGTGTTGTTTTAACACTCTGGATTTCCATTCATCTAAAATAGTCTCATCAACGCAGGCAACCATACAACCCCCAAATCCGCCGCCTGTCATTCGGGCGCCATAGGCGCCAAACTTAACCGCGTCCTCAGTCAGTTTGTCAATCTCGGGAAGCGTGATTTCAAAATCGTCTCGCATGGATTGGTGGCTTTCTGTCATCAGGCTCCCAAATAGCTTCATGTCGTTTGATTTAAGCGCCAGGCTCGCAGATTTTGTTCGGCGGTGTTCGGACCAACAATGCCGGGCGCGGTTTTGTATGGTCGCTGGTAGATCGCTTAGGTTGGAATATTCTGTATCGGTCATCCGGCAAATATCCTGACGGCCTAATCTCTTTTTTATGATATCGCATTCTTCTTTGCGAACCTTATATCGCCCTTCACTCAATTGGCGGTAAATGCCGGAGTGAATAACCGCCATATGCACATTGCCGGGAATTTCGATCAGCTTAAAATCCAGTGTAAACGTGTCCAGACTCAACGCTTGTCCCGGAGGAGAAAGCGCGACAGCCATTTGGTCCATTATTCCGCAAGGCACGCCAATGAATTCATTTTCTATAGTCTGAGCCTGTTTTGCGATTTCTAATTCAGACATGGGGTGAGATCCGAGGTCCCGGCAAAGCTTCAAAAGCCCAACGGTCAGGGCGGCTGAGGAAGATAGTCCTGCCCCAGAGGGCAGGTCTGACTGAATGGCTATGTCGGCGCCAGTGGATAAAAGCCCTAAATTATTCGCTTTGTGGATTGTGCCGATCACATAGTCGGCCCAATGGCTTTGCGCCTTATCGCCTATTCTTCCCACATAGATGTGCTCGTATAATGCCGAGCTTACACGAATTTGATCATCCTCTCTGAGGCCGACCGCCAGAGATATTCCCAAAGGAATTGCAGCGGGTAATACCAAACCGCCATTATAATCCGTATGTTCACCGATTAAGTTGACCCGTCCAGGTGTGAAGCCCGATATATTAGGGGAATATCCGAAACGATCTCCGAAAAACGCCGATATCATTCAAATCGCCTTTAAAATGTCTGCCGCAGTTTCTGGCATGACGTCGACTGTAAAAACCCCGGTCGATTGTTCAACTGAAGCCAAAAATTTCGTGCGCTTTGGGGCTCGTAAAAGCGGGTAAAACTTGGCGCTAAAATGAAAGCTGCTTTCATATCCTGCCGGCGAGGCATGCAGGCTGAGCATATAAGGTGTCTCACGCCCGAAATAAGTGTCATATCGTCGAGTGATGTCGCCTAAGAGATGGGCGAAGCCGTCGATTTGAGTGTCGTCAAAGGTCCAAGGCCCCGGTGCGTGATTCTCGGGCGCAAACCAAACCTCAAATGGAAAACGGGCAAATGGCGGGCAAAAGGCCCTGACGCCCCCCGCCGATCCGATTTGGTAATCCCTCTCGATATCTTTGATTAATTCAGTTAGGTCAAAACCGTTTTCAAATGCATTTGCGGATTTTTGTTGTACATCTGGAATAAATGGAAAGGCATAAATCTGTCCATGAGGGTGATGCAGAGTCACTCCAACTTCGTCGCCTCGGTTTTCAAAGGGCAAAACAAATTTATGCCCCTGGGAAAAAAGAGTTTCATATCGATCGTTCCAGGCTGCGATCAGGAGCTTTCGTTTGTCTTGTCCAATTGAGTGAAGATTGCCCTCGGCTTCCGGTCCGTAGACAATGACATCGCAATGTCCCTTGGCTTGTCGCAATTTGAATAAGGGGGTGTCTTGAGGAACCGGGGCCAGGGCATGAAGACTTGTGAATTTGTTTTCGAAAACGGCCAGTTCAAAATCCGTAAAAGGTATTTCCGTTTCCGCGCCATTTGGCGTCATTGGAGCAAGCGGATCTTTTGCGGAAGAGGGTTTAAAGGTCCGGTTTTGCCGGTGAGGCGCGTATATATTCCATTCCTGACGCAAGGGATGCCACCTAATTTCGCCCCCCTTAGACAAAGCGTCGCTTTTAACCGGTAATGGATCCAGCCTATGCTGGGAATAGCCATAAAGATAAAGCTGTCGTCCATCTACTTTGGTGAAATCTCTCCGGTAAATAGGGCGCCCATTCAGTTCAGCACAAATTTTTGAGGACGAAGGTGGAATCACGTTAGGCAGTCGCGTTATTGAGCTGTATCGGCTCCGTTCGAATACAGGGCTTTGTCAAAAATCACAAGGAGTCTCACATGACAAATGTCCATCACCATTTTAACTATATCGAATTACCCGCAACCGATCTCAGCGCGATGAAGGCTTTTTACGGTGCCGCCTTTGGATGGACCTTTATGGATTGGGGCGACACATATGTGTCAATTCATGGCTCGGGCGTCGAAGGCGGATTTGACCTTTCCAAAGAACGTCAGCCTTCCGCAGATGGGGCTCTGGTTATTTTGTATTCTGATAACCTTGAAGACAGTCAGGCCGCGGTAGAGGACGCGGGCGGGCTCATCAGCATACCGACTTTCCCGTTTCCAGGAGGTCGTCGTTTCCATTTCCGGGACCCGAGCGGCAATGAGCTTGCGATCTGGACGCCCGGCGAAGGCTAACCGTTATCAAATGCATTAACTTCTTCGCCCATCACTTTGTTTACGATTTCTATTGAACTTTATTCGTTTTGTCCGCGTTTCATAGGTCCGGGCTTGGGCCAATTCAAAGCAGACCTGATCCATCGGTCGGTAATGCAGTTTGTGGGAGAACCTACAGGAAATTAACCAAGCTGAATCAAATCTCAAAAAAAAGTAAACGAATTAACGGTTTGTTAACCCTGTTCGTCAATAAGGGTATTGTCTTCTTTCTGAAGACACCCCACCATTCACCTAAACCTTCGGGAGCTTCGGCTCCCCTTTTTTTTGAGAATTCAGTGATTTTTAGGCTTGTGGAAGGGCAGAGATTTCGCTAACACGCGCGCCTACCAAGTGGTGATCCGCAATAGCTCAGTTGGTAGAGCAAGTGACTGTTAATCACTGGGTCGCAGGTTCGAGTCCTGCTTGCGGAGCCACTGGTTTTCCAATAAAATCAATATTTTAGGGCTTGCTCGCTGCCTAAAAGGGGCGAGGGACTCTCTGCATTTTCTTTGAATAGGAAATAATAGGTAGAAAAATGGTCGTCCACCTCGTCTTTATTTGCCGATAAATTCGAATCTGGCGGGCAATTTGATGCTATAACTAACCTTTCCAACGCATACGCTCAGCTTGAAAATCTTATTTTTGCCGTTGGATCCAGGATAGAACACATTCAGCAAACTCAGGGGCAGTTACCTCGAGAGCAACGCGCCCCGAGGCAATCGATCTGAGATCTGCATTGGGAAATGCGTGCAATAGGTGTTTTGTGTGTTTTGCTGCGAAGGGATCCATTGCATGCTCAACGATCAATATCGGGCAGGTTATGAATTCGACTACTTTTTCCATCGCATAATTTCCGACCGCATAATGTCCATCTGCAGGTTGTTCACAGCATAGTGCGCTCGCAATAAATCGATCCATAAAGCCGGGTTGTGCGGGGTAGTATTCGGACCGTTGTTTCCACAGGTCTAAAAGATGCGACCCGTCCCGGTTGGATTGGATAAAATCGATTGGGGTTTTTGTTGATCTTCTGTCGCGTTCGGCGGCGTCGATCCAAGGTGTGGATGACAAAATGAGGGATTTAACGAGGTCTGGGCGTTTGGCTGCAATCTCAATAGCGACCACACCGCCCGTATGGTGTCCGCAGATTGTCAACGGCCCGGAACTTAGTTTTTCAAGAACGAGAATAGCGGCTTTGGCATAATTTTCTATATTCGGTTTGGATCCGATCGCGGTCGAGCCGCCCATGCCCGGTAGATCCATAGCTATGCATTTTACATCGGTTGCGAGGATTTGCATGACTTCGCGAAACTCATCCCAACTCCGTGGAGTTTGATGAAGCATAAAAACGCTTTCGGACTTCAACGTCTGCGCTTGTGTTTCTGCCAGATGAATCTGTCCGTCGTGAATGCCGTCAATGTAGCGTCGTTTGATCAACGGTTTGTTCTAGTTGCTGCAGCTTCAGCTTCTTCTCGTGTTTCGAGATCTCTGAACCCGGTGGACTTTGTCAAGATGGGCGGGGTCTGAACTGAGAGAAAGGCACACCCAATATCGGCACCCGTCGATACACTATGAAACTCGGTTTTATGAATGAGTAGTCTGTCTCCGGCTTTGACGGCGTGAGGTTGATCATTCACAAAAACCGTGGCCTTGCCTTCGGTGAAAAACAAAACGGTTTCAGAAAGATTATGACGATGAGTCTGGGAGGCCTGATCCGGTTTCATAGTGACAAGATCCGCCCCGACCGCTTCTTCAATCGGAGTATCGCGTGTGATCTGTTGTACGTAAAATACGTCATGTAGTTCGATTTCAACATCATTGTCTATTCGGGATTTCATTGCGTTCTCCTAAGGGGGGGCTGTTCTGATTCTATGCTAAGACGGCATCCAGAGCCGAAATAAATTTGTCAAATTTTGATTGAGGTAATCCCGCCAGGTTAATTCGTCCATTCGCCGCCATGTAAATTGCGTGGTCTTTACGGAGGCGAGCAATCTGTTCAGCTGTTATCGGGAGCATAGTGAACATGCCTTTGCCGTCTTTTATGAATGAGAGATTATGTTTTCCTGTGCCTTGTGCGAGTTGCATTCTTGTTAATTGAATTTGATTGCGCATCTCAGCAAGTTCCGCTTCCCAGTCTTGCCTAAGCTCAGCATCGCGCAAAATCAGGCGAACAATAGCAGCGCCGTGATCTGGGGGCATGGAATAAGAGGTGCGAGCGAGCTCAAATAAGTTAGTCAGACTAACCTCAGCTTTTTTACTTGAAGGCGTCATAACATAAAGGGCGCCGGTCCGTTCCCGGTATAATCCGAAATTCTTTGAACAAGATACGGCCGCCAAAGCTTCGGGCACGATATCCATTACAATATTTAAACCGGACAGGTCTGTTTCCAGGCCATCTGCGAGACCATGATAAGCTAGGTCGAAAAACGGGATAAGGCCGCGCTCAACACATTGCTGTGCTATGCACTTCCATTGTTCCAAGTTTAGATCTACGCCAGTTGGGTTGTGCCCGCAGGCTTGTAGTAGAATGACATCGCCGGCCTGGGCATTTGTCGTGGCCATCATTACGGATTCAAAATCGACGTGGCCATTTTCACGATCATAATAATTAAAGGTTTCAATTTTTAATCCGGCGGCGGAAAAAATTGGGATGTGATTTGTCCAACAAGGTAGCCCCACCCAGACCCGGGTATAAGGTGTTGAGCGTTTGATGATATCACCGGCTAATCTCAGGGCGGCTGATCCACCGGGTGTTTGTAGATAGGCAAAGCGTGACTTCTTGGGGCGAATGCCCCCAAAGACCAGGTGTCCCATAAGGTCCAGATATTCCATATCGCCAGCAAGGCCTAGATAGGACTTGCTGTCTTGATTTTTGATCAGCTGGCTTTCAGCTGATTTGACGGCATTCATAACCGGCGTAACGCCCTTTTGGTTACGGTATACGCCAACGCCTAAATCAATTTTGTCTGTTCTCTTGTCCGTGTTGAATTCGTTGATCAGCTTCAACAGCGGGTCCTGCGGCGTCATGAATAGTTTTTCAAACATGGTCATTCCCAATTTGCATGTAAATTGACATAAACCAGGCGGTTATAATGATTGTTCTTAAGTTAGATTTTGTATTTTATGGTTATTTTGACTATAAATATGTGTTTCTGCAGTTAATTATGGGGCAGTATGTATGTTTGATAAAATTGATGTTCAAATCGTCGAAATTCTTCAAGAGCGGGGAAAGTCCACAAACTTAGAAATGTCTGAGCAAGTTGGTCTATCCGTAACCGCCTGTGTCAATAGAATAAAAAAGCTTGAAGCCGCCGGCGTTATATCAGGATATCACGCGAAACTAGATACAAGTAAAGTGGGGCTGAAGATATGTGCCCTTGTTTTGATAAAAGTTGCGAGCAATACAACTGAAACAGCTCAAAAGTTTCAAAGCGCGATCAATAAATCTAAATTTATCACTGAGTGTTACATGACGGCGGGTGATATTGATTACGTCGCTAAAATTTATGCCAGGGATTTTGAGCATTATGAGCAGCTCATCAGGGAAGACCTGGCAAATTTGCCTGGAATAGTGTCCATGCAGTCATTGTTTTTGTTTAGCAATGTTGTCAGCCGCCACTCGATTCCGCTGATCAATTAGGTCTGGGGTTTCTATTCGACGATTTTCTCTTAGGCGCATGTAATTGCGAGAGTGCCGTGGGGTTTTTCACGACAGCTTGTTGTCATTGTGGATCGAAATTTCCTGGCGGGAATTTGTGTAAGTTCACATCAGTGTCATTTTAGATTTTGCAATTTCATGTCTATAGATAGCTTGATCTGGGATGATTGAAGGATTTGTTATGCCAAGTGAAAAGGTTGAATTTGTCGGAGCTTTTGGCGATGCGCTTTCGGCCAAGCTTGACTGGCCTGAGGGGGAAATTAAGTCTTGGGTTCTATTTGCCCATGGATTTTCAATCGGAAAAGATTTGCGGCCAGTTCGCACGATTTCAAAAACCCTGGTTGATGACGGGTATGCTATGATGCGGTTTGATTTCACGGGTTTGGGAGAATCCGGCGGAAATTTTTCAAATACAAATTTTACGTCAAATTGCGCGGATTTGAGAAATGCCGCGAGTTTTTTAAGAAACAATCATCGTGCACCATGCGTTTTGATCGGACATAGTTTTGGTGGGACAGCGGCATTGAAAGTCGCAGATGAAATCCCAGAGTGTAAGGCCGTCGCCACGATCGGTAGCCCTTGCGATACGACGCATATAGTCCATCAATTTGCCGACCAGCTGGAGGAAATTGAGGAGGAAGGTGAGGCGAAAGTCTTACTGGGCGGGCGTCCATTTGTTATTAAAGAGCAGTTTTTAGATGATATTGGAAATTATGATATCGCCTCGGAAATTGCGGACTTAGACCGGGCGCTCATGATTTTTCATTCGCCGCAAGACGTTGTGGTTGGAATCGAAAATGCGGCCCATATTTACGGTAAAGCCCGGCATCCGAAAAGCTTTGTAAGCTTGGACGGTGCTGATCATTTGTTACTGAAACAACCTAGAGATGCGGAGTATGTTGCCCATGTTTTGGCGGCATGGGCCCATCGATATATATAATCTGCAAGTATATAAACGATTTTTACTGGAAGACGGCATTGACCTTTGTTAAAATTACGTTCACGTTACAACTATTAACGGTAATTTGTAATTTTAACTACGGATGAATGGTTCATCCAGACTTTAGGGGGTTAAATTGAGAAAACTATTATTGGCATCAAGTTTAATGTGCCTGTTTACCGCTCCGGCGTTCGCCGGTGACGACAATGGCTGGTATGTCCGCGGAAATGTGGGATATGGTAGTCACACTGATATGAACTTTGACGAGAGCCTATTGGTTGGTGATGTCGAAAGTGAAGGTAATGTCGCTGCATCATTGGGTATAGGCCATGATTTTGGTAGCTGGCGGCTTGAATTGGACGGGGATTCCCTCTGGACTGATTTGGGCGCTATCGGACAGCAGCCGGCATCATTTGCTAAGTTGCGTACGAATACATTAATGCTGAATGCGATTTATGATTTTGAAGGCATGGGACGCTGGGAGCCCTATGTTGGCGCAGGTATTGGTTATGTCCAAGGTAAATTGGATGCGCAAGCCCACGATTTTCCAGGCGTTGCTAATGACTTCATTAATAACCCAGCTTGTTGGGGCGGAGTTGCAGGTGCTTGTTCTGTAGACGATACTGATGGCGGTTGGGGCTGGCAGCTCTTAGCCGGCTTAGGTTATAAGTTGTCAGAAAAATTGACTTGGGACACGCATTATTCCTACATGCAGGTTGCACCAGGTGGATTAGATTTCGATACGTCTTATACGCCTGCGCTGAATAATTTAGCCCCATTTGTACACCAGGGCGAATTGGACGATGTCGGCGCGCACACATTGATGACGGGTTTCCGTTACAATTTCGGTGGTTCAGCGCCACAGCGTGTTGTCTGTTGGGACGGGTCTTATGAAAAGTCTTTAGCGGATTGTCCGTCAAAACCTGCACCTGAGCCTGTCATGTATACATGTTGGGATGGTTCTGAGGTTGAAAGCCGCAGTTCTTGTCCAGCGCGTCCAGCTCCAGAGCCAACATATTACTCTTGTTGGGATGGATCACAGGTTACGGATATTGCAACGTGCCCCGCACAGCCGGCTCCAGAGTATACCTGTTGGGACGGATCAATTGTTTCAGATGCTGCATTCTGTCCAGCACAACAAATTGTTCAGCGCTATAACACTTGTGGTGCATCAAATGTTGCGATCTTTAACGTTCCAGCAAATGCGACGCCAAAAGTAATGTCACGCCTGGGAACTATGCCTGAGTTTGGTGACTCACATGATTTGTCTCCGACTCAGTTCTTTGAGAAGTTGCAGAACCGTTATGCGTCTAATGCGACAGATAAAGCCTATCTAGACTATCTGTTCCGCTCAATGGGCTATAATGGATTTGGTGACGCTCAAGCTTACATGTTCTCTGACGCTGTTATGGATGTCGGGACTTCCGGTATCCTGGGCTTAGGTAAGCAGCACCACTATCAGTATTCTGTACTGCCATCTTCTGACCGCGATCGTCAGGCCTTCCGCATCCAAAGTGCGAACGGTTCAGAGATCTACTTCATGAAGACTTGTGGTAACTATTTCTATCCTTGTAACTAGGATTAGAAACATATCAGATATTAAAAGCCCCGAGAGGGGCTTTTTTTATGGAAAATCAAACGTTTACCGAAAATTTCGAATTCATATCTATGGGTGTGTTTTGAATAAAGAATGGATTTGGTTATTACAAATCATCGGCCAAGCAAGGAATATTTCGGTGCGCTCGATGGATTTCGCGGCGTTTTGGCTATATGCGTGGCAATCTATCATACATTTTGGTTTTCCAACCTGAACGGTACGGCCTTTTTCAATAATGGCCCCGTTGTTATTGATCTGTTTTTTGTGTTTTCGGGGTTCCTGTTATTTCGTCTTTACGCTGAAAAAATTCAGACCGCAGAAGGGGTTATGATCTTTTTTAAACGCCGATTTGCGCGATTATATCCCTTGCACATTTTCACTTTGGCATTGTTTTTGGGGTTCGCCGTTTTACGTTTGGCAGCTCATAAAGGCGGAATATCGACCCTCGACCCGGGAGAGACGCTTCCGTTTACACCTGGGGCCACAGAAACGATCTGGAGTTTGATCTCCAACCTGACTTTGACCCATTCTATGGGGTTTCATGAGGCTTTGAGCTTTAATCCGCCCAGCTGGACAATTAGTGTAGAATTCTTTGCCTATATCATATTTGCAGCGTGGCTTTATTGGAGCCCGCCCAAAAGTCTGGGCCACATATTAGTGATCTGTATGGGTATTGGGCTAATTTATTTCGGCTTATCTCGTGTGAAGCCGAATATGGACATTACCTATGATTACGGATTTTTTCGATGTCTGGGTGGTTTTTATACAGGTGTCGTCGGCGCCTGGATATATGGGCAATCACAGTCCACATCGTTAATCGGCAAGGCCAGCGTTGTTGTGGCAACACTATTTGAACTTTTTGCGCTTGTGGCTTATGTAAGCTTTGTCATTTATTGCCCCGGAAAGCTTCAGTTCCTTGTGGCGCCTTTCGCTCTTTTATTCATTTATGTTTTCGCATTTGATCGCGGCTATATTTCCCGGTTTATGTCACAAACTTTATTCCGATATCTCGCTAAAATTTCCTATTCTGTTTATATGATTCATGCGCTTGTTTCGATCATCGCATTGATTTTTGCGCAACGTGTGCTGGCGAGAATCTGGGGAACTCAGTGGCTTGAGACCGGGTGGGCCGGTGATATTTATTTGATCCCTTATCTGATTATTGTGATTGGTATTTCCCATCTCACCTGGACTTTTGTCGAACGACCTGGAAAACGGTTTATTGAAGGATGGAAAATCTGGCAAAAGCTTGAACCGGATGCAAAATCCGGCTAACGGGCGCCCATGACAGATCAAACCTATCAAAATTTGGGTCAATTGGGATCAGATGCCAGGATCGCCGCTAATCCTGCCGAGGCTGTGCTGGAAAGAGTCGCAAATCCAACGACCGAGCCTTATCTTATTCGCCTGACATGCCCTGAGTTTACTTCTATCTGCCCGGTGACAGGTCAACCGGATTTTGCTCATCTAGTTGTCGATTATTGCCCTAAGGACTGGATCGTAGAATCCAAGAGTTTCAAGCTGTTCTTAGGGAGTTATCGCAATCATGGCGATTTCCACGAAGCCTGCACAACTGGAATCGGGCAAAGGCTTGTTCGTGAATTAGACCCGACCTGGCTTAGAATAGGGGGCTATTGGTATCCACGCGGAGGCATTCCGATTGATGTATTTTATCAACACGGCAAAGCCCCAGAGGGACTTTGGATCCCGGATCAGGGCGTGCCGCCATATCGGGGCCGGGGTTAACACCTAATTTTTACTGGTAATTTTTACCACGCTCACTATCTGTAATCGAAACGGAGGTGCATATGGCCAAGTTAAATGTCGCATCAGATACGCAAACAGATGAATGCGCCTGGTCGAGCCTGAGAAAAGAGGCTGCGGCTTATGCGATCAAAGAGCCAGCGCTGTCTTCATTGCTCTATGCCTCAATCCTGGAGCAGGAAAATCTGGGCGGGGCGTTGGTCAACCATTTGTCTGATAAATTGGCGACCGCCGAATTTTCACCGCTTAAACTCCGCCGCGTTCTCTCAGACGCATTAGCTCAGGACAAAATGATAGTTGAAGGTGCAGCGCGCGATCTTCTGGCCGTTAAAGAACGGGATCCAGCCTGTCGTTCATATCTTCAGGCCTTCTTGTATTTCAAAGGCTATATGGCCATACAAACCCACCGATTTGCGCATGCGCTGTATAATTCTGGGCGAGAATTACTCGCTTTCCATCTGCAAAACCGGGCATCTGAGCAATTTGGTGTCGACATTAATCCAGCTGCGAAAATTGGATCCGGCATCATGCTTGACCACGCTACCGCCTTTGTAATGGGTGAAACGGCTGTCATCGGCGATGATTGCTCAATATTACAAAGTGTGACGCTTGGGGGTACCGGTAAAGCTGACGAAGATCGCCATCCCAAAATAGGAAACCGCGTTTTAATAGGCGCAGGTGCCGTTGTATTAGGAAACATTCATGTGGGTGATGATGCAAAAATCGCAGCCGGTTCAGTTGTTTTAAAGCCGGTACCTGCTAAATGTACGGTCGCAGGCGTACCCGCAAAACCTGTTGCAGGGGCCTGCAAACAAAGCCCAAGCGAAACCATGGATCAGACTTTAGGAGAAACCCATGACACCTGAGCAAATTGTCAGTGTTCGAAATTACCTTTGTAACCGTCTCGGGACCGAAGCGATCACGATTAAGCCGCGCAAGGTTTCGGACAGTGTAGAAGTTTACTTGAACGACGAAATTTTAGGGCTTCTCTATGTTGATGATGAAGATCCCAACGACGTTTCTTATGATCTGAATATCTCTATTCTTCAGCAAGATCTCGACGCATGACAATATACGCCTTGGACGGCGTAAAGCCGGAACTGGATACAACGGCGTGGGTTGCCCCGTCTGCCGACGTGATGGGCAAGGTCATTATGCACGCAGAATCGTCGATCTGGTTTTGCGCGGTAGTGCGTGGCGATAATGAGCCGATTACGATCGGTAAAGGCTCAAATATTCAGGATAATTCCGTATTGCACACGGATCCCGGCATGCCTTTAACCATTGGGGAGGGGGTTACTGTCGGCCATCAAGTCATGCTGCATGGATGTACGATTGGCGATAATTCACTGATTGGAATTGGAGCGACCGTGTTGAACGGCGCCAAAATTGGCAAAAACTGTATAATCGGAGCCCATGCCCTGGTCACAGAAGGTAAGGAAATTCCAGACAATTCCATGGTTGTCGGCGCGCCCGGTAAGATTATCAAGACCCTGAATGAACAACAAATCGCCATGCTAAAGCTAAATGCCCAGGTCTATGTGGCAAATGCCAAGCGATTTAATGAAGGTTTAGTCCCACTTTAAAGCTGAGCGCCCGGTTCAATTTCCCAAAGATCACGAATGCGTTGGTCCATATCCGCCCCGATATTAAACCAGGCTTTGTCATTTTTAAAACTGTCCAGAATAAACAGACGATCCTGTTTGGATAAGTCCTGACTGAGCGAACGTCTTAAGATGTCAACGCTTGAGGTGGCCTTTAACAGCCAGACGGTATCGCCGATCCTTTGGGCTTTACCATGTGATTGCAATGTTTGTAAAAACCGCATGGTTTGACCAGAACGTATCTCGGCCATAATCAGGAAAACGGCGGGGCCTCTGGATTGCAAGGGGGCCGCTTTGTGGCTTTGCCCCACCGCGACCTTCATGGCACTGGCTTGCTCAACCGGTTGAGATTGGGCATTCGCCTCCGACCATGTTTTGAATACAGGGTAAGCCGAAGCCCGATAAAACCCACGATCCAGCTGATGTGTGATCAGCGAGGTTTCGACCACACGGCCTTCTTCCACAAACGCCTGCATTTGAGTAGACGAATAGGGGCCATAAGTCTGGCCCGAGAAATGGACATGCCAGGAATGAGACGACACCACCGAAACCTATCTTAGTTTTTTGTAATTGAAGCCGATTCTAATGAACGGAAAAGATTTTATCCTCAGAAAGCTGTGAGTATGGCTTTTGATCCGTAAATTTCTTGGGTAAACACACTTATGACTCGCGAGCCCATGTTCAATATTCCTGAAAAAGCCCCTTTATGGCTGTGCGGTTTGCTTATTGCCATTCACGCGATCATGAGCGTTGCCCCGGGCGGGGTGATTTCATTGATATATGGATTGGCCATCTTAATTCCGGTGCAGACGCCAGATGTCCCAATATTGCGTCAGGTGTTTAGTTTGTTTGGTTATGGGTTTTTACATGCAGGTTGGACTCACGTACTCTTAAATACGGGAATGATGTTAGCTTTTGGCGTGATTACTATCCGGGGTATATCTGCATTCTTAATAGATCGTGTGGATACAGGGTCTTCTACTACGCTGTTTTTATTGATCTTTATTGCTGGCATTGTAGCCGGTGGATTGACACAATGGGGTTGGTGGACGGTATTCCCTCAGTCGGCTCAATTAGCATTAGGATCAGCAGGTGGTTTTTCATCTCTTTTCGCTACTGCGGCTTGGGCCAGCGGCGGCAAAGATCGCATGTTAAAATTCGGGGTCGTTTGGATTGTTGCTCTATTGACAATGGATTTGGCTGCCCCGTTGATTGGGGTGTCAGTAGCATTGGCCCCATCTTTTGGCGGCTATTTGGCCGGGATGGTTTTGGCACCGAGATGCGTAAAACCAAATAGTTCCGGTTTCTCGATCACCGGATGATCATATCTTTGATCTTCGATTTTAACGGCGGCTAGCCGGGCTACTCTGTTGGGTTTGACTATTAGTTCAATTGAGCTTTGCTTGGCAGGCCCGTCATTTAAACGGTCGATGAGTGCGGGTCTGGCGACAAAGTTTTCAAATGGATAGCTGACTTTCACGAGATCGGCGTTGGCATATGAGATCTGTCCTTTAATGGAAAACACAAAGGAACGGTTTTCGGCAGTTGGAGAGTTTCTGGTCACAGCAAAGGGATAAGCCAGTTTATCGGGCCCGCGAGCCATGTGGACGAAAATACTATCACCGACATCAACTCGGTCCGCGCCATTAATGTCTTTCAAATTTAGCGTTGAAATAGAGGACTTTAAAAGAAGTCTCTCAGATCCTAATTCGGTCATGATTTCGACCGGCAGCTCAATTCTGATGTCTGTAACCTCATTATGTATATGACGGGCAATGGCCGCGAGCGGAAGTCCGGTCAGTATCGCGCCGGTCAGAATTATCCGCCAAATCCTCATATCCGAACCGCTTCAAATTGCTGCATGTCAACATAGAAATCGGGGGTTTCGTTTACGTGTCCCAACATGGTGATCACACAAAGCGATACGAAAAAACTTGTTCCGAGCAGGATCAAGTTTTCAAGCCACATAAATTCTGATGTGATTAGCAGTTGTGCCTGAAGACCACCGATACCGAGACCTAATAGGGATAAGAAAAATCGGCCGCGTCTTATATTGTTGAGGGAAAAGAAAATAGCACTGGCCAAAACGGTACCGCCCAGAATTGCGGTCATTGACGGGAAGGCAGGCATTAATGTCATGGCTTCGAATTGAGTCTGAATAAGGTCGTGATACCATAAAGTCACGGGCACTATTGCGGCGCAAGTCGTCATTAATATAATTGAAGACATAAACATGCGTGCATGGCGTCTTCGAATAATACCGGCAATGGCAATCAACAGGGCGGTCACTCCAGCAAAGGTCACCCAGATCGCCTGTATCAGCGGTGCATTTTCATATGCTGATGACCAGAAAAAATCTTCCGGATGAATAAAGAATAGCTGTAAGCCTAACAAGGCGAGACTGGCGATTGTCCAGGCAAGTCCGATATGTCCAGCCATAGTTGACAGGTTTCTATCTTCGGCAGCTTTGGCGACCCGGAAATGAAGCGTCGCAAATAAAAATATTCCAACGATCAGATAGAGCGGCGATAATTGGCCAGATAAATAGGCCTGATATCCGAGTCCTCCTAACCAAGCATAGCTCACAAGTGCGCATAAGGATAAGGCCAGGCTTGAGTCCTGCCGAAACGCAATAGCGGTTTGCGCGATCAACAGGAGAGGGACCACCGCATAAATTGGCGACAGGTTGAATGCCCCATCAAAATGTAACCCCGCCCATAACAGGCTTGCAGCGATCGACGTTAAAAGCGCGATATGAGTATTCAGCAGCAAGGCGATGAACAAAGTGGCCAGAGCAAAAAGGCAAAGTCCGCTTAAAAACGAAATTGGAAGTCCGAAATGTGTGACCGCTGTGACGATCAAAGCCGAAAACCCAGCAATAGCGCTAAGAAGTGATAACTCAGAAAGCCTTGGTTTTTTATAATCGGAGGCCACGAAAGTTAACCAAAGGCCGCTCCAAATTGCCGCCATCCAGCCCAGAACCTTGTATCCGGGCGTCATGTCCGAGAGCGCCGTGACTGAGGCTCCGACCAATGCGAGCAGCCAGATCAAAGTCGCGGCTTTGAGCGAGTGAAAAATGCGCCATGGCCCCAGCTGGGAACGACGGGTTTGTGCGTTCTGTTGAGCTTGATATTCTCTTTGCTTTTCAACCACAAATGAACGGAACCCAACGGCGTCACCAAGCGGCGCTATCATCGGGGGATCATTGTCATTGGCAACATATGTTTGTGCCGGGCGCATCATGAATATTTGTGTAGCCCGATTTGCGTCTGGCTCTAGTCTCTGCGCCTTTCAGGGGAAAAAGCGTTAACGAATTTCGTCAGTTAAGCTTATCTGGCGGCGTTTCCGAGTGGCATTTGGCTTAAGACCTCAATCACAGATTGTATAAGCGGGATTTCGTGCTGCATGGCCCGGTATCCGCGTTCAATCAATTCGTCTGCTTTGGTAAATTCCATCATGCCGATATGCCCGATTCTCGGGGCGACAAAGACATCAGGCGGATCGCCGGCGAGGCGGGATCTTGAAACCCGGTCCATGACAATATTGAGCGTACTCATCATAACTGAACCAAGGCGCGGGGCTTTACCGGCTTTGGTCGTTCCCATCATGCTTTTTAATAATAGCCGGTCCGGCCGCAGCTTGTTGATGGATTGGCTAGCTAAATGAAATGGATCAATTAAATCGTCGTTTTCATCGTCCTCATCCACATCAAGCTCATGAGAGCTGCCAATAGGTCCAAATGCATCACCATTCAGACTAACGGCAATAACCATATGGGCCCCCAGAGCACGGCAGGTCGATACGGGCACCGGATTTACCAGCGCCCCGTCAATCATATAGCGGCCGTCAATTTTAATGGGTTCGAAGGCGCCGGGCAGGGCATATGAAGCTCGAACAGCAGGAACGATAGGGCCTTTTTGTAACCACACCTCATATCCCGTTCGAAGGTCGCAAGCGACGGCGGCAAATTTCCGGTCAAAATTTTCGATATTCACGTCGGACAAATAATGCCGCAAAACACGGGCCAGGCGTTCACCGCGCATCAGGCCTGAGCCTCCCCATCGAATATCCATATAGCTCATCATACGTCGGCGGTTGAGAGCTCTTGCCCAGTTCTCCAAAACATCAAGCTTTCCAGCCAGATAGGCGCCGCCCACAACGGCCCCAATAGAAGTTCCTGCAATGATATCGGGACGAATGCCGGCTTCGATTAACGCGCGTAATGCGCCAATATGCGCCCACCCCCGGGCGACCCCGCCGCCAAGGGCAAGACCGATTGGAGGTCGTTCTCCGGGTATGTGTCCAGATGATGGGCTATTGAGTCTCATAAGACCTGATAACTTTGCCGGGCCGTTCCCGCAAGCGCGAAGGTTAGATCGTAAAGCTGGTTCCGCATCCACACGCGGCGACCGCATTTGGATTATGAATTTTAAAGGCTGATCCGATAAGTTCCTGGACGTAATCAATTTCTGATCCTTCCAGAAATCCCAAGCTAATCTCATCAATCAGAACTTCAGCACCGTCTCTGGTAATAACGATATCGTCATTGTTGGGAGTGTTATCAAACTCAAATTTATATTGGAATCCAGAGCAGCCCCCGCCTTCAACGGCCACGCGTAAATATTTGGCGTCGGTCTGTTTGGCCATGATCGCATTAATCTGTTTTGCGGCAGATGCGCTTAGCGTGACATTTATCTCGCTCATAGGGCTGTATCCTTTCTTCTAACTCATATAGGGTTCGCGCGACAGAATCAAAGACAGGTCTGATATAAAATGGGTAAATTTCCGTTTATTCGCGATCGCGCTATTTATGCTTCCGATCCGACGTGCAGTCGGGGGCGTCGAATACCCCAACCTTCGAACAGCGAACGCAGCCCGTTTCAACGCGACAAAGACCGCATTATTCATTCCAGCGCCTTTCGTCGGCTCAAGGGCAAAACTCAGGTCTTTGTCGCCCATGAAGGGGATTACTACCGCACCCGTCTGACCCATTCGCTTGAAGTGGCGCAGATTGCGCGGTCAATTTCGCGCGTATTAGGGCTGGATGAGGACCTGGCGGAATGTCTCGCCCTGGCGCATGATTTGGGACACCCCCCATTCGGACATTCTGGAGAAGAAGCTCTGGCTAAATGTATGGAGCCTTATGGAGGCTTTGACCACAATGCCCAGACTTTGCGTATTGTAGAACATTTGGAAGGACGATACGCTGATTTTGATGGTCTAAATTTGACCTGGGAAACCTTGGAAGGGATAGCCAAGCATAATGGTCCCCTTGTTTTAAAGCCGTCAGATATTGATGACTTACCGTGGGCGCTTAAAGCGCTCGACAATTGGGAAGCATTGGAACTTGATACCTTTGCGGGCCCTGAAGCTCAGGTCGCGGCGATTTCCGACGATATCGCTTATAATAACCACGATATAGATGATGGATTGAGAGCAGGTCTGTTTTCCGTATCCGATATTATGGATGTGCCGGTCGTTCGCGATGCGTTTGAAGATGTCAGACGCCGCTATCCCGATATTTCTGAAAATCGCATGATTCATGAAGCTGTGCGGGATCTGATCGGGATTATGGTCCGCGACGTTCTGGATTATAGCCGGGTTCAGCTTTCCAAGCACAAACCACAAAGCGCTGAAGATGTCCGGGCATTATCAGAATCCATTGTTGGTTTTTCAGAAGAGTTCAAAGAAAAAGAGGCTCCGCTGCGGGCATTTCTATTTGAAAACATGTATCGTCACTTCAAAGTCAATCGTATGATGGGCCAAGCCAGACGTGTTGTCAGTGAGCTGTTTGAACTCTTCATCGAGGATCCGGACATTTTGCCGACCGAATATCGCGATCAATGTGTCGGAGCGAATAACGCTAAAACGGCGCGTGTTGTTTGCGATTATATTGCCGCCATGACAGATGCCCAGGCCATCAATGAGCACAAAAAACTCTTTTCTGTAACGGGGTATTTATCTTAAAGAGCCGCCTAATACCCTTGAGACTTCAGCCAAATATCTTTATGGTTAAGGCGAATGGTGTGGGTAAGCTGGCTACAGACCTTTAAAGGTAATTTGAAATGACTCAGGACTCACCAGATCACTTTCGTGCTGATCCCTATGCGAATGAGGAACTTGTTCCCTTCGATGCCCGTGATTATTCCGGCAAACGCGCTATGTGGATGCTTCTGGGTTTGATTGGCGTTGCGATCATTGCAGCCGTTGTGATTTTCAATCTTTACCAACCCGGCGTTCGTGACAGAGATGCGCCGCCGCAGATTTCAGCCGAAAACTCGCCTTATAAAATAGAACCGGAAGATGCGCAGGGGGAGGTCACCCCCAATCAGGACAAAGAAGTCTATGATGTTTTAAATGGAACGGCTGAAACCGGCGAAGTGACCAATCGGATCGAAGCTGAAGAGCCGATTAAAATGCCAGATAGTGCAACCGTTGTCGTTGAAGGCTCGGAACCGGTTTCAACAGAAACTACCAAACCGGCTGAAGTCGAAATAGCAGCGCCCGAACCTGTAGAGGTTAAGCCCGTGACGCCGCCGCCGTCGCGACCATCTCCTTCATCAAGTGGCAGTGATTATGTGGTCCAGGTCGCGTCCGTGCGAACAGAAGCTGACGCCAATCGAATTTGGAGCGGCGTAAATTCCAAGTTCTCAACTGTTTTACCGCGCGGGACCTATTCTGATATTAAACGAGTCGATCTCGGGGATAAGGGAATTTACTACCGTCTCCGTGTTGCGGGTCTTTCTAGTCAAGATGCTGCAAAGGCCCTGTGTGACCGGATGAAGGCAGGCGATCAGGCCTGTTTTGTTACGAAAAAGTGACCATGCTGCCATTAATTCTCGGCCTGTCAGGCCCGCGCCTGACAGAGGGTGAACGCGCATTTTTTAGAGATGCGAACCCTTGGGGATTTATTCTTTTTGCCCGAAACGTAGAAACACCGGATCAGCTCCGGCAATTGACATCTGATCTAAGAGACGCCGTAAGTCGAAATGCGCTGATCTTTATTGATCAAGAAGGCGGGCGGGTCCGTCGATTGCGCCCGCCCCATTGGCGCGACTATCCGTCGGCAAGAGTCCTGGCGTCCAATTTTGCAAGCGACAGGTCTGTCGCGAGACGGGTTTCTTTTCTGCACCACCGATTGATAGCGGATGATTTGCGCGACCTTGGAATTACGGCAAATTGTGCCCCGGTTTTGGATATCCCGATAAAAGGGGCCAATCCAATAATTTCGGATCGAGCCTTTGGGACAAGTGCTAAAGACGTCGTTGATATGGCTCATACGGCTTTGGCCGGGCTGATGGCAGGCGGCGTTTCGCCGGTGATCAAACACATTCCCGGTCACGGGCGTGCCTTGGTCGATAGTCACCTGGCTTTGCCAAAAATTTCCAATGACCTGACCGATTTAAGTCAGACGGATTTTGAACCCTTTAAAAAACTCTGCGACGCCCCCATGGCGATGACGGCCCATATCGTCTATGAAGGAGTCGAATCGGATCGGCCGTTAACGACCTCAAAGAAAGGGATTACACGGATCATCCGGGGTGAAATTGGGTTTGAAGGTCTACTAATGAGTGACGACCTCGATATGAAAGCACTGAGCGGGTCCCTAACCGACAAAACACGCCGCGCCCTGGCTGCAGGTTGCGATATCGCTTTGCAATGTTCAGGAAAGCTTCCGGATATGGTGAAAGTGGCTAAAGGTGCATCAACATTGACCGGTGAGAGCCTGAAACGCTCAGTGATTGCTGAGAATTGCGCGGAGCATATAACTGATTTTGATCGCCAAAGGGCGGAAGCAGAATTTGATGCCATATTATCAGATCTTGCTGAGGTCGCCTGATGGAACCGTTTCAGGAAGATCTGAAATTTGAATCCGTTGACACGGCAGGCGACAATGAAGCGTTGATCCTTGATATTGACGGGTTTGAAGGGCCTTTGCACCTGCTATTGGAGCTGTCTCGACAGCAAAAAGTCGATTTGGCTCGGGTTTCTATTCTTGAATTAGCTGAGCAATATCTGGCCTTTATAAAAACGGCTCAGGACCTGCGAATAGAATTAGCGGCTGACTATCTCGTGATGGCGGCTTGGCTGGCCTATTTAAAATCGCGCTTGATCTTGCCGAGAGCTGAAGAAGACGAAGCTATGCCCGAGCCCGATGAACTGGCGGCGCAACTGGCTTTCCGTTTACAAAGACTTGAGGCAATGCGTCGGGCAAGAGACGGCTTGTTACGCTTACCGCAAACTCAAATGAATGTGTTCGTTAGGGGCAATCCTGAAGGCTTACGGTCTCGAACTTCACCTTTATGGGAAGCCGAACTATATGATATTCTCGAGGCCTATGGCACGAGCCGTTCCAGAGTGGCCATTAGCAACGTCAAAGTGCCAGTGCCAGCCGTCATGTCGCTTGAAGAGGCGAGGGATCGATTGCGCAGGGCGTTATTAAGCTCAGGTGATGGAGATATTTCCGATTGGGTTGCGCTTGATGGCTTGATCGAACGCAATGAAACCTTGTCAGATGACGTACCCGACGAATCTATAAAAGCGAGTTCATTGGTAGCAGGGCTTGAGCTCGCCAAACATGGCGATTTGGAACTTCGTCAATCCGGCGCCTTTACACCTATTTATGTGCGACGTTCGCAAAAAAGGAACAGTCAATGAGTTCTCAAGACAGAGTCGAAAAAGCCGGAGCCGGGATCGAAGCCGATGTTGTAAGGCTCAATGAACGAATAAGTTCAAATTCCGCTGACCAGGCTGATTATGAAATCCGGCTTTTAGAGGCTTTATTATTTGCGGCTGTGGAACCGATTGACGTGGAAACTTTGCGCGAACGTATGCCGGAGGATTGCGATGTCGGGGCCTTATTGGCGCGCTTACAACGTGATTATGCGGGTAGGGGTATGAATCTGGTACGGGTGGCCAATCGTTGGCGCTTTCAGACTGCGCCGGATCTAGAGCATCACCTGGTAGACGTAAGAGAGGCGCCTAGGAAACTATCACGCGCCGCATTGGAAACCCTGGCGATTATTGCTTACCACCAACCGGTGACACGTGCAGAAATCGAAGATGTACGCGGTGTTGCGGCGTCTAAAGGCACATTAGACGTTTTGATGGAACTTGGCTGGGTTCGTATGCGCGGACGTCGCCGCAGCCCCGGGCGTCCGGTGACTTTTGGGACAACGGAAGATTTTCTGGCCCATTTTAACTTAGAGACGATTTCAGATCTCCCCGGACGGGAAGACCTGAAAGGCGCAGGATTACTGGATCCGCGTCTTCCCAAAGACTTTGAAATGCCTACACCGATGATGCCTGACACGCTGACAGATTCAGAAGATCCGCTTGAAGATGAGGATGAGCAGGAGTTTTTCGAAGATTTTCTTGATGATAATGAAAATGAAACGGAATTAGACTAAGGTTTCATGACTTGAAGGTCTTGGACCTGCGCGTTACATACGCGAAAACATATAGGAATAGTTATGGCACTCGGTCCCTGGCAAATATTACTCGTTATCGTCTTGTTTCTGCTGTTATTCGGAGGGCGAGGTAAGATTTCCTCGATTATGGGCGATTTGGCCAAAGGAATAACGAGCTTTCGTCGTGGTCTGAAAGAAGACATTGATGAGAATGATGATCCTGCTGATGAAGCCATCGATGTAACGCCCAAAAAGGACGACAAGTCGGGCAAAAAATAAGCGGTCGATAGCGCTGGAGCTGTCATGATACCTCAAATCGGTTTTGCTGAAATGCTGGTTTTGGCCCTAATCGCGATTATCGTGGTTGGCCCCAAGGACCTGCCTAAATTGATGAATAATATTGGCCGCTTTATGGCCCGTATCCGCGCTCTGGGGCAGGAGTTTAAAAACGCTTTTGACGATATGGGAGCCGAAGCTGAGGTGGCGGAGCTTCGTAAGGAAATCGAAGAGTTAAAGCGCATGGGTAAGATTTCCGATCTGAGTGACGAAGATCTGGCCGCCGAAATGCGCGAAATCGACCAAGACTTACGCGAAGGTACAGACCTTAGTAGTCCAAAAACGGAATCCAAGTCCGGTGAGTGAGACACCCAAAATCGAAGCGGATGAGATCGAGCAAAGCAAAGCGCCTTTGCTGGAACATTTAATGGAACTTCGGGCACGTTTGATTAAATCGCTTTTGGGGTTTTTGGTTGGATGCATTATTTGTATCCCGTTCCTGCCCCAAATTCTTGGTTTTCTGATCGCACCTTTTCGCAAGGCCGTTGAAGAATTTAATATCAAACAGGCTGAATTAGGTAAGCCGGTTGCGGAAGTAGATCTTATCGCGACACAAATTTTGGAAACCTTTTTTGTTAATGTGAAGCTGGCAATATTTGGCGGTATCATTCTGGCCTTTCCAGTGATTGCCTATCAGCTTTACCGGTTCATAGCCCCCGGGCTTTATAAAAATGAAAAGGCAGCTTTTTTACCTTATTTGATTATTTCACCTTTGTTGTTTTCTGCTGGTGCCGCGCTCGTGTTTTACTATATTTTTCCATATGTCCTGAAATTCGGTCTAGGTATGTCAGCGGTTGGCAGTATCGAGCTTCTACCTAAAATCAGTGACTATTTGAAACTGGCCATGACCTTGTTCATAGCCTTCGGGTTGTCTTTTCAATTACCCGTCATTTTGTCTTTACTGGGTCGTGCAGGAATCGTTTCAAGCGGTGCGCTTAAAAAAGGAAGGCGATATGCAATCGTTGGAATAGCTGCCTTTGCGGCTTTCGTGACGCCGCCAGACCCATTGACTCAAATTGTTTTAGGTTCAGCAATTTACCTGCTTTATGAGATATCGATCATTTCAGTTTCAATGATCGAAAAGAAAGACAAAGTTCCGGCCTAGGTCTTTCGCGGGACTTCTCTTTGCCGGATCAACCACCAGATCACCAAAGCGCCCAACATTTTTCCGCCAATTGACATGACAATATTGGGGATAGTGAACTGCGCATCACGAATAAAGCTGGCCCCATATAAAAACACGGATGTATCTATTGGCGCGGCAAGCGCTGATGACAACAAAACGCGCGTAGAAAGGCGATATTTGGTGAAGGTGAACAAAAGCCAGTCGACAATTTCTGAAATAGCGAATGCGGCCCCACTGGCGATGGCGAGTTCTCCACCAGACGTCACAAAGGTAAGCCCGATGGCGATCGCCATTGCGATCAAGACCTCGTGCCCGATTTCGCGTTGGGCGAAGTCTCTGACAACCAGAACCAGGCCAGTCACGATGGTCACGGGATTAAAGGCCCAACCCGGAAGAAGTTCCCACATAGGTGCCCAAGTGAAGGACCAATTGATAAACGGGATCAGCAGAATATAGATCAGCGTATATTTGAAATATCTAAGACTGGTTTTTTCTGGCGGTTTTTCCGAATAAGTACTCATAACGCTCTATACGAAAAGAGTTTCGCGCTGTAACGCCTAAATTATGATCAAATATCCAAAACTTGCTTTAATTGCGGCGCGTGCCCGAAATAATGTCATCGGCATTGATGGGGATCTGCCATGGAAGATTTCCAGTGATCTGAAATTCTTCAAACGGGTGACTTTGGGAAAGCCTGTTTTAATGGGGCGGGTAACCTGGGAAAGTCTACCTTTTCCCTTGCCGGGTCGTCCTAATCTCGTTTTAACGCGCAACCCGGGTTACAAAGCCCAAAAAGCGGAAGTTTACACAGAGATATCCAATCTGATTGGTCGCGGTTACGAATTGGCGGGCGAGCTTAATGTTGACGAGGTCATGTTGATCGGCGGTGCGCGTCTATACCAACGGCTTTTGCCTATTTGCGATCGTATGTATATAACGGATGTTCAAACCGAAATCGAAGGCGATGCCGTTTTTCCTGATTTCGACGAAACCGAGTGGGAATTGGTGCAATCGACCCCACAAAACCGACAAGCGGGCGACGATTTTGACGTTGTGTTTAATGTATATGATCGAAAGTGATCTGAACTGTCGAAAATCGGCTCAGGTCTCTTGATATGTTTCCCGCTTATCGCCACATATACGACAATTCTGAATCGCGGAGACATCATGTCAAATAATAAGAGTCCCTGGGGTAACCGCCCGGGTGGGAATAACGGACCAGGCAAAGGCAATAGTCCGTGGGGGCAGGGTGGTGGACGCCCTGATCGTAATAAACCTCGCGACGGTGAAAAATCCGCCGATCTCGAAAATGTAATTCAAGGATTTAAAAAGCGCGTGGGTGGTGGCGGTCCGCGACGTGGCGGCGGCAATGGGGGTGACGGACTACCCTTTGGTCGGTTTGGGCCATTTGGAGCGTTTGTCGCTGTTGGTGTTATCGCTATGTTGGTTTCTACCGTTTACCAGGTCGACCAGAAAGAAGAGGCGCTGGTGCTTCGGTTTGGTGAATATTCGCGCACAACCCAGCCCGGTTTGAATTTTAAGTTGCCGACGCCCATTGAGACGGTGATCAAGCGTGAAACCCGTGTTGTCAATAAAATCGATATTGGCGGATCGAACCGTACCAGTCTGATGCTGACGGGAGATGAAAATATCGTTGATATCAACTTTACTGTTTTGTGGCGAATAAGCGATCTGAATAATTTCATTTTTAACGTCGATGAAACGCCTGTTGCGGTTCGAGCTGTGGCAGAAAGCGCCATGCGAGAAATCATCGGTAAAAACGAATTGGAAAAAATCATCACGACGGAACGTCTGACCATAACCACGGATGTGCGTGATCTGATGCAACAGGCTTTGGATGAGTATGAAGCCGGCGTCGAGGTTGTCGAAGTGCAACTTCAAAAAGCCGATCCGCCTGAGGGTGATGTGATCGCGGCCTTCCGTGATGTAGTTAACGCTGCGCAGGATGCAGAAACGATTGTTAACCAGGCCACAGCCTATCAAAATGATGTTGTGCCTAAGGCGCGCGGTGAAGCCGCCAAAATAATCCAAGAAGCTGAAGGTTATAAAGGTCGGGTGATTGCTGAATCGACCGGTGAAGCCGAACGCTTCAAGTTGATTTTAAGCGAATATCAAGCGGCGCCGCGCGTAACGCGTCAACGCATGTATTTAGAAACTATTGAAGAGGTATACGGGCCTGCTGAGAAGATCATTCTCGACGAAGGGGCCGGTTCAGGCGTTGTGCCTTACCTGCCGCTTGACAAACTTAATGCCCAGCGTCCGAGAGGAGCTCAGTAATGCGTAATATGCCAATCATTGTTGTCGCCGTTATCATACTGCTGACAATTTTTTCATGCCTGTTTACTGTGAAGCAGTGGGAACAGTCTATCGTCTTGGAATTTGGTGAAGCTAAACGTGTTGCCAATGCTTGGGGAACCGATGCTGATGCGGGTTTGAAGTTTAAAAAACCCTGGGAGAAGGTCGTTCGTATGGATCGACGCAATCTTGAGATTGACCTCAAGCCGGTTGAGCTTTTGGCGGCCGACCAGGAACGCCTCGTGGTTGATGCCTTTGTGCGCTACAGGATTGAAGAGCCCATCAAGTTTTATGAAGCCTTGCAAAATGAATTGGGTGCCCAGCAAAAACTGCAATCCATCATGGATTCGACTTTGCGGGACGTTCTAGGCCGGGTAGATACGCCTGAAATTATCGCGGGTCGTCGCGCTGAGCTAATGGCCGAAATTCAGGACGTCTCTAATGAAGTCGCTGCTAATCAGGATCTTGGTGTTGAAATCATCGACGTCCGGATTAAGCGGGCTGATCTCCCACAGGAAAACGCGCAACGGGTTTTCCAGCGTATGGTCACACAGCGGGAGCAAGAAGCTTCTCGTATTCGAGCCGAAGGTGAAGAGCGCGCCCGCGAAATACGGGCGACGGCAGATAAAGAAGCCATTATCATCAAGGCTGAAGCGCAAGAACAGGCTGAGATTACACGAGGTGAGGGCGATAAGGAACGCAATCGCATATATGCTGAAGCTTATGAGCGTGATGCCGAGTTTTTCGCATTTTATCGGTCCATGGAAGCCTATAAAAAAGGTCTCGGTCAAGGTTCCACCTATGTCTTGTCGCCAGATAGTGACTTTCTAGGTTATCTTGATGATCAGGGCGGACCGCGTAGACGTTAATTCCCGTGAGCTTTGGCGCAGTATTTATGATCGCCTTAGGCGGCGCTCTTGCGATAGAGGGGGCCGCCTGGGCCATTGTTCCGCGTCAAATGCGTGAACTCTATGAGACTATGTTTCGCGAAGGGGATCGGCTTTTACATATCTCCGGCGTGATTTCGGTTGCGATCGGAGCTCTCTTAATTGGCTTTGGCGTTAAGTTAATTGGCGCGTAAACATATAACAGAAATTTCATGCAATCGCGTGAACTGCCCCCTTGGCAAATCGCCGTATCGGGGTAGTGTGTTCCTATGTATCGTTTGATCAAATTCTTAAGCGTAATTCTTGCCGTTTACCTGATGGCGATACCGGCCTTTGCGCGCGGTGTGCCAGATGGATTTTCGGAACTAGCCAAAGAGCTTAGTCCCTCTGTCGTCAATATTTCGACAGCTCAAAGTGTTGAAATATCCGATGATGCGCCGGCATTCCCAAAAGGATCTCCACTAGAACGCTTTAATGATTTTTTCGGGCGCCGTAATAATAGCGGACGGGTGGCCAAGTCTCTGGGGTCAGGGTTTGTCATCGATGCTTCGGGTTATATCGTGACCAATAATCACGTGATTGAAGGGTCCGATGTCATTGAAACAGTTTTTCCAAATGGCGATACCTATGAAGCCAAACTGATAGGACGTGACCCGTCGACTGATTTGGCGCTTCTAAAGATAGAAGCCGGTAAAGACCTCCCTTTTGTAAGCTTTGGGGACTCGGATGCGGCCGAGGTTGGAGACTGGGTCATGGCGATTGGAAATCCGTTTGGATATGGCGGATCAGTTGCAGCCGGAATTGTCTCTGCCAGAAACCGGCAAATTAATCACGGTGCCTATGACGATTTTATTCAAACGGATGTAGCGATTAATCGAGGTAATTCTGGCGGGCCATTGTTTAACATGGACGGCGACGTAATCGGCGTGAATACGGCCATTATTTCTCCAACAGGTGGCAGTGTCGGGATCAGCTTTTCCATTCCGGCTGATCTGGCCAATTCTGTCGTTGGACAACTTCGGCGTTATGGCGAGACCCGGCGAGGTCGATTAGGTGTCAATGTTCAAGAGGTCGATAAAAACCTCGCGAAAAGCTATCGTCTCGACAAACCCATGGGGGCCATAATCACGCGTGTGACCGAAGACTCTCCGGCCGAGAAAGCGGGGTTAAAGGTCGGCGATCTGATATTACAGGTCGGAGATAAAGACGTGCCCAATCAACGGGTATTATTCCGGATCATCGCAGAGTCTGAAATTGATAAAACTGTCAATCTTACCATTATTCGTAAACGTAAGCGGATGGATGTGCCTGTGACGATCGAGCGCCTCAAGGAAACCGTTACCAAAGAAGACATCGAAAATGCTGACAAAGGGGAAGACGGTGTCGATACGGTCGCAATGGGCATTTCCGTGGAAGCGTTGACCGCAGAAACCCGCCGAGAACATAGAATTAAGAAAGAAACTAACGGCGTTCGTGTTGTTAAAGTCGACAATCGTAGCCAGGCTGCCGGGAAGCTCTTAGAGGGTGATATTATCGAAGAAGTCGCTTTTGAAGCGGTGAATAGTCCTGAAGAGTTTGAAGAGGCACTGAACGCGGCGAATGAGTTTGCCCGTCCCATCACAATATTGGTCAATCGCGGCGGAAACTATCTGTTTTATTCGCTGGATTTTAGTTCCTGATAAAATCTTCGTCTGAATATCCTTGAAAATATAAAGCGCTGGTCAAATCCGTGTGATTAATCGCGCATTGCGCTGCCGCAGCTACGGCTGGCTTGGCTTTATAGGCGATACCCAGTCCGGCCGCTGTCACCATTGCCAGATCATTAGCACCATCTCCTATGGCGATGGCTGTTTCTGGGCCGCCCAGTTCAGCACTGTGGTGCAATAAGGCATCCTTTTTGGCTTCGCGCCCCAGGATCGGCATCTGGACTTGTCCGCTTAACGCATCCCCGTTTTCCAATAAGACATTGGCTTGATCGATCTCAAAACCGGCGGCCTTTGCAACGCGAGCGCTGAAAAATGTAAACCCGCCGGAAACGATAACCGTTTTTGCGCCATGGGCCTTCATGGTCTCGGCCAATATTTTGGCGCCGGGATTTAGGTGAATGCGTTCCTCGTAACAGGTTTGCAGAATTGAAAGTGGAAGCCCTTGCAACAACTCAACCCGTTCCGTCAGCGCGCCTTCGAAATCAATTTCGCCACGCATGGCCCGTTCGGTGATTGCCGAAACCCGGTCTTTGACACCAGCAAAATCTGCAAGCTCGTCTATGCATTCCTGGCCAATAAGGGTTGAGTCCATATCGCAAATCAAAAGCCGTTTTCGTTGGGTATTTGACGGTTGAATGCAGATATCTGCTGGGAGGCCGGCAGCATTTATTTCTTCTAGATAGTGGTCACGCAGCGTAAGGCACTCATCTGCGGAGTTTTTAAGTTGAATGCTGGCGGCTTTATTGGGTGACAAAACAGATATGTTTGTACCGCCTTTAACCATGCCTAATATTGCGTCAAAGCCGTCCGCATCCGCATTTTGCAATACAAATGTCAATTGCGCTGTTATGATTTCTGACATGATAGACTCGCGATCCAATATGAAACCGGTGCTGTGTATTGCAGGCCCGACGGCCAGCGGCAAGAGCGCATGGGCGGTAAATATTGCAAAAAAGATCAATGGTGAAATCATCAATGCGGATTCCATGCAGGTCTATAATGACTTACAGATTTTGACCGCCCGCCCGACCCTTGCTGATATGGAAGGGGTACCTCATCATTTATTTGGGCACATCAATGGGCGTGACGGATATTCAGTGGGGCATTGGACGCGCGAGGCCGTCCCGATTATCCTGGATTGCCTGGCGCGGGATAAAATCCCGATCCTAACTGGCGGCACCGGGCTTTATTTTAAAGCCCTGTTAAAAGGGCTAGCTGATATTCCGGATCCGGGAGAGGATGCTTTTAAGTCGGCAAGTGCCTTATTAGAGCAAGGCATTTGCAGGCTACGACAAGAAGCCGAACATCTGGATCCGGTTTCGACCGCCCGAATATTGGGAAATGACCCTCAGCGCCTCCTTAGAGTTGTGAGTGTTGCGAAAGGAACTGGGCGTCCGTTGAGCGAGTGGCAAAAAAATACGAGACCGATTATCCCGCGGGGCTTTTGGCAAGGGGCGGTGTTGATGCCGGAACGCGCCGAATTATACGAACGGATCAATATGCGTTACGACTCAATGGTTCGAAATGGGGGCTTAGCGGAAGCCAAAAACATTCAAGAAGGTAGACTTAAACCAGGATTGCCAGTCACAAAAGCGTTAGGGGTTCAGCCATTAATCGACCACCTGGGAGGCAAAATTTCCCTCGAAATAGCTATTGAGCAAGCAAAACGTGACACGCGCCGCTTCGCTAAAAGGCAATGTACATGGTTTAATGGTCAATCAGAGGGATGGTTTCGCGTGACATTTGATGCCCAAAAAGTCGACTTTGAAGAAAAAATATTCCCATTATGTCGTTGACTTTTTGCTTGGAGGTAAATAATTCTAAAATTGCTCCTTGAGTGGAGCAGTCATGCGCAAACTTACCTTATTTGGTACGGCACTCTTCGGAGTGCCTTTTTTTTATGAATTGTAATGTGATTTGAGATTGCCTTTCTGACAGTTGCGGGTAGACGCGACATCAAAGGCGTATGAAATTGAAACCACTACCAAAATTTTTGACCCATTTGGATCAGAAGGCGCAGCGGGCTTTGCTGGTTGTTCTGATCATGTTTGGGGTTGTGATTGCTATTCTAGCTTTTGGAAAATCCTCCATGAATTTGCAGGACGGGGAATATCTGAGCTGGTTTGCTGAGATTAGTCAGACCCGCTGGAGCTTTTTGATCGTTGTTCTGACATTTTTAGCGGCGGCCTTTTTAGGGGTTCCACAATGGATGTTGATTGCGGGCGTTGTTGTAGCATTTGGGCCGATACCAGGGGCGTTTTACGCTTGGATATCCACATTGATATCAGCCTCTTTGAATTTCTGGATAGGGCGTTGGGTTGGGGCTGAGCGCGTCAAGCTGTTTGGCGGAGACCTGGTGAACCGAATAATATCCGTTGTTAGAAAAAACGGTTTCATGACAAGCTTGGCCGTCAGACTTGTACCGACAGGGCCATTTGTTCTCGTCAATATGGCTGCGGGTGTTTCGCATATGCGTTTTCTGTCTTTTATCTCGGGCACGGCTATAGGGATTATTCCCAAAATTTTGATCGTCGCGTTTTTAGGGCAAAGCGTAATCACCGGCGCAGATGGTAAATTATATATGTTGGGCTTTCTGGCATTGGCGATATTGTTTATGGGGCTGATGTTAGTGGCGAGACGGCGTTTAAGCGCTGTTGTCCAAGAATCCGAAAAAAGTGATGAAAAACGCAGTAATTAGCCCGATTTAGCTGGTCTAATGTTGCTTTTTTTATTAAGTGCCGTCAAAAGATTTGACGGAACTGGATTCGTCGACAGGTCAATTCAAAATTTGTTGAAATTGGATATCGACAACCCATCGATTTAATTAGGATATTTCATGCTGGATTCTCTCCTGGGCATTTTTTCTTCGGATATCGCTATCGATCTCGGAACAGCCAATACGCTGGTCTATGTGAAAGGACGTGATATCGTTTTAAATGAACCTTCGGTTGTTGCTTATTCGACTAAGAATGGGCGCAAAGTCGTTCACGCGGTCGGACAAGATGCCCGCATGATGCTGGGCCGAACACCAGGTAATATCGAAGCCATTCGCCCGATGAAAGACGGCGTGATAGCTGACTTTGAAGTGGCGGAAGCCATGATCAAAGAGTTTATTCATAAGGTTCACAATCGCCGCCGGTTTGTAGCGCCCAAAGTAGTAATCTGTGTTCCGTCCGGGGCAACAGCTGTTGAAAAGCGGGCCATTCACCAGAGCGCCGAGCAAGCTGGCGCGAATAAGGTTTTCCTAATTCAAGAGCCTATGGCAGCGGCGCTTGGTGCCGGACTTCCTATCCATGAACCGGCCGGATCCATGGTCGTCGATATTGGCGGCGGAACCACCGAAGTGGCGGTTCTGTCACTGGATGGTATTGTGTATTCAAGATCTGTTCGGGTTGGAGGCGACAAAATGGATGAGGCGATCATTCAATATGTGCGTCGAACGACAAATTTATTGATCGGTGAAATGAGTGCGGAAAAGGTCAAAAAAGAGATCGGATCAGCGACTATGCCGATGGATAATGAGGGCATGACCGTTCAAATCAAGGGGCGTGATCTGATGAACGGTGTGCCGCGCGAAATTCGCGTATCCGAGGCTATGATTGCTGAAAGCCTGGCCGAACCTGTCGAACAAATTGTTGAAGCGGTTAAAAATGCGCTTGAAGCGACGCCGCCTGAACTCGCAGCGGATATCGTAGACAAGGGCATTATGCTGACCGGAGGTGGCGCATTACTGCGAAATCTGGATACTGAACTGCGTAACCGGACCGGCTTGCCGGTTTCGATTGCTGACGAGCCGCTAAATTGCGTGGTGCGCGGATCAGGAACTGTCGTTGAAAATCTCAAAAAGTGGAAAGACGTGCTTTCGAGCGGAGTCTAATCCCGACTCACAATTTATGATATAAGAGTATATGGCTGGAACTGGCGGGAATAAACGAATTCGAAATCGTCGCACCGCCCGTATTGTCATTATCGTTACGTGCCTGTTTACGATCCTGCTGTTTTTCTTTGGGCAGGGTCGGCAAGGCTTTATGAATAATGCGCGTTCAAATACGGAAAGTTCTGTTTCTCCATTTTTGACCGTCGTGACCATGCCTATTCGTGGTTTCGAAAATATGGTCGAAAGTATTCGTGATCGGACGCGGGCCCACCGGGAAAATGCGCGTCTGAAGCAAGAATTGACGCAGATGAAGGATTTGGAAGCTCGCGCAAATGCGATGGCAATCAAGTTATCGCGTTTCGAAACTATTCTAAGCGTCGATGCGACGTCAGGCATTCCTGAAACAAAAATTGCCGCAAGAGCGGTTTCCGAAAAGAACGGGCCTTTTGTAAGGTCGGTTTTGATTAATGTCGGACAAGCCAAAAATATAAAACCGGGATATGCGGTTATGACACCGGACGGATTTCTGGGACATGTAAATCGGGTTGGGAAACGTTCTGCGCGTGTCCTTCACGCACAGGACCTTAACAGCCGAATTGCAGTCATGTCTGAACGTTCACAGGCCCGTGCAATTATGACCGGCCAAAATACGGCTTATCCGACATTGTCATTTATTCGTGAAGAAGAAGATTGGCGAGAGGGCGATCAGGTAATTACGTCCGGCGATGAAGGTATTCTGCCTTTTGGACTCCCGGTCGGAGAAATTCGATTTAACAAATCTGGAGACCCAATTGTAGATTTATATGTGGCTCGGAACAATATTGATTGGGTATGGGTTTACCCCTTTGAAGCCATCTCTGCACCCGAAGTAGAGCCCGTCTCAACACTTGAACCGTTAACGGATAATCCGGGCTGATGGCGTTTGTTGAGACAGCCAATATTACCCGGTCGCGTTCGCTCGCTTTGCAAGGGGCTTTGTTCACGGCAGCCCTTGTGGTGTTCTCATTTATTGATCTTCGATTTGCCGGAATAACCTTATCTTTTTTATGGCTGCCTTTGATAGGCGTCTATTTGTGGCCGCGCGGATCTGAAACCTCGTCCTCAACCGTGCTATTAATGCTCACCGGGTTGTTTTTTGATGTTGTCAGCGATGGAATGATAGGGGTTTGGGCGCTGATATTTTTGGCCACGTTCTTGATCGTACGCCCGAATAAGCGCTCCAGGAATACTTCCTTTAGTTCCTTGTGGATCGGATTTGTAACCTGGACAGTGATACTTGTTCTGGGAATTTGGGCCATTCAAGCGATTTTTATCAAAGTCAATTTTTCAGTCTTGTCTGTGTTTTTGCAATGGGGGCCGGTTCTACTTGCCTTTCCTGTCGTATATTGGTTGTCACAGTTTGCCAGACGTATTGTGACTGATCCTTCAGAGCGGGTCTATTAATGATAGATGGCCCGGGCGATACACGAACTTTAACGCGTCGCGCTTTAATGCTGGGTGCGGGTGGGCTTGGTGTTTTTGGGGTTCTTGGGACCAGGCTATACTATCTCCAGGTCACGCAGGCCGAAAACTATACGTCTTTGTCGGAAGAAAACCGGTTCAATTTTCATATTGTTGTACCGTCCCGCGGTCGTATTTTAGATCGGAACGGGGTTGAACTTGCGATCAACCGGCAAAATTACGGGGTCGTGATCGTTCCGGAACAAGTCAAAGACCTGGACGGAACCTTATCCAGCCTGTCTGATCATATTGAATTGTCACCTCGCTCAGTCGAACGAATTAAAAAAGATATTCGAGAAAATCCGAAATTTGTTCCGATCCTGGTTGATGAGAATTTGTCCTGGGAAACTTTCGCCAAGCTAAACATGAAAACGCCGGATTTACCCGGTGTTATTCCACAAGTGGGTGAGGGGCGCGCCTATCCTTTTGGCGGTGTTTTTGCGCATACTTTGGGATATGTCGGGCGCGCTGGTCCAGAGGCCGTGGCGGCCGATCCTGATCCGTTATTGCTGCAACCGACTTTTCGAATAGGAAAGACAGGCGTTGAACTGGCAACAGATCAAAAACTGCGCGGCAAATCCGGAAAACTTAAGGTCGAGGTCAATGCAGTCGGACGGATCGTCAGGGAATGGCCTGACCCGGCCAATCAATCAACCTCAGGCGAAGATGTCTGGTTGGCCCTTGATTCCGAACTTCAGACTTATGCCGCGGAGCTTTACGGCGAGGAAAGCGGCGGCGTTGTCGTTATTGACGTTCTGACAGGTGAACTTCGAACCCTATTATCCATGCCGAGTTTTGACGGAAATCTGTTTGTGTCGGGATTAACGCAAGCTGAAATGGATCGGATGAATTCAGACGAAAAGCGCCCCCAGTTCAATAAAGTCATTGGCGGCGGGTATCCACCAGCCTCAACATTTAAAATGTCGGTCATGCTGGCAGGGCTTAAACACGGCTTCATCAATCCGCGGGAACGCATTTTTTGCACTGGAAAGGTCCGGGTTGGCGACCGTAACTTCCATTGTTGGCAACGCCGGGGCCATGGCCCGATGAACCTGCGGGATTCGCTTAAACATTCTTGCGATCTTTATTATTACGAGATCGCTCAACGTATGGATATGGAGCTAATCCGCGATATGGCTATATCGCTCGGATTAGGCCAAAAGTATGATCTGGGTATTGCCGGGCAAACGTCTGGCATCGTTCCTTCAGGAGAGTGGAAGCAAAGACGTTTGGGCCAGGGATGGCGAACTGGGGATTCGCTTAATGCTGCAATCGGCCAGGGTTTTGTTTTGGCCACGCCATTACAGTTGGCGGTTATGGCGGCGCGCCTGGCGAATGGAAAAAAAGCCGTAAATCCCACACTTATTGTCGGCGACGCACAACCAGAATTCGCAAATTTAGATATTCGTGAAGATCACTTGGCAATGATTAAAGATGCCATGTGGTCAGTTTGTGAGGAACCCGGTGGAACGGCATTCCGCCCTTACGGGCTTGAATTGGGTGAAATTCAGATGGCCGGTAAAACCGGAACCGGGCAGGTTCGCGGTATTTCCGCCAGCGAAAGAGCTGCAGGAGTGCTTCATAATCGAGAGTTACCCTGGCGCCTCCGAGATCATTCCATTTTTGTCGGATATGCGCCTTATGATAAACCGCGTTTTGCCGTTGGAGTTATCGTAGAGCATGGTGGATCGGGCGCTAAAAAGGCAGCAGATATTGCGCGGGCCTTGTTAAAACGAGCGCTGGAACGCGATGGATTTTCTCAAGAGACTGAAATCAAGTCCAATACGGTGCCGCTATGAGCATAATAGCAAAACCCAATAGCCTGCGTTCCAAGCTCTATGAAATTAACTGGCTGCTTCTCGCGCTGATTTATATAATTGGCGGCATCGGGATTGCCATGATCTACGCAGCGACTGACGGCGTCTGGACACATGGTGCGCAACAGCATTTGGTCCGATTATTAGTGGCCGGCGGTGTCCTCTTATTTATTGCTCTGATTGATATCAAAATCTGGTATCATTTAGCCTACCCGATTTATATTTTAGCTTTGGTGCTGTTGGCAGGGGTCGATTTTTTCGGTGTGACCGTAAATGGATCGCAACGCTGGCTGGACATAGGTGTTACCCGTTTGCAGCCGTCTGAAATTATGAAGCTCGCCATCGTGTTGGCATTAGCCCGCTATTATCATGATCTGCCCAAATGGCGAGTATCGCATATAACTGGAATTGTTGGCGCTTTATTGATCATTGGCCTTCCTGTTCAGTTTATTTTACGCCAGCCTGATTTGGGAACAACCTTGCTTTTGGCCGCGACGGCGCTGACGCTTGTCTATCTTTCGGGCATTAATTGGCGTGTGATTTTGTCGTCCGCAATCCTGGCCTCAGTGGCGTTGCCTTTATTTTATATGTTTGGACTAAAGCCTTATCAGCGTCGCCGGATAGCGACATTTTTTGACCCCTCAAATGATCCCACAGGAGCGGGCTATCATATTACGCAATCCAAAATTGCGCTTGGAAGCGGGGGCGTTTCGGGAAAAGGTTATATGCAGGGGACACAGAGACAGCTTGAATATGTGCCTGAAAACCGAACCGACTTTATCTTTACGGTAATAGGCGAGGAGTTTGGGTTGATAGGCGGTTTGGTCACCATGGCACTTTATGCAACCCTTATCGGTTTATGTATCTGGTTGGCGCTCGAATGCAAAAATCTGTTTTCCAGGCTTCTAATTATGGGAATTACGACGACCTTCGCGCTTTATGTCTTTATCAATCTGGCGATGGTGATGGGATTGGCGCCTGTGGTGGGCGTACCTTTGCCGCTCATCTCATATGGGGGAACGGTGATTTTAACCGTGATGTTTGGATTTGGCCTGATTTTGTCGGCTCATTTGCACCGCCAAACGGAATTACCTCGTGAAGCAAAATAGGCAGTTTTTAAAGAATTTCACTTGACCTTCCGGCCGGAATTCGAGACTTAAAGCAAAAATTAATCAAGGATTAGGGGAACAAGCATGGCAGCACCAGGAACAGCCCAGTGGTCATCTAGATTTGCATTTATCATGGCCGCGGTGGGATCATCCGTCGGGCTTGGAAATCTGTGGCGTTTTTCAGCCGAGGCCGGGTCAAATGGCGGCGGCGCCTTTATCCTGATCTATCTGGTCTGCGTTATATTTATCGGAATTCCGGTTTTGATGAGTGAATATATGATTGGTCGCGCGGGTCAGGCATCTAGTGCTGTCAAAAGCATGGACGATTTGACGTCTCGAAGCAATGTAGGCAAGTTTTGGAGTAGCGGGGCTTGGTTAGGGATGATCGCTTCATTCCTGATTGTAAGTTTTTACTGCGTCGTTGCGGCTTGGGTCATGGCCTATATCCCCAAATTCTTATTTGGGTCTTTCAATGGACAGAATGCGGATCAAATTGCGGGCCAATTTGGTGAGTTAGCGGGCGATCCAAAGGCCGTTTTACCATGGTTTTTTGTGTTTGCGCTTTTGACAACTTATCTGGTGTCGCGCGGTGTTAATCGCGGAATCGAGTTAGCAGCCAAATATCTAATGCCTTTGTTTTTCGTTCTATTAATCGGTTTGTCGGCTTACAGTATTTTTTCGACCGGCGGTGCCGGCGAGGCTTTCCGCTTTATGTTTACCCCTGATTTTTCCAAGATTAATGGAGAAGTAGCAGCTAGTGCTCTCGGACAAGCCTGTTTTTCAATCGGGATTGGTAACGCGATCATGATTACCTATGGCTCCTATCTCCCGAAAACAGTCAGTATACCCAAGTCTTCAATTCTTGTTGGTTTGACCGATACAGGCGTCGCTTTAATTGCGGGCTTGGCCATTTTCCCAATTGTTTTTGCTAACAATCTTGATTTTAGTGCTGGTGCTGGGTTGTTCTTCCAGACCTTGCCAACGGCGCTTTCTAGCTTGCCAGCGGGGAATTTGATTGGTGCAGCCTTCTTCTTCCTGGCATTTTTTGCTGCGATCACGTCCTCGATTTCTTTGTTGGAACCTAGTGCGGCTTGGGTCGCGGAGCAGTTTAAACTCACGAAACAAAAAGGCGCATTTATTGTGGGTGCAGCGATAACAGCTTTAGGCTTAGTATCGGTTCATCATCAGGCATTCTTTGACTTTATTGATCAAGACTTGGTCGGGCCGATCATTGCACCGCTTTCAGCACTTATGGTTGTTCTCTTCACAGGATGGAGATTAAACAAGGTTATCGTAAATGAGCAAATCGAAGGAGAAGGTGAAGCTTTAGGGCGCTTCTTGATGATATTTGTTCGTTATGTAGCCCCGCTGTTTATGGCCTTCATTCTGATCTACGGAATTATCAATCGGTTTTTCTTAGGCTAATCTGACATATTCTTACACAGAACGTGTATTGGGTGTTAATGAGAGTAACTGTAATTGAATTAAAGAATTCATAGATTATTCACCTTGCATATGCAGGGTGAGATCCGACGGGGCGCAAAAACGAAATTTATGTCGCATGGGGCCGCGACGAGGTTGGATCGAAACGCATGAAATTGGGACTGGTCACCACTGCTATATTAGCCTTATCACTCGGCGCATGCGCGACCGTGGATATTGCGGATATGACTACACTGGGCGGTGATAGCGCTATTTCAACGGCAGAAAAATCCAATGTCGTGATTACAGCCAGTGATAAACTTTATGCGGCTTTTGAAGAAAAAGGTCTTTGCCAATCTGAAAGCGAACGCATGAAATCGGCCGCAGCCTTTTTATTGCAGGGACGACAAGCCCTGGAAAATCATCCCGAAGGTGCTTATGTGACCAAAGTCTCCAATTTCGACCGGTTGCAGGCTGATATTATCGAGGCGACGGCGTTGGTTAAGAACACGCGTAAAGCGGCCGAAATTTATTTAGAACTGGCGGAAGTCGGCACGGATTTCCGGCCTGAGCTTAAACGGCTCGAAAAAGCGATTTACGCCTGTCAGAACGCAAAAACTCAATTTCAACTGGTTTCGGACAAGGTCGGCGCTACGGATATGAGCGGATTTGATGAGGCCGCAGAGGGGTTGCGGGTTGTGACCAATATTTATGGGGACCGGGTCAGAGAACAGGCCCAAAAGAACACGCAATCAGCGTCCTAATATCCCCATAAATTTCTTTGAGGTGGGTGCACGAGCGCCCCTTCATATTTTAACCCATGTTCAATATCGTCGCTGAGCAGAAGCGGGCCGTCCAGGTCGATAAAGTCCGCATAGCTTTCTAACATAATCATCGGCGCCATGGCCAATGATGAGGCGACCATACATCCGGCCATAATGACAAAACCCTTTGTTTTTGCCGTTTTTATAAGTGAATGCGCTTCGGTTAACCCGCCGGTTTTATCAAGCTTTATATTCACGGCCCGATAGCCGGCATCCCAAAGTCGATCCAGATCATTGACGCTGTGGATTGATTCATCCGCACAAATCGGGGGCGCATGCGCGATCAAATTTTCAGAAAAATTTTCATTCCCGGCTGGAACCGGTTGTTCAATCAGAACAATTTGGGGTTTGTTTAGATGTTTTAGCAATCGTGCCATATCAGACTGATCAAAGGCTTCATTTGCGTCGACGATGATTTGTGCATCCGGTCTTGCGTCTATAATCTTTTCAACAGCCGTTATGCCTGACCAGTCCGACATTTTGGCTTTCAGCAATGGGTAGCCGGCGGCCGCCAAGGCGGCTTTTGCCATTTTTTCCGGTGTATCAACTGAGAGTGTAAAAGCCGTTTCTCTGGCGTCTGGTTGAGGGCAATCCAATAGGTCCCAAACAGGTTTTTTAGTTTGTCGACTTTTCAGGTCCCATAGGGCGCAATCCAGAGCGTTGCGGGCGGCCCCCGCTGGCATGAGGGATTGCAATTCCTGAACCGAAATGCCGTTTTCAATATCTGTGCGAATGGATTGAATTTCTGCGACGACGCTTTCCGGTGTTTCGTCATAGCGGGCATAGGGTCGGCATTCCCCGCGGCCCGTTTGGCCATTTTCTGAGATTTCGACGATAAGCGTTATAATCTCTGTTAGGGCGCTACGGGAAATCCGGAAGACACCTGCGACGGGCCATTTTTGCACCCGAAAATTTAAATCACGCTGAGGCATTCGTTCTCTTGACGTTGCAGTGAATGATCTGCAACCTAGCACTATGAGTGTCGGGGAAAAGCACAAATTCTTAGACGCGCCAGACTATGATGTAACACAGTCTGGGCGACGACTGACTTTGCGCGCGAGCGGCGCTTGGACATTGCTGCAAATCGCCGGAATAGATGAGCGATTGCGCGCGGATGTTGACCCATTGGATTATGATAATGTCACCTATGATCTATCAGATGTGACAGCCCTGGACACAGCCGGGGCCTATTTATTCGCCCGTGCAATTCGTTGCGATGAAGATGTTTGTTATCCCTATGAATTGCAGGGTGCCCAAAAGGGACAGGAAACTTTGATGCGGGCGGCAGCCGATGCCGCTATGGGGCGTCCCGCCCCGACAACGCGTCAATGGTATGATACTTTAACCCGGATGGGACGAGCCACGGTGAAGTTCTGGGACGAGACCTATGATACATTGGCTTTTCTTGGGCAATTCCTCGTCGTTTTCGCTAAATTACTCGTCAATCCGCGCCGAATTCGGTGGAAGTCAGTGGTCGCACTTATCGAAGATGTCGGGCTGAATGCCGCGCCGATCATAATGACCCTTAGCTTTTTTATCGGGGCCGTCATCGCCTATATGGGAGCCAATCTGTTGGCGTCATTCGGGGCACAGATTTTTATGGTCGAGTTGATCGGATTCTCGGTCTTGCGGGAATTTGCCGTGCTTATCACCGCAATCATGTTGGCCGGTCGATCGGATTCCGCTTTTACGGCGCAAATTGGTGCGATGAAAATGCGACAGGAAATCGACGCGATGACTGTTATCGGGATGGATACTTTTGAAACCCTGGTGGTTCCGCGGGCGATTGCCTGTTTAGTCTCGGCACCCGTCTTGACGTTTTTAGCGATGATTTCGGGGGTCGCTGGCGGTTTGTTGGTCGCCTGGTTCGGGATAACAGACATATCGCCGGTCTTGTTTTTCTCACGGTTTCAGGAAACCATTGGATTGAAGCATTTCTGGGTCGGAATGGCAAAAGCCCCGTTTTTTGCATTGATAATCGCCATAATAGGGTGTCGTCAGGGGCTGGCGGTGACAGGAAGCGTAGACTCCTTAGGGGCGCGGACGACGTCCAGCGTCGTTCAGGCGATTTTTTCAGTTATTGCTGTGGACGCCATGTTTGCGATTTTGTTCTATCAGATGGGGATCTAGGATGGATTGGACCGGATTTGATCCCAAAGCAATGCCCGTGGAAGCCCGGGGTATTGTCACCCAGTTTGGGAACAATGTCATTCACGACAATCTGGAATTCCGTATGGCCTCTGAAGAGATTATTGGATTGGTAGGTGGATCTGGTTCCGGTAAATCTGTTTTACTCAACACGTTATTGGGCCTCAAAAATCCGGAAGGCGGTAAGGTTTATTATTATGGGCGCGACCGATCCACTTTATCCAAAGAAGAACGCGCCAGTATGAAGAATAAAATGGGGGTTTTGTTTCAGGGCGGGGCTCTTTTCTCTTCGCTCACTGTGCGCGAAAACATTATGGTCCCATTGCGCGAACACACAGATTTGTCAGTGCCTTTGATGCGTGAACTCGCGGATATGAAAGTGCATATGGTCGGGTTACCGGCTCAAGCTACGAATTTATACCCTTCTGATTTGTCAGGGGGGATGCGTAAACGGGCTGGGCTGGCAAGGTCCCTTGCACTTGATCCTACCCTATTGTTTCTGGACGAACCGACGGCTGGTCTGGATCCAATAGGAGCCAGTGCTTTTGATGAGCTGATTTTGGGATTGCGGGAAGCGATGAATTTAACGGTTTTAATGGTCACCCATGATTTGGACTCGTTGTACAGGATCTGTGATCGTGTCGCTGTTTTAGTTGATAAACAGATTGCCATTGCTGATAGCTTGCCTAATGTAATGCAACATCCACATCCATGGATTCAGGAATATTTCGGGGGGCCAAGGTCACGAGCTGCCATGTCGGCTCAAACTGGGTAGGTAAATGGAAAACAAGGCACATTACGCATTGATAGGTTCATTTGTCCTGTTGGCACTTATTGCAGCGGTGAGTTTTGGCATGTGGCTGTCAAACTCTCAGTTTGATCAGCAATTTGATGAATATGAAGTCGTTTTTAACGGGCCCGTACGCGGCCTTTCGGAGGGCAGCGAAGTCCGTTTAAACGGATTGAATGTCGGCAATGTTTCGCAGTTGCGATTTGATATGAGCAACCCAAATTCAGTCGTCGTTGATATTCAAGTCATGGAAAACACGCCTATTTATTCCAATGCTCGGGCAAAGCTGGAACCGCAAGGATTAACGGGTTTGAGCTATCTACAGATATTCCCGGGAACCGTTGCAGGCGGCGCAATGCCGGAACGGGGTCCACGGACAATTCCGGGGGAGATGAGCCAATTAGATGAGTTTTTCTCGGAAGGGGAGAACGTCATTGATGGGGCAAACCGGGCTTTGCGCCGGGTAAATGCGGTCTTGTCCGAAGATGCAATCCGGGATTTTCACGGTATCCTGGATAATATCAATAACATTACGACTAATCTGAGAGATACAGATCTGGATCCGGAACTGGTTGAACGGGTGCTATTATCATTTGAACAAGCCGCGAAAGATGTGTCTGCTGCCGCGGTCGCAGTGGACCTTGCAGCGGTTGATTTTGATGCCTTTGTCAATCAGGAAGTCAAAGCCATGGTGGTCAAAGCTACTGCTTCATTGGACGGAGTGGATCTGGCTTTGGCTAATATTTCCGAATTTGCCGATGGGGGAACCTATCTAACGGCAGATGCACGTGACGCGATTAACCGGTTGTCGAATTCCGGTTTGACCGATCTTGAAGAAACGGCGGATGGTATCCGTCGACTGATCCTGGCGCTGAATGACATAGCTGAAAAACTTGAACGCAGCCCGGCGGCATTTTTGGCGGGTGAGGACATGGAAACTGTGGAGTTGCCGCAATGATAGGATCTGTCAGACTAAAAGGTATAGCGTTAGCGTCACTTGCCTTGGTGATGGGGGGATGTATTTCCGTATTGCCTGACCCGCAACCCGCGGATCTGGTTTACCGTTTACAGGCACCGGCAGCGGCGGTTTCGGCGAATGAAGATGCGATTGTTTTTCGGGTGGATCGTCCAACAGCCCCTGTTGCCTTGTTTCGCGATGATATTGTTGTTTCGCCAGATGGTCAGACCTTGGCCATTGCGGGCAATGCCAAATGGGCCCAAGCTATCCCTGATCTTATTCAACACAGTCTTACCCATGAGCTGGCATCACGACCTGATCTGATTGGTGTTTTGCCAACTTCGGGAGCTCGAACGACTCACCGTGTGCATCTTACAATTCGAAACTTTGAAGCGGTGTATGATCAGGGGGCTGACAATGCGCCTTTGGTCAAAATCAATTATATGGCAACCGTTTCAGATGCATCGACGCGAAATCTCTTGGGAACCCATTCTGTTGAACATTCACAGCGCGCATCCGCCAATACAATTTCATCCATTGTCGCGGCAAAAAGTAATGCAAATCAGGCGGCGATGAATGAAATTTCTGACTGGTTGGTAACTTTGAAGCTAAATAGCTAGTTGCTGTTTTAGGTATTTAGGGCTGCGTCACAGATTAAAAACGCCCGACCCGCATCTTTTTCAAATTTGGCTCTGTAAACATCCCTGTGTTTATCGCCTTGTTCCAGACTGTTGTGAAATTCTGCGGCAAAACCGGCCAGTTTCGCTTGCAATTCCGGATCTGATGCTAAGGCCGTCTTCAAATGATTGACTGGATCCGTAATACGTCTGGCTACAGAGGCGCTCATGGCATTGGCGCCTTGCGCCATTCGTGTGTCCGAAGCCTCTAAAATACAGCCATCATCGATGATAGCGCCTGGCGACAATCCCATTTGAGCCAAGGTCAAAATGATGTCGCCATATTGGTTGGAATCATCTCGCGCCGTAATCCTATCAATAGCCATCGTTTCAGGTGAGTTTTCTCGTCCCGGAATAATACTTCGCCACCAAGGCTTGTTTTCGGTTTCCTGGCGGGTAGAGCGACGCATATCGGGAACGGTTCTTCTGAGGATGTCTTCCTCGGGATCAATTATAGGCTGTTGAGCAATATCCGGGGTTTCAATTTTTAGGCTTAAGGGTTCGGTCGATGAACTAGAACTGTCTTGAGGTTCCGGAAATGCGACTTCTTCTGGGTCGGCAGCTTCGGAAACTTCATCCAGATCATAGCTGGGTTGATCGACTGGCATTAGATTTAAAGCTCCACGCTCTGTTCGAAGAGATGGTGCTTCGTAATCTGAATCTGTGGGCAATTCTTTTGGGTTGCTTTCAGGGCTTGCCTTAACTGTCGTTCGTTCCATTCGTTTTTGCAAATCGATCATATCGGCTTCGATACGGGCGATTTCTTCTCGGGTCTGTGACAGACTTTGCTGTACACGGCGGGCTGCCTTATCACTTATGGTTTCTGCTTTAGACGTAGAATAGCTCACCATATCTTCCATTTCAGCGAAGCGTTGTTTGATCGCGCTTTCAGCCAGTTGTGAGGCATTTGACAAGGCTTCGACGGTTTGTTTGCCGGCGGCGCTGGCATCAAACAGGCGTTCAGAGCTGACTTGCGCTGACAATGACATATCGCGCATTTTCCTGACTTGTTCTTCCAACGCAATGGAAAGCGATTCCTGATCGCCGCGCAGGTCACTGACCATGGATTTGAGGTCGGAAATATGTTTTGAAAAAACCTCATCCAGGCTATTAGCGCGGGTCTTTAATGCGTCGCCGAGATCGATCAGTTCTTTGTGGTTGGATTCAAGCGTATCGGCCGCTTCGACTGTATTGTTTCTGACAATATCAGAGGCTGAGTTGATTTTTTCTGCTGCGCCTTCAACGCTTATCCGGGCTTCATCAATCTTCGTTTCAGCCAATTGGGTGGAGTTGGATAGTTTTTCGGCATGTTCACCCAGCATTTTAGACAATGCGTTCATACGATCATCGAAAGTTTTCGCCATAGAGAATAAAGCTTCGCGCTCGGTCGATAGACGGGTCGCAATGATCTCTGTTTTCTCTTCGGTCGCGTAGGTACTGCGTCCCAATTGATCGCTATGTTCGGTTAGGACCTCTCCGAGTGTATCCAGCCGGGAAATGGCCTGATCAATTTTGTCATTGAATTGGTCGACCTCACTTTGCAGTGTACCCGCCATTTCTTTACCGCGTCGTTTGGCGCTGTCATCAGGCATTAAGAGCGTATGGGTCGTTTGTCCCAAATGGGCGGCGAGTTTGGTCAGATGACTTAGTTTCTGCAAAGCAATAATCGTGACGATGATCAAACACGCCGGGGCAATAACTAATAATCCCAAAGCGGCCAATTCCGATGGCGTAAGATTTGAACCGGCCGTTCCCAGGTTAAACAGCAAGTGGATCAGCAAGACCGCACCGATGATCCAAATGGTTCCGGCGAGGAATGGGAAGATCCGCGACCAGAGACCCGTATTATTATCTACGTCTAACCCAGGTGATGAATCGCGTCGGGAAATGAACGCGGGAACGGGATCAGGTTCGTTGAGTGTGATTGCATCAAAGTCGGAATCTGCCGGACGTAAGCCGAGTTTTCCGCTTGCGCTTGAGCCGGAATCATCGGGCTCGATACTACTAATTTTGCTGGAAATATTTGACAAAAAGGTCGCTCTCGTTTTTTGTTGTGGATATTAACCTAAAATATGCACTTATATCCTACAAGGCATAACCAATAGGGAAAAGGCGATAAATAATAAAACCATCGCCGGTGAATGGAAATAGGGGCTTGGGCAATGTCTAAGTTAAGAACGGTTAAGTTAACCGCGCGTGAGCGCGACTATCTAAAGTCAGGCATAACACAACCTGGCGGTAAATTGCCTTTGTTTGACAATAAAGGGCAGCGGATTAATCCGACGATTATCAAATCTTGCGTCAGCAAGGGATATGCGGCGCGCTGGTTTGCCAATCCGATCAAACCGGATTGGCTGGTTTGCCGCTTAACGGATGAGGGCCGTAAAGCGGTTTCCTAATCCATTATTCGAATATCGGTCTTTTTAGATCTGTATAACAACCAGGCTATAATTGTAATTGTCAGGATGCCGACTGGAATATCGACGTCGGGATTAATACCCGCTTGGAATAAAGACGGTGTCGGTAAAACCGACCCTTCATAATTGACAAACATGGCCGCAAACATGTTGTTTCCAGCGTGCAGGCCGATGGCAGCTTCTAACCCGTCTTCAAAATAGACGATAACCGACAGAATGAACCCAAACATGAAGTAATGGCTCATAACGAGTAAATGTACGAGGCCACCTTTCTCCGCACCAGCCTGAGATTCCGGGTTGGCTAGATGCATGGAGGCGAACATGGCGCTGGTGATAAAAAAGACCACCCATTTATTGGAAATGAAATGTCCAAATCCCTGGTTGAAATAGCCTCGGAAAATGATTTCTTCTGTGGCCGATTGCAAAGGGATAAAAAGAATTGTTGCGATGGCGAACATGTAAAAACGCGAAGGATCAAAGGTGTTCTTAACCGGGCTGACGCCCGTGAAATGAAGAATAGCCGTTACGGTGCCCAAAACTCCCATCGTCACAATGATCGCATATAAAATGCGTTGCCAGTCGATTTTAGATGCGGTTGTGTGAAGGCTGGTAAGAGAGCGTTTATGAAGAAATTTCTGAACGAGATAAACGCCCACAAGAACGCCAGGAAAGGACAATAACATTAAGGCGTAAGCGATGGGAGTGGCCCCAATCATTGCCGTCATGGCAGCACTGATTTCGGGGGAGTTACCCTGAGCAATCATTTGGTAAATGAAATATAGCGAGGTTACGGCGCAAATTCCTGTAAGCCAGCCCAAAACTTTTTGAGTTGTTCCTGTGTTGTAACGACTAAGAGCCCAAAATATTATTGTTAAAATTACGGTTCCTAGACCGCCTAGCAATACCTTGGCGAAGGACCATATACCGGCTTCATCAAATTTTTCGGCAAAGGCATTTGTCATTTGTTCTACTAGTTCCGGATGACTTTCTGCGACGACATTCGGAATGGGACCAGCGATAACATTTTGAGCGACAATCCATCCGATTACAATGAACCAAAAGCCCATTAACCAACTCCACCAGCGCGATTCGCCGTGCTGTGTTTGCGCAAAATAGGCTGTGTTTTTTGATAGCATGTTTTCGCCCTCCCTAAGTCTTAGCTATGGCTAAAAGGGAATGGTAAACAAAAGAAAAACCGCGCCCAAAGGCGCGGTTCAGTGTGTGGGGTAGGTTATGCAGTTAGTAAGGGCAGTTAATGATCCGTTCCGATCCTTGAACGATATATTCGCCGTCCCAGGGGTTTGAGCAAATTTTAACGCTGACCAATTCGCGGTGGCCGTGATGCCAACCTTCCATCGTCACCCGTTCACAGCGCGTCCGGTTTTGATAATAACCATAGCTGCCATATGTCGGCTGATAAAAGGCATAGCGGGTTGGCGCCCAGCGATAGCGACTATAGCCCGGCGTGCCTATGTGGAAGCTGATTCCGAGATTGCTTCGATAAGGCGTCGAATAGCCATATCCTCGTCGATAGCTGGAATAATTGCGATATCGATCCCATGGTGTGAAATTGCGGTGATATCTGTCTCGCGTGCGGTAGCTATGATGATATCTGTCGCGATATCGATCACGATAGCGATCCCGGTAACGGTCTCTATAGCGGTCTCGGTCGCGGTAATGCCGGTCATCTCGATCATAATGTCGATCTCGCCGCCAATCATCGTCATCATGTCGCCAATGTGGCTTGTTTGAAACCTTTTCCTGGGCCTTCATGGCGACAACGGATTTTGCCTGACCATGGTTGTGGGCTGGCGTTGCCGAAGCGGGGGCGGTGATTGCCATCATAGTGGTAGCCGTTGCCGCCAATAGAGTGGTTTTTAAAAGGGTGGGGGATAGTGACTTCATAAGTGTCTCCTTTCGGTTAACCCTGATTTGACACAATTGGACTGAAAGCGTGCTGAAACCTCTATTCATTTTCCGTTAATTCTCTTAGGAAGGGGCATGAACGGCGCAGAATCAGATAACGAAATCGATTTCGACCACCTCAATCAATATGTCGGAGGCGACATTTCATTGACCAAAGAAATATTCAGCCTGTTTAAAAATCAAATTGATATGTGGTCCCGTTCCTTCAAACCGGACACCCCGGACGATGTTTGGTCAGCCATGACACATTCCCTCAAAGGTACAGCGCGAGCGGTGGGAGCCATGCGTCTGGCCGAAATTTGCCAAACCGCTGAAGGACTTATTGGCGACAATAACCGTCCCGGCGCACGAGAAGTTATCGTCGAAAAAATGGAAAGCGCAATCTCCCGTGTGACAATTGAAATTCAACGCTGGGAATACCGACAATCCATCAAAGACCTAAAAGCCGACTCGCCATGGCCAACGGACCCGTAGAATGTTTAAGAAATTTGTCTTTGGCCTGATGGGGCTTTTGCTCCTGGCTTACCTAGCGGTAGTGTTGTGGCCCGAAAAAAAATACAAAGCCTATCAAGTTAGCGCCGATTATCAGGCTCAAGTTGATGCGTTTTATGTGCCGCCTATGCCTGCAGACTGGACGTGGCGATCCTATGAAACCTCCGATGGGACGACCTTGCGTTGGGGCGAAACCGGAAACCGGGGGGCAGCCAAAGCCACCATTTTTTGGGTGCCGGGCTATACGGCCACTTTGAATATGTATGGAGAACATTTTGATCGATTGGCCGAGCAAGGCTATCATATCGTCGGTCTGGATTTGCGAGGGCAGGGTGGGTCCGAACGGCATCGCGACAATCAACCTGAAAAATTATGGATAGATGACTTCGCCGATTATTCAAATGACGTGGCGGCATTTATCGGCGCTCAGAAATTACCGGATGAACGATCATCCATCCTGACCGGTATTTCCTTTGGTGGACATGTTGTGACGCGAACAATTGCGGATCATCAGACAAAAATTGATGGCTTGTATTTAATCGCGCCGGCTTTTCGTCCTTCGTCAGGGGACTATTCCTTTGAAGAGGCCAGACAGTTAATGGCCTCGGCGAAATGGTTCGGCAAAAGTAAGAACTATGTCCAAGGGCAAGGAAATTGGGTGCCAGACGGACTGGATTATTCTCAAGGCTCGGATTGTAGTGCTAACCCGAAGCGCCTGTATTTACGAGATGCAATCTTCACGCGTTTGCCAGAGCAAAGAGTAGGCGGCGTGACCAATCAGTGGGGCTATGAATTTTTTGACAGTAGCGAGAAAATGTTGTCGCCTGGCTATTTTGAGCAGGTAGGTCTTCCGGTGACAATCATTTCTGCAACGAATGACACATTTGTGGATACATCAATAAATTCAAAAGCTTGCCGGGAAAATCTGTCTCAATGCGTTGAGATCGTTATGCCAGAAACAGGTCATTGCCTTCCGCAGGAACGTGATGAGGTGGTCGATGCCATGCTGGCAGAATTTGATGTTCTACTTGAACGGATTACTTCAGACTCGAATTAAAAAAGGCTGGAACATTGTCACCAAATCCGGGCGCGTGACTTTTTTCTGTTTTGCCCTTGGATTTTGACCTGTCTTTAGCCGGCTTGGCCGCTTTCTTTTTGTCTGCGGTTGACTTTTTATTGTCAGACGCGGATTTTTTGTCGGATCTTGGTTTATCCTCAGTCCGCTTGTCGCGCTTACTATCGCGGCGCGTGGACTTGCGGTCAGATTTGGACCGGGATTTGGTTTTAGAATTGCGACGTCGACTATCTTTAGGAAAATCTTCAATCCCTGGAATTTCAAGCTCTTCAATAGCTTCAACTTCAATCAGTTTTAAAATGGCGTCGTAATATTTTTCATCAAGGCGGCTGACCAGCATGACAGTGTCGCCTTTTCGTCCTGCCCGGCCGGTCCGACCTATCCGGTGGACATAATCTTCGCTGTGATTTGGTACGTCGTAATTAAATACATGTGATACGTCCGGAATATCCAGCCCGCGTGCGGCCACATCACTGGCGACTAATAACTTAAGGTCGCCGTCTTTAAATTCTGCAAGCGTTTTCGTGCGAAGGGATTGATCCAGGTCGCCGTGGATTGGCGCGGCCGAATGCCCGTGTACAGTCAAAGATTTGGCGACGATGTCGACGTCGCGCTTACGGTTACAAAAAACTATACCGTTTTTGACATCGTGATTATCGATGATCCAGCGCAGGGCCGTACGTTTTTGTTTCGCGTCAGAACTCGGCATGCGCACAATTTTTTGGGTCACTGTATCCGCTGTTTTATTCTCACGGGCAACTTGAACGGTCAAAGGCTGGTGCAGGAATTGGTCGACTAGACGCTTGATCTCATTCGGCATTGTGGCCGAGAAGAACAAAACCTGACGGGTGAAGGGTGTGAGTTTAAAAATACGTTCAATGTCCGGGATGAAACCCATATCCATCATCCGGTCGGCTTCGTCGACAATCAGGGTCTGGACACCCGTCAGCAGGATTTTGCCCCGGTCAAACTGATCGAGAAGGCGACCCGGTGTGGCGATCAAAACATCAACCCCTTTGGCGAGTTTGCGGTCTTGTTCCGCAAAAGATACCCCACCAATCAGTAGGGCCATTTCAAGCTTGAGATATTTACCGTAGAGCTCAACATTTTCTGCGACTTGAGCGGCAAGTTCGCGGGTCGGGCACACGATCAGGCAGCGCGGCATGCGAGCTCGAGCTCGGCCTTTAGCTAATTTGTGCACGGTTGGCAGTGTAAAGGCAGCGGTTTTTCCAGTGCCGGTTTGGGCGATGCCCAATACGTCGCGGCCTTTTAAGGCGCCGGGTATGGCATGGGCTTGGATGGGAGTCGGCTTGACATAGCCCATATCATCCAGAGCTTTTTGAATTTTTTCATCAAGTCCGAGATCCGCAAATGTGACGTCTACTTCGGCGTCGGATTTGATTTCTTCTATGTCGTTTTTAGCTGTCAATTCAGTCTTTCTTAGGATGAAGCCATGCTTCAATGCCCCACGATGGCGGGAACATAGGCATGCAAAGGCAAAGGTCAAGCGATTCTCCGACCTCTGGTTCAAAAGCCGTGAACATAAATGGTTGTAAATCTCCAAATGTCTCCCATCTGAAACAGAATGGAGGACGAAATATGCGCATTTTTGGTTTGACGAGTTTCAAGGAAAGTTTGACCTTTGTAACAATTTTATCCCTCGCTTCTGTATTTATGTGGAGCGTTTTCATTTACCCGAATACGCTGGATTGGCAGGTCTCTGACAATACGATTGGTGAAGTTGAGACGCTCATATCAAACACCCAAATAATGGGGCCGGCAACAGTTCAGGCCGTGGTTAAACTCTCCGATGGCCAAACAGCTATTGTCCCTGTGCCAATAGAGGCCGATATCAGAGCCGGATCAAGAGTCGAGCTGTCTGTTCTGGTCAATGCGGACAATGAGAAACAAAAGCGTTATCGCTACGCAGGTGCTTTGGGTTCGGATTAAATATCCAGATCGTTTACGAATTGGGCGTGATCCTGAATATATTGATATCGCAAATCCGCCCGTTTCCCCATTAAGGTCTCAACCAGGGCTTCGGTTGTTGGCAGGTTTTCTCCATCGATTGTGATTTGAGCCAGTTTCCGCGTTTTCGGGTTCATGGTCGTGTCTTTGAGCTGGGCCGCCATCATTTCGCCCAGACCTTTAAAGCGACCGATATCGATCTTGCCGCGTCCGGTAAATTCAGTTTCCAATAGTTCATCTTTATGCGCATCATCAATCGCATACATGGTTTTGGCACCTTGTGTGATTTTATAAAGCGGTGGCATCGCCATATAAAGTCGTCCCTGGTCAATCAGACCGGGCATATATCGATAGAAAAAGGTAATAAGAAGTGCGGCGATATGGGCGCCGTCAACATCAGCGTCAGTCATGATGATAACCCGCTCATACCGAAGATCTTCAATGTCGAATTTCTTTCCGATTCCGACGCCAAGCGCGGTCATCAGGTCGTTGATTTCCGCATTGCGCGATATCTTATCCATGCTCGCACTCTCGACATTTAAAATTTTACCACGCAGGGGCAAAATTGCTTGCGTTTCCCTGTTACGGGCCTGTTTGGCGGACCCGCCCGCACTATCACCCTCAACAATGAACAGCTCGGTATCTGTCGAATCCTTGCGAGAGCAATCGGCAAGTTTCCCCGGGAGACGTAAGCGCTTCGTTGCGGATTTTCGGTTAATGTCGCGTTGTTTGCGACGACGAACCCGTTCATTGGCTTTCTCAATCACCCATTCCAGAAGTTTTGTCGCATCTTTGGGGGATGAGGCTAGCCAGTGATCAAAGGGGTCTCGAACAGCATTTTCAACCAAGCGAGCCGCCTCACTATTGGAAAGGCGGTCTTTGGTTTGGCCTTGAAACTCCGGGTTACCAATGAAGACAGAAACCAGGGCACCAACACTTCCCATGACATCGTCTGGGGTGACATGACTGACCTTTTTACCCATGCCTGAAATATCGGCGTAAGCACGCAAGCCTTTGGTCACAGCCGCGCGTAGGCCTTGCTCATGGGTTCCGCCGCCCGGTGTGGGTACCGTATTACAATATGACCGAATAAAACTATCGGCTTCGCCAAAGCCTTCAGGAGACCAACTGACGGCCCATTCGACGCGTCCATGGCCGCTTTCTTTTTTGGATCGTCCGGCGAACACATCGGAAGTAATCATGGTCTTCTTGCCCAAGGTCTCCTTCAAAAAGTCAGAAAGTCCGCCTGGGAAATGAAAAACAGCTTCAGCCGGAATGCTGTCCAGTTCCTCGACAAGGCTAGGCGCGCACTTCCAGCGAATTTCCACACCGGGTTGAAGATAGGCTTTGGCCCGGGTCATTCGGAACAGCTTGCCCGGTTTGAAATGTGCCTTGGGGCCGAATATTTCAGGGTCGGGGTGGAAACGGACCTTAGTGCCGCGCCGATTGTTGATTGCGCCTAAATCCTCAATTTTACCCAAGGGTTTGCCTTGGGAAAATTTCATTCGATATAGTTTCTTGTTTCGAGCCACTTCGACTTCGAGCGCATCAGAAAGCGCGTTAACGACAGACACACCAACACCGTGAAGGCCACCCGATGTTTCATAAGCGGAGTTTGAAAATTTACCACCTGAATGAAGCTCGGTCATAATAACTTCGAGCGCAGATTTTTTGGGGTATTTCGGATGAGGATCGACCGGAATACCCCGCCCGTTATCAGTTACGGATAAGAAGCCATCTTCGTGGAGTTCAACTTCGATCCGGGAGGCGTGACCGGCGACCGCTTCATCCATTGAATTGTCGATAACTTCGGCAAATAAATGATGGAGGGCGCGGTCATCCGTTCCGCCGATATACATGCCGGGACGGAGGCGAACGGGTTCAAGACCTTCCAGGACTTGAATGTCCTTAGCTGAGTAATTGTCACCACTATTGTCGTCTTTACTCATCTTATCCTGAAATAAATCTTTTTTCTTTGCTGCGCTCATAGTCTCTCAAACAATTGGATGACCCCGACTCAGATTCGTCAAGGAAAAGTCTCTTCGCAGTATGGTAAATGCCGCGTTAAGCTCAAGCCATTATTCGAGATTTTGCCGATTGATTTTTAAAAAATCAGGCGGACAACCAAGCGTCCGGTATGACGAATGAAGCCATCGCGGATGTCGCTGTCAAAATCAAAGGCAAAGGATGAGAACTTACTGCCGGCTCCGATCGAGAAACCGAGTAGGAAGCCGTCTTTTGGAAATTCAGTGCCTTCAAGTTGGGAGCGTTCTGTCAGTCCGACAAAGCCATAATTGGTTAGGACGCCGTCATTTTTAAACTCGTTGCGATAGCCAAAGCGGATGGCCGGACGCAACCAGGTTCGATTGCCATCAAAGCGGGCGCCAAGATTGATCATTGCGGTTGCACCGCCAAGCTCAGATGTTCGTTTGTCTACATCCAAAGCAATCCCTAAAGCCCCGTCTTCCTGATAAGCGTCTTCGGTCAGGCGCAAGTAATCGACCGAAACTGCCGGGCGCGCCCAGAATTTCTTGCTGATCTCAAGATCATAACCTGCGCGCAAAGACGCGTTATAATGAGTGCCTTTCCAGTCTCCTGTTGCCCGGTCCTGGAAAGAGCCAACTGAGATTACTCGACGCTGTTCAAAGTCATTGTACCCAGCCCCCGCATAGGCTTCAACACCAAGGTCGCCAGCGGAGAAGCCTGCATAACCGCCGAGTTGAACGGTCAGGACGTCCATCGGTTCATCAAAACCGACAACATCTTCAATTTCCGTCGAGGCAAAACCAAGGTTTACCCCAACCGTATGGAACGGACCGACGGCGGTATCTATGCCACCTGTTATACCGAAGCCATATCCTCGGTACTGTTCTGAAAGTCCCGCAAGGCTGCGATCGGCAAAATAGGTAAACTCCTGCAACCACACACCACCGGGTTTATCTTGTGAGCGTCGAGCATTATCCAAATGAGAACCTACGGCGCCAACGGCGCCATCAACATTAGCGACGACGAATTGACGGGCTGCAGCTGAAAATTCGGGTAAAAGCTGATTGAGAGCTTGGTTGAATTCGGTTCCATCGGTAATGTTCACAAACGCATTTGCGAGGGATGTATTGTTTTGCAGGGCATCAAAAGCGGAGTTGAAGCTGGCTGCTTGAACGGCGTCTAAACCTAATTCCGATGGCGAACGCAAATCCAGAGTTACGACTAGCGCATTTGCGTTATTCGGGTCCAATCCAAAATTAGTGTTATACATAAATGGCGATTGCAATGAGGCGAGGGACGCAATATCGCCCTCAATATTGAGGGTGCCGCCTGCATTAACGACTTCATAGGTCTGTGACTGAGAAGCAATCACATTGTTGATGAGCGGCGCTATTGTTGCGCCGTCCGCAAATGTAATGTCACCCGTTGCAATTAATGTCGAAACATCACCTGTTGCGCCGTCCAGAGTTGGCTGAAATACGGACGTGTCCGCAAAGGTCGCGGTGCCAACATTAATCGGTGTTGGCGCAGTTTGAGAAAGCGTACTTGCCTCGGATACCATAATAGATGACAAACCATCGCTGTCTCTGAGCTCTCCGCTGAATACGGACCCGCCAGACAGCGTTAGTGAATCAGCCCCGGTTCCTAAATCAAGATCGCCAGTCAGTGTGCCGGCATTGAGTGTGACAACATCGTCACCACTGCCAAGTAAAACATCACCGATGATAGATGGATCGATAGGGGTGACTCCGTCATTTGGATCCAGATCGACGGCCCTTACCTGATTAATAGTAATCCCTGAGGTGTTTGCTGTGAAATCTAACGCAATCAGATCAAAGCTCGTTGTCGATTCTCCCAAAGGGTTTGAGTCTGTTCCAAGTGCGGCAATGACACCAGTATTATCCAGGCTTGTGATTGTTCCCGCAGCGTCTCGTATGGCGATGGCCTGCCCGGTACGCCCTGAAATCAAAGCTGAAATATTTCCAGAGTTTGAAATATTGGTTGTATTTGCACCGGCTTCGATGTCGACCGCTATGGCTTGGATGAAACGCGGTGATATAATGTTGTCAAAATCCGCGTAAATCTCATCGACGGATTCAGACGCGCGTGCAAAGACGACCCCCGAATTGTTGATATTATCGACTATTGCGCCCGACCCGAGGACAATAACGCGAGACAAGCCTGTTTCTCCAGCGACATCCGCGACGCCTGCATCACCACTACGGAAGGTTGTGGCCTGCATAGTTCCAGTGTTATTGAGGCCCTGTTCTAAGGTTGCATTGCTAACCTCAAATACAGTCGCGTTTATATCGTTATAAACGCCAGCTGCATTCAGAGTACCCCGATTTACGAAGGCATAGTTATCATCCGCATCAAAACCATCATCTCCCGGATCAAGCAGTGAGACAACACCAATGGCGATCGGGGTTCCCTGTCCGTCGATCAGGACAGCAGGCGCGCTTCCAAATTGCGTGACCGAGCTTGACGCGGACACGACATCCGACGTTGTTCCGTCGCCATTATCAACAGTTGTGATCGTGCGTCCGAGATTAACTCCCTGTTCGATATTGCCGTGGATCGAAATCGCGGAGCCTGCCTGCAATAAATCTTCGGAATCCAGTAATCCACGGGCGTTTAGATTTGGACGGGTGGTAAATCGGTAACCTGAGTTTGAAATACTTCCCGTATTTGTCAGCCCGCCTTGGGTAATATTTCCGGTCACGGAAATTGCTGAAGCATTTTCCCCGCGAGCAGAAATTGCCCCTGAGTTGGCCAAATTGCCAATGACTTGATCCTCAATACTGACCCCAATGCTATTGTTTCCGACGACGGAAATTGAGCCCGATAAATCTACATTGCCCGTGAGGCCTGCATTTTCAAGTAAGCGAATGGCGAAGGAATCGTTGCCCTCTATGTTGATGGAACTTCCGGCAGACATATCAATATCGCCAACAAAAGGGCTTGCGCCGGAGATCAGAATGCCAGTTCGCCCAGTGCCTTCAGCAAATGTACCGTCTACAACACCATCATTATCCGTGTCTGTCGGGGCGAAGTCTTCCTGGATCTGGATTGTACCAGCTCCTGAGTAACCGCCGGTGTTACCCCCGACCAATTCGACGCCTGTCGAATTGTCTGCGTTATTTATGGTGATGACGCCTGAATTCGTCACTGTATTGTCGGAATTGACTGTAACGGCCGTACCTGATGTGACTTCGACTGACCCGGTAGACGCAATCGTAACATCGTTACCTTCCGTAGATGTATCTACTGGCGTAGTCCGGGCGGTATCAATCGTGACCTGAGCAAAACTTGTCGTAGCGCTTGCCAAAACCAGTGCAGGAAGTGCGGCGGAAGCGAGAAGAAATTTCAATTTCATGTTTTATCCATGCGGCTTTGCGGCGAGGTGCCGCTGACTCGGAGCCTTACTAAACAAGAATTTGAATTAAGCCAATGAAAGAATGATGAATTTCTCAGTTGTAATGTAGGTGTTCGGGAGAGTTAGCCAGATACAGCGTGTGCCAGGATATTGACCATCGTTGCATGAGCCGGTTCTTGTCCAATGTTTTCAATAATATGCGGTTGATCACCGCGATATCGCAATGTTTCTCCGGCCTTGGCGATCCAGCTGTCATCGCCAACGTCAATTCTAAGCGTGCCTGATAAAACCGACAGGTTTTCAACCGAACCGGCAGGATGAGGGGAGCTTTCAAGCTTTCCGCCAGGTTGAGCCCGAAAATCATACCATTGAACCCATTGTACGGTCTCAATCCACCCGATAATGCGGAGTTCGCACAGGCCGTCTTCGCTTTTTAACAATGGCGTGTCCTTGGTCTTGATGGATTGAACCAGGTTTGAATCCGCTTTGGGGTCCGACAGCACCGCTCCGACACTGGTTCCTAGGGCCTGGCTTAGCCGGGAAAGGGTCGCGAGCGTTGGATTGGTTTCGGTTTTTTCAATTTGCGAAATCATTGACTTCGCAACCCCTGACATCTCCGACAGTTCCCCGAGGGATAGATTGCCCGCTGTCCTCAGGCGCTGAATGGTTTTCCCCAGATGTTCAGCGAGCGCATTGGTTTCGGGGCAGGGTTCACGTTTTTGACGAGGCATAAAAAATCACAAAAAAGTTAGGTTTTAGGTCTGGTATATCATTCAATCGTTCTATATATAGAACGCGTAAGAGATTCAAGTGCCGTTTCATTTTAACACCGAGTTATCATCCCATGCAATTTCTACCTGTCCATATTGATACCGCGAATAAAGATGTCTGGGTCTTTGGGGGCGGCTCTGCAGCTGAAGCCAAGCTCCGGACGCTTGTAAAATCAAAGGCCAATATACGGGTGTTTGCGGATCATCAGACCTCAGAAATCCACCGGTGGGCAGAAAAGGGTCGTGTTGTTTTGGAAGATGCATCGGCTAATTTTGAGGCGTTTCCTCGTCCGGTTTTGATATATACGGCGCAGCCAGATGAAGATTTGAACCTTGAGATGGCCAAATGGGCCAGGGATAACGGTATTTTGATAAATGCCGCGGACCAGAAAAATGCCTGCGATTTTCATTCGCCCGCAATCGTGGACCGTTCCCCCGTCATTGTTTCAATTGGGTCTGGCGGAACTTCGCCTGGTCTTGCGAGAGCCTTAAAGAATAAAATCGAACAATTTCTGCCAGATCAAACCGGGCGGATTGCGTCGAGCTTTGGTGATATACGGGCAAGGCTCTCCGCGCTATTACCAAGTGCCGATTCTAAGCAGAAAATCTGGGCGCAATTTTTTGGAAACCATGATTTGGAAGAAATTTTAAGTGGCGCGCCGTCTCAGTTAGAGGCACAAGTTCTAGAGGCTCTCAATCAAGACGAACAACAAATTGGTTCGGTTAGTCTTGTCGGCGCAGGGCCCGGTGATTTTGAGTTGTTGACATTTAAGGCGGCACGTCTGTTGGAGCAGGCTGACGTGGTTATTTATGATCGACTGGTTGGAGAGCGGGTGCTGGACCTTGCCCGCCGGGAAGCAAAATTTATTTATGTCGGTAAAACGCCTTACAAAGCTTCGATATCTCAGGCTGATATCAATGAAATCATTATTGAGGAAGCAAGGCAAGGACATAAGGTTGTTCGGCTAAAGGGCGGAGATCCCTCAATTTTTGGGCGCGCTGATGAAGAAATTAATGCATTGCGAAATGCTGAGATACCCTATGAGATCGTGCCGGGCATAACCGCAGCTGCGGCGTCAGCCGCCAGTGCCGGCATTTCGCTGACAACGCGGGAACATAACCGCTCTGTGACCTTTATGACCGGCCATGGTGCCAAAGGTTATGCTGAGCATGATTGGAAAGTATTTGCTGAGCCGGGTGCGCGGGCGGCGGTTTATATGGGCGTCGGAGCTGCACGGTTCATTCAAGGTCGTTTATTGATACACGGCGCAAATAAGAGCAAACCTGTCACGATTGTCGAAAACGCCTCTCTCGAGACGGAAAAAATCGTTCATTCTAACTTGGAAAACCTTCCGCAAGACCTTGAAAAATATGGGATAAATGGCCCGGCAATATTATTGCTTGGCTACGCATCTGATTTTGAGATTTCAGAGGAAAAATTGCGTGAAAAGGCAGTGTCATGAGTACGTCTAAACACAAGGGCAAGGGGCCTCAGGTGATGACCGCAAATGACCTCAAAGATGGTCTGGTTGTTTGGCTGACCCCGGAATGGATGTGGTCCAATCGTTTCCAAGAGGCGTTCAAGACCGAAGATCCGGACCAGATCGAACAGATGCGCGCTGTCGCGGATCGGGATGAAGCCGCCAATATTATTGTTGGGGCCTATTTCATTGATATTGATCCAACAACCGGAAAGCCGGCCCGGTATCGTGAGAAATTCAGAGTCAGTGGGCCGACCAATGACCTTAGCTACTCGAAAGATGGGGCTTAACCATGTATCGTTATGATGAATTTGATCACGAGGTCGTGCAGGGCCGAGTTCGACAGTTTCGCGGACAGGTCGAACGGCGTTTATCCGGTGCTCTGACAGAGGACCAGTTTAGACCATTGCGTCTGATGAACGGGCTTTATCTGCAATTACATGCCTATATGTTACGTGTTGCGATCCCTTATGGAACCCTTAACGCGGCACAGATGCGGCAACTGGCCATGATCGCTGACAAATATGACCGGGGTTATGGTCACATCACAACGCGTCAAAATATCCAGTATAATTGGCCCGAGCTGACAGATGTTCCTGATATTTTACAGGATCTGGCGGATGTGGAAATGCACTGTTTTCAGACTTCGGGGAATTGTATTCGCAACGTGACCTCAGACCCTTATGCCGGTGCAACGGCCGAAGAGATTGAAGACCCGCGTCCTACAGCAGAACTATTGCGCCAATGGTCAACAATGCATCCGGAGTTCGCCTTTCTGCCTCGGAAATTTAAAATTGCCGTAACCGCATCCGAAACGGATCGCGCGGTTATTCGAGCTCATGATATCGGCATTGAAATAGTCAAGAATGACTCTGGCGAAATTGGATATCATATTTTAGTCGGGGGTGGCTTGGGGCGCACGCCTATCATTGGGCAAACATTGCGTGAATTCCTGCCAAGAGATGAGCTACTGCCATATCTTGAAGCAGTGATGCGCGTGTATAATCGCTATGGGCGCCGGGACAATAAGTACAAAGCCCGGATCAAAATTCTGGTGATGGAAACAGGCATTGAGGCGTTTAAAGAAATGGTCGATGCTGAATTTGCGACACTGGAACCCAGTGAAATCCGGGTCTCTGATGCTGAGCTTGATCGAATTTCAGCTTATTTCGCAGGTCCAAAATTCGAAGCTGAACCCAATACAAAAGACTTTGACAATCGCAAGAGTTCTGATCCGGACTTTGCGGCCTGGGCTGACAATAATCTATCTGAGCATAAACAGCCGGGATATGCGATCGTCAATATTTCCCTGAAAACCCTGGACCGTGCGCCTGGTGATTTGACATCGGATCAGATGCGTCAGGTCGCAGACTTGGCGGAAGCTTATAGTTTTGGGGAAATCCGAACGACCCACCAGCAGAATCTAGTGCTGCCTCACGTGAAAATCGATGACTTGCCTCGTCTTTATGATGAACTTGCAAAGGGCGGCCTGGCCGAAGCCAATATCGGGTTAATCTCAGATATAATTTGTTGTCCGGGTATGGATTATTGCGCCCTGGCAACAGCGCGTTCCATCCCACTTGCTGAAGCCATTTCAGAACGCTTCAGTGATCCTGGACGTCAAAAAGCGATTGGCGAAATGCAGATCAAGATATCTGGATGCATAAATGCCTGTGGTCACCATCACGTAGGCCATATTGGAATTTTGGGCTTAGAAAAGGCCGGCGTGGAATTTTACCAAGTCAAACTAGGTGGTGATGCCAGCGAGACAGCCTCAATCGGGCAGGTTACCGGTCCAGGATTTTCACAAGATGAATTGATCGACGGCATAGAACGACTGGTCGATTATTATCTGGAAAACAAAAATCAGAATGAGCGATTTATCGATACTTTTAAAAGGGTCGGCATCGCGCCGTTCAAAGAGGTGCTTTATGAGCAAGCCTAATATATTGATAAAAGATGGTCGCGCGCATTCGGCGGATGATCTTGAATCGGTTCCTGATCTCGATGGTTTTCTCGCAAGTAATATGGGCGACGAAGTCCGCTTGCAAAATGATGTCGACCTTAAAGTCCTTGCAATTCATCTTCCGAAATTGTCGACAATATTGATCGAATTCCCGGTATTTGCGGATGGAAGAGGGTTTTCCCTCGCGCGCGAACTCCGCAAAAAATATGGGTTTCGCGGCACCTTAATTGCGGATGGCCCTTTGATTCCGGATCAATATGCTTTTGCAATTCAATGTGGTTTTGACGGCGTGAAAGTCGACGGTGAAACCTATGGACGGCAAGCGGAGATCCATTGGTTTAATGCCTTGAACGATTTTGGTTTGGCTTATCAACGTGGTTACACATTTAGGAATGGGCCTTCGGTCAGTGTGTTTGATGCCCGCGCAACATCCGAAGCGGCGAAAATTAGTGATGACCCTTATTTTGGTCTCTCAGCCGAACAGGCTTTAAAGCGGGCTATTGAGGACTATGAAGGTAATATTGTTCTAGCATCATCCATGGGAATAGATAGTGCAGTCCTTTTACACATGGTCGCCCAGATTGATAAAAACCTACCGATCGTCTTTCTGGATACGGGCAAACATTTCCGCGAAACCCTGCAATATAGAGATCAGTTGATTGATCAGCTCGATCTCACGAATTTTATCAATGTGACGCCGGACTCAAAAGCTCTTGAGGTTGAAGACTCAGATGGGACCTTGTTTGAGAGCGATCCGGATGCCTGTTGCGACCTTAGAAAAGTCCGGCCATTGGCAGGTACAATTGAAAAATATGCCGCCCGCATCACAGGTCGTAAACGCTATCAAACCCCGGACCGGGCAAGCATGCCTATTCTTGAGCGTGTCGAAGGCGAACAAGCTAAGCTCAATCCATTAGCTTATTGGACGGCTAAGGATGTGACTGGATACCTGCGTAAATTTAACCTGCCGGTTCACCCCTTATTAGCACTAGGTTTTCTGTCCATCGGTTGTCAGCCTTGTACGACCCGCGTGGCTGATGGTGAAGATGAACGGGCTGGACGTTGGCGCAATACCGGCAAGATAGAATGCGGTATCCATTTTGTTGACGGCAAGTGGGTTCAGGCACCGAACAAATCTTCATTTGAGGTTTTTTAGTGCAAAGGCGTCTTTGAGTTTGCCGCCAGTCAATTCCCGGCTTATATTCATGTCGTGAATAAACCCGCAGATATCAGCGTTGAACATGCCTATCCGAGCGAAGCGGAACTGGTTGAACTCGTGCGCGATTATGATCCATCCGTGGATGTGGAGCTGCTTGGCAAAGCTTATAATCTGACTATTAGCGCCCATGGCGATCAAATGCGTCACTCAGGCGACCCATATTATGCGCACCCGATAGAGGTAGCCCGGATTTTGGCGGGGTTGCATCTGGATGTACAATCGATCTGTACGGCCTTGTTGCATGATGTGTTGGAAGATACCGACATTTCCTATGACGACCTTGCAGGCATGTTCGGCGAAGAAATTGCCGATCTGGTCAATGGTGTGACCAAGTTAGGGCAGGTCGAGCTATCAATTCCAAACGCGTCTCGACAGCGTCAACAGGCCGAAAATTTCCAAAAATTCGTATTGGCCATGAGCCGTGACGTCCGGGTGCTTCTGGTCAAACTCTGTGACCGATTACATAATATGCGTACCTTGCAATTTCACCCCAAGCAGTCTTCTCGCGAGCGCATTGCCCGCGAAACGCTGGATATTTATGCACCATTGGCGCGGCGGATCGGTGTCGACCGAATTTGCTCAGAGCTAGAAAATCTTTCGTTCAAATTTCTTAATCCGTCGGCTTTTGAAAGTATCAATAAACGTCTGGACTCTTGGCGGGCAGATCAGCGCACGGCGATTTCCCAAATGTCAGTCGCGCTACGGGATCTCATGGATAGCGCCAATATTCAGGCCAGGATCTATGGGCGCGAAAAACGAGCCTATGCGATCTGGCGTAAACTGGAGCGCCAGGGCATTAGTTTTGAGGATGTGGCCGATATTTACGCGTTTCGGATTGTCGTAGATAAGGCCGATAGCTGTTACCGGGTTCTTGGGTTATTGCACGGGCATTACCGCTGTGTGCCGGGGCGTTTTCGTGATTTTATCTCGGTTCCGAAATCCAATGGCTATCAAACCCTTCATACGACGATTTTAGGGCCTGAAAACAAACGCCTTGAAATTCAAATTCGCACTGAACGCATGGAAGACGTGGCCGAGCGGGGCGTTGCGGCGCACTGGACTTATAAAAACGAAAGCTATGCCTATGATCCAGACCGGGCCAGCGACAGTGGTGGTGATCCGTTAGCGCGCCTTCGTCCTTTTGTAGAAATGATGGAGCAAAGCGGCGATGCGGACGAGTTTTTGGAACATGCCAAGCTTGAAATGTTCGCGGATCAGGTTTTTACCTTCACCCCCAAAGGCGATCTGATTTCTTTACCTCGAGGCGCCACGCCATTGGATTTTGCTTATGCGGTCCATACGAAGATTGGGGATACCTGTATTGGGGCGATCATCAATAATCGCGAGCGTCCGCTTAGAACCCGCTTGCAAAACGGGGATGTCGTCAAAATTATTCGGGGTGGTCAGGCGGAACCACGCCCCGGATGGGAAAGCATGGTCATAACTGGTAAGGCACGATCTGCGTTGCGTCGCTTGACCCGTGCCAGTGAAGCGCAGGAATTTAGGCGTATCGGTTTAATGCTCGCCGAACATGCCTTTGCGCGAGAGGACAAGGATTTCAGTGAAAGCTCACTAACCGATACATTGAAGCGCATGAATTTTGAAACCCATGAAGACCTTTACGAGGCTATGGGGCGCGGCAATGTCTCCATTCAACAATTTATGGACGGTGTTTTTCCGGGGCGTAAAGAAACGACTTCAATATATGATTTGTCGAAACGCGATTTTATCAGCGATAAGACGGCTAAACTTTATGTCAAAGGTGACGGGCTGACCGCTGGGGTAAGTCTGCATTTCGGTGATTGTTGTTCGCCGATTCCCGGGGATCGTATTGTCGGCATTCGTGAGCCCGGAAAAGGTGTCGTCATTCACACAATCGATTGTGAGCTTCTCGAAGAATTTGAAGAAAACCAGGATGTCTGGCTGGATATTGGCTGGCGTCGTTCTGTGCAGCATGCCGCGTCTACGGGCCGGGTCACGGCGACACTGGAACATGTACCTGGCGCTCTGGCCGATGTCACAAAGATCATCGGGGAAGCCGGGGGCAATTTGACTAACATCAAAACCGTATCCCGGAGCCCGACATTTTTTGATATGATCATTGATATTGAGGTGCGCGACAATCGGCATCTCTTACAAATTATTGCAGCCATGCGTGCCAGCACCTATGTGGTGTCCGCACAACGCACCCGGGCCGCGCTCGAAACCTGATCCAAAGAGGACAAAATGAACACAGATGACGTTTTAGACGTATTCCGCGAGGCTGGCGCCTTATTGGAAGGGCATTTTATTCTATCTTCCGGCCTGAGAAGCCCGGTGTTTTTGCAAAAAGCTCTGATATTTAAGAACCCAAGACTGACATCAAAATTATGTAAGGCGCTTGCTGAAAAAGTTATGACCGAGTTTGAAGGTGAGATCGATATAATCGTCGCCCCGGCTATGGGCGGCGTTATACCGGGATATGAGACGGCCCGGCATATGGAGCTTGAATCTATTTTCACTGAGCGCGAAAACGGGGAATTTGCATTACGCCGCGGATTTTCGCTGGAACCCGGTCAACGGGTTCTGATGGTCGAGGACATTATCACGACCGGTCTTTCTTCGAGAGAATGTATCGAAAGCATTGAGAAGACGGGTGCCAAAGTCGTGGCCGGGGCCTGTCTGTTTGACCGCTCAAACGGGGAGGCAGATATCGGCGTGCCTTTAATCAGCCTGGCAGCTCGAAAATTCCCCGCTTACGAAGCAGATAATCTTCCGGACGAGCTAAAAGATATTCCGGCGATTAAGCCGGGTAGCCGAGGCCTCGCATGAATTCAGCCAAACTCCGCCTAGGGGTCAATATTGATCATATCGCAACAGTGCGAAATGCGCGGGGTGGGATGCATCCGGATCCGGTTTCCGGAGCTTGGGCAGCTATTAAGAGCGGGGCCGATGGTATCACGGCCCATCTACGTGAAGACCGTCGCCATATCACAGATGATGATATGGAACGGCTTCAAATGTTATGTGAAAGCGAAAATATTCCGCTGAACATGGAAATGGCAGCGACCGAAGAAATGCTCGAAATCGCCAAACGCCTCAAACCTCATGCGGTTTGTCTTGTGCCAGAGCGACGGGAAGAACGGACGACCGAAGGTGGTTTGGATGTGGCAGGCCAACACAATACTCTGGTTCCGATAATACGCGAATTATCAGATAACGGGTCTCGGGTCTCGTTGTTTATTGAGGCCGATGAAAATCAAATTCGAGCGGCCAAAAGTACGAATGCGGCTGTGATCGAAATCCATACAGGTGCCTATGCGCACGCCTTAGATGATGAAAAAAATGATCTCGCGGCCTCAATTTTATCTTCGATGACTGAAGGGGCGGCCCTGGGCGACAAGCTTGGCCTGGAAATTCATGCGGGCCATGGCATTACCTTTGACAATGTTCGAGAAATTGCGGCCATTCCGCAGGTCGTCGAACTTAATATCGGGCACTTTTTGATCGGTGAGGCGATATTTCACGGTATGGATTCCGTGATCAAGGAAATGCGGGCTTGCATGGATGAAGTTCGTGGGAATTCTGGATGATAATTGGAATTGGTACAGATATTTGTGACATTCGGCGGATCGAGAAATCTATTGAAAAATTTGGCGATCGATTTCTGGACAAGATTTTTACGCAGTTTGAACAGGCTTATTGCGAGTCTAAATCCGGCAAAGCGGCCTATTACGCCAAACGATTTGCGGCAAAAGAGGCGGTCGCAAAAGCCCTGGCGGGCGCAGAAACCGGGGCCCTATCATGGCACGATGTTGAGGTTTCAAACGATCCATCTGGCCGTCCGACTATTAATCTTTACGGAAAAGCCAAAAAAAGACTTGAGCAACACACGCAAAATAAGGCAAGCGTGGCGGTTCATATCAGTTTAAGCGATGATTATCCCTATGCCTTGGCCTATGCGATAGTTGAATCGCGGGCGTAAGCCCTTAATACGGTCGAGACATGGCACGAAAAAAAGTAGAATCGAAAGCAGGCGGGATCGGCGAAGTTTTTGCGACTTTGTTTTGGGCCCTGCTAATCGCGATGCTGGTTCGGACTTTTTTGTTTCAGCCCTTTCATATTCCCTCCGGGTCTATGCAGCCAAACCTTTTGGTGGGCGATTATGTCATTACGTCGAAATATTCCTTGGGTTACGGAAAATACGCTGCAGATCCCATTCCATTACCGGTTCCAGAGGGGCGATTGTTTGAACGTTCGCCGGATCGCGGCGATATAGTCGTATTCCGTCCTGAAGGGTTAAAGCGCAATTTTATAAAACGCTTAGTTGGTTTACCCGGCGATGAAATACAGATGAAAAACGGTCTGGTTTATGTCAACGGAACGCCCGTTGAGGCCGAAAAGATTCCATTGGACAGCAAGTCTATTGAGGGCGGCGTTGAATATTGGCAGGAAAGCCTCCCAAATGGACGCACTTATCAAATCCTGGATTCTGAAAAGAATAGTCCGGCCGATAACACCGAGCCCTATATCATTCCGAGCGGTTATTATTTCATGATGGGCGATAACCGGGACGAATCCGGTGATAGTCGTATGACCGTCACAGAAGGCGGCGCCGGCCTGGTTCCAGCCGAAAATATTGTCGGGCGTGCGGAATTCATACTTTTGTCGGTGACGGAGGATTTTTCGATAGTCCGCCCTTGGACCTGGTTGAATATGCGTGGCAATCGGTTTGTTGTGGGGCTGCGATGAGTGCCTATTCAAATCGCCTCGAAGATTTTCAGTCCCGGATTGGGTATCAGTTTAAAGACCAAAACCTGTTAGAACAGGCCTTGACACACACCTCTTTTCTGAACGGTCGAAAGAATATTCCCGATAATGAACGGCTTGAATTCTTAGGCGATCGTGTATTGGGCTTGCTAACCGCCGAAAGACTGTACCGTGAAAGTGATGATGTTGAAGGCAAGCTTGCTCGACGATTAAACGCACTGGTTCGTAAGGAAACCTGTGCGGATATCGCCCGCGAACTTGATTTTGGCGCTGTCTTAAAAATTTCAAAATCAGAAGAAAAACAAAAGGGTAGGGATAAAACCTCAATCCTCGGCGATGCCTGTGAAGCGGTCATGGCCGCCATTTATGTGGACGGGGGCTTTGACGCAGTTAGGGATTTTTATAATCGTTTCTGGGAAGGGCGTTTTTCAACAACCACAGGCGCGAACTCAAAGGACCCCAAAACCGAGTTACAGGAAAAGGCCGTGCGTCAAGGATATGGGCAGCCGGTCTATAAAGTCCTGGAACGCAAGGGCCCCGATCACAGACCCAATTTTGTTGTCGAAGTCGACGTCGAAGGATTTGGCACCGATAAGGGCGAAGGCCCCGCCAAGAAAAATGCAGAGCGTTTTGCGGCGTCCAACCTTCTCAAGCGCTTGAAAGCCAAACATGTCAATCCGAGATAATCCATCTACCCGGGCTGGCTTTGTCGCCATTATCGGCGCACCCAATGCCGGGAAGTCCACCCTCGTTAATGCGTTGGTCGGCGAAAAAGTCTCCATCGTCACTCACAAGGTTCAAACCACACGGTTTCAGGTGCGCGGCATTGCAATGTTAGGGAATGCGCAAGTCGTATTGGTTGATACGCCGGGTATTTTCAAACCCAAGGATACGGACCGCCTGTCGAAATCCATGGTCCATGCCGCCTGGACAGGTGTAGATGATGCAGACGCTATTGTGCATGTGGTCGACGCGCCGGCTTTTTTCAGGGCCCGACGCGGGGACGGCAGTGCACAGGACCGGCTGTCGTCTGAGGATACGGAACGGGTCATTGCGGGTTTGAAACTGCGAAAACAGGAAAAGGCCTATCTGGCGCTGAATAAAATCGATGAAATCGAGCGCGACAAGCTTTTGGAATTGATCGCGCATTTTAACGAAG
>JAHDDX010000045.1 GCA_020629135.1 Hellea sp.
TGATCCTGACCACCGAAGCGGCCATCGTCGAAGCCCCTAAATCAGACGCCCCGGCCATGCCAGACATGGGCGGAATGGGCGGAATGGGAGGAATGATGTAGGCTGACGCCTACAATCATTCCGAACCATTCCGTAAAGTGTTTTGGCAATCGGCGTGGATCAGCGCAGCTGAAAATTTGATCCAGTGAATCAAATTTACACGCCGATTGAAAAAACTTCGGAACGTTTCAAACCACCCTTCGGGGTGGTTTTTTTGATTCTGCTGTTCACTGGAATGCACGGTTAGAGAATACAAACTGACGGTGACATTTTAGGATCATTTTGAGATTTTTTGACGAGGTGACTAGATAGCTATTACCTGATTCACTATGGCGATAACGGCGTACATGCCTTGCATATTTCTTCATCTAATTGAATCAAATCGCGAGAAATAGTTTTAATAGACACATCTACGTCGCTCAACGTTTCTTCCCGCTTAACTACAAAAGAGTGTGCAATAGCACCGCGCTTCCGACCAAAAGCATTTAAATTTTGGGACAATCCAATGTCAACGATTTCGATATTGATCCCAATTGGCAACAACAAATTGTTTTGATTTTCCGAAGTAATTCCGTGATTATTATTCAAAGATTGAACATATCGAGAAACTGAATCAATTGCGAATAGACTCATGTCTTTTGCTAAGTCTTTGCTAACTTTTTTTCTAGCCGTATCCGAAATTTTGTCCACTACGGTTGTCGCGATTAGAGCGACCAGTGTAGAAGACAAAGCCCCGGATTCTTCATAGTTGCGTTTCGCTGTCTTCGCGGCATCACCGCATATATTTTCTAGATATTCTTCGAATATCGAATGAACAATCAAAATGTAGCCTTGCAGTTTAAGATGCTGAAGATCAGTTTTACACTCAATTTCATCGATATTTGATACCAATTTTTTGGCTAGCTTTATGCTTTCTAGCATTTCCTGATAATACGTAGTGGGCGAAATCATTCTTTGATCAAAGGAATAACAAGATCTACACTAGAAATATCTTGAGCTACCTTGTACCAAGACCGAAAACGAGTTCGTGTCGGTTCGATATTCTTTGTGGAAGTTTCCACAGATCTCACAAAATCGTCATCTTCGAGACATAATCGCTCATAAGCAGTTCTAACTTCGGCCATATTTTTGGATGCAAATTCGTAAAATTTATGATTTTGTAAACTTCCAACTAAAACATCAAACAACGCACGATTAAATCGAGATTCATAGCCATCATTAGTAAATTTTCGGCAAAATGTATGATCTGGAAAAATGCTCATTCCTAAGTCAATGGCCCTATTCATTTGCTCCAAACTTGCAGAAATGTTATTTCCAATTTCATCGAAATTTAAATTGGCATACTCGCAATATTCGTCCAAGTATTCTTTAAGTTTTCCTGAATACGGAATAATCCCTGAGTTAAAGGCAAGATGACGAACAGCAATCTCAACATCGGCCATACGTTTATCTGGTCTTTTTCTTCTCAAGAGTTCGTGCAATGAACTAATTTCTTCCGACCATTTAACAACCCACTTTAGAAATGGTCCGGGGAAAAGAGACATACGAAGTTCCATGGGCGACAACCGCACTGAACCCGAATTCAATCTATAGAATATTTCATACAAAACCGCCTGCGAAATCCAATTTTTTACTATTGTTGTTCTTACAGTTTCATTCAAAAATTGATTTTCCAGTTCCGTATCTGCTCGCAGGTCATTCCAAGATTTTCCTTCATACTGTTTCAAAATTCTTAAACCACGCAATTTAAACACGCGTTCATCAATGGTTTTTCCCGAAATAAACTCTTTTATGGTAAGCAACCGCTGTTTTCCGTCCAAGACAATATAAGAGCCCTTTCGGTCTTTCTTTACCGATAACAATATTTGTGGAATTGGGATTCCCAAAAGCAACGATTCGATAAATTTTGATTTCGAGGCAGTGGACCATACGTCTCGACGTTGAAAGTCCGGATCCAAATCAATTTGATTCCCAATTTGCTTGTAAATGGTACCAACTGTCCAATCCGATGGTGATACCAAAAGGTTTTCAAATTGGTCTGCCGAAATTTCAAGGTCGTCTTCATTTTCTGTAACCTGATCTAATTCAAATTCGGCATCGCGATATAATTCTTTGGGCAATTTTAATTCCTTTATCAATTTCACAACCTTAGATTAAATCAAGTGTTCATGACAAGATCAAAGCTACTCACGGTCAAAGACTGCTAGTTTCACCTTCATTCCAATCCAAAACTTTGTTTTAAGTGCCAATCCTTAATAACTCTGTCTCCACTTCTTGCGGAACTATCCCCCGCCTGCCATCACCGTTTGACTTTGTGCTGTCCCCCCGATAGGGAGCGAGCACAATCACGGGCTCGTAGGGGGCACGCGCGCCTGGGGCCATCATGACTGAATTTTCCGAACTCAATTTGTCAGTTCCGCTGAACAAGGCGCTCGATCATCTGGGCTATACCACCCCGACCCCGATCCAGCAGCAAGCCATTCCCAATGTCCTGGCCGGACGGGATCTGATGGGGATTGCGCAGACGGGTACCGGCAAGACGGCGGCTTTCGCCCTGCCCTCGCTTGATCATATCGTCCGCCATGATCGCCAACCGCCCAAACGCGGCGCGCGGGTATTGGTTCTGGCGCCGACACGAGAACTGGCCGAGCAGATCACGGTATCCTTCACCGATTACGGGCGCAGTATTGATGGGCTGCGTGTGTTTAGCATATTTGGCGGTGTGCCGATTTCGCGGCAGATTAAACGCCTGGTCAAAGGCAATGATGTGTTGGTCGCGACGCCGGGTCGATTGATCGACCTATTAGATCGCAAGGATCTCCGCCTGGATGAGGTCGAGCTTCTGATCCTGGATGAAGCCGATCAAATGATGGATATGGGCTTTATTCATGCCTTGAAAAAAATCGTCCCTCATTTGCCTGAAGACCGTCAGACATTGTTCTTTTCGGCAACTATGACACCCAAGATCCAAAAACTGGCCTCGCAATTCCTGACCGACCCGGTCAGTGTTTCGGTCAGTCCGCCCAATACAACGGCGGATAAGGTGGATCAGTCCTTGATTTATGTCAGCGCCAAGGAAAAGCAGGACCTTTTGGGACTGACCCTGTCTGACCCAATGATTGCCCGCGCGCTTGTCTTTACCCGGACCAAGCATGGGGCCGACCGGGTCGTAAAACGTCTGGCCAAGATCGGGATCGAAGCTGTGGCCATTCATGGCAATAAAAGCCAGAGTCAGAGACGTCGGGCCCTGGCCGCCTTTCGCGACGGGAATATCCGGTTTTTAATCGCGACCGATATTGCCGCCCGGGGGATTGATATTGAAGGCATCAGCCATGTCATTAATTTTGAAATCCCAAACGTACCAGAGCAATATGTTCACCGGATCGGCCGGACAGCGAGGGCCAATATGGCCGGGACGGCCCTGTCCTTTGTTGCTGATGATGAGCGGGCCTATTTGAAAGACATTCAAAAGCTCCTGAAAACCACCATTCCCGTGCAACCTTTGCCCGAGGACTTTAATAAAAAAGCGCAGGCTTTGGCTAAACGCGCGCCTTTACCCAAGCCGCCTAAGCCCGAAGGTCAAGGCAATAGCCATAAGCGCCCCAAGCGCCGCAAAAAACCAAAAACGGCCGAAGAACTTTTACAGGAGACAGACGGCCAGAATAAGCAAAAGTCTTCCAAACCAAAGAGACATCAGGGGTCTAAGACCTGGCACAAAGGCGATCGATCCCAAAAGGGGGCCCACAAAGGGCCCAAGAACAAAAATCGAGATCAAAACAAGTCTAGCGGAAATGAAGCCCAAACTGGCGAAGAAACAAGACAGCCCCGCACAAATAAGTCAAAAAGCCCTGGTGGATCCAAGCGCCCAATCAAAGGTTTCAAAGGGAAGCATCCAGGACAGGGGCGACCGGGTGGCAGGCCCAAACATAAGCGCCGGGGCAAACCCAATCGAGGCGGCCCGGGCAATAAAAATACAAATTCCAACAATTAATCAAATTTATCTGGATATTTGACCGCACTTGCAATCAAGTGATTGAAACTACAACCACCCTTTAAACGTTATTTAATTTGATTTAGCCACTTTATAAGTGCGACAGCGCATTTTCGGGGGACGAAAGGCGCGGAAGTGGGAATTACCCCAATGTGGGGGGACATTATGTCCGCACTAAAAACTAAAACGGTGAGCCGCCGAAATTTCCTGTTTGGGTCCAAATTCTGCAAAGCAACAGACGGCGCCACGGCAATTGAATATGGCCTGATCGGCGGCATTGTCGGCGTGGTTGGCATTATTGGACTTAGACAATTCAGTTCCTTTTCCAGTCGACAATTAAATTGTGTTTCCAAGAAAATAAACGGCGACAAAACCGGCAATCACTGCGAGGAGGTCGGCATTAAGCGAGACCTCGACTTTTTCGAAGATGATGTGGTTGAAACGCGCAAAAAATGAATATGGCCGTTGAAAATCTGAGCCGTCCAGCTAAGCAGGTGAACATGTTAACCCGGCTGGATCATTTCGTTCTCATTTGCCCCGATATTGATCGTGGCACGGCAACCTATCAGACATTATTGGGATCACCCCCTGACTGGCAGGTGATCAATGGGTCGGCGGCACAAACGGTATTTACCGTCAATAATACGGCCATTGAACTCGTCGCTCCGCTAAATGGCGGGCCAATCGCCAATCGTCTTTCAAAATTACTGGATGGACAATCGGGACGCCTTACCTCTTTGGTCTTTGCATCCGATGATATTTCCGCAGACCACCACGCATTCACCCGGCGCGGATTAACCCCTGACGACATCAAACCCAATCGTAGCCAAAACGCCCAAACCGGCAAAATCCGACGCTGGGAAAAATTTCGCTGTGCAGATGCGGCCTGCGCCGGGATCAAGACATTTATACTACAAGCTGAAACCGAGTTACCAGTTCGCGACAAAGAACCGGATCAGGTTTTAAGTCTGGATCATCTTGTGATTAATACGCCCAATCCAGACCGGGCGATTGCCCATTACGGGGCGCGCCTCGGATTGCCCTTCGCGCTCGACCGGACCATTGACACATTTAACACCAGGTTTTTGTTTTTTCGAACCGGCGAATTGACCCTGGAAATTATCCACCGGCTGGATCAACCCTCAGAGCCCGACGACAAAGACACTATTTGGGGGCTGACCTGGAAAGTCAAAGATTTGAAATCAGCCCATAACCGTTTGAACAAAGCCGGTCTGAACATCTCGGATATTCGAACCGGGCGCAAACCCGGCACCGAAGTTTTCAGCGTCCGTGACGGGACACTCGGTGTCCCGACTTTATTTTTAAGTGAGACTTAGCGCGGGACCGGTGTGCCGAAACGCCGGGCATAATAGCGGCCGATATCCCGGGCATTATTGATAAAACGCTGCCCGCGATATTGCATGATCCCGCAGTTGTCATATTCCGGACTGTCTTCATGTAATATCAATGTTGGCGCGTTTTGGTTTTTGTCGCCCAGACGCGCGCTCATCGCCGCGCGCGGTTTATCAATCGGGACATAGGTGATTTCGAGACTTTCGCGGATCGCGGGGAAGTAATTCAACACGCCCCACAGCTCGGCGCATTCCGGACAATATTGGCGCACGCCATTGTCTTCAAATCCGGGTGGCAGTAAAAATAAAATATCGCGGGTCATGACGCCTTAATGGCAAATGAGAATATTTTTGCAATAGCCTTGGCGCTCAATCATCTTTTCGTTCGCAATCTCTTATTACCGTGAGCCGTCCAGATTGAGAGCTTCCCACTCCGGCGTATCCGGGACGAAGCTTGCACGGCTTATTGACCCCATGCATTCTATCCCAAAGCGGCCCATCGATGATTGTTCCTACCAATGGTAAGGTCAGGCCGTTTTGTCCGGCAATCGGGACATTTAGTTTTTCTAAAATTTCCTGCTCACTCAACCCGTAAAATTCGCTGCCTAAACCACTCCACGGCGTGTTGGCGGCTATCAGCTTTTCATACTCACTGAGCGCATAGTCTGAAAACAGCTCCTCTCGCAGTGCCTTGCAATCATCGGACAATGACCTCAGGCAGTTTATATCGTCACCCAATAGGCCCAGACCCTCCAAACGTTCTTTGGCCAAAGGCGGTTCAAGCGCCCAACGGGACGGAATAGTTGATTTTGGGACCGCCACCGTTACGTCAGAGGTTGAGGCTTCCCGGGTCTCTGAATTATTTGAGGCTTCTATATCTGTTTCGCGGAGACGCTCAGGTTTTCGGATTGGTTTTAATCTCGGCCGAACGAAAGGAACCCCGAGAGGCGGACTTGGTTTTTCTACCTCAATAGCGTCTTCGGGTCGTGTCTCTTGCGGAAGGGCTATCAGATCCACGATTATAGGGTCAGGGACAGTAAAGGTATCTGGCGATTGACGGCTTAACACCACCAAAATCATGATAACTAGGTGCAGTACGAGCGCCGAGAACCAGCCTGTGAATGGATAACCGCTCAACAACCCGCCTGCGGGCTCTTCCCTCAAAGCACGCATAGGGCGCTTTAAGGTCATCGCGGCTGATCACTCAACTTAAACTAAGGCAAGGCCGCGTTAGGCTCTCTGTAATGTTATGGAAAAGAAAAGGCGCCCGAAGGCGCCTAATCCACCGTCCTACCTGTGGGGGAAACTAGTCACAGGGCGCAAGGACGGCCACATCCAGGTGAACGCCGTAATAATTATTTGCCGGGAGGATAAGTCGCGCAGCCGTAGATCCGATCGGTTCAGAAATTTTGTAATCAAAGCGTCCGATTTTCGGATTGCCTTTCGGCGGGCTCGCATAGTCCTGAACTTTCAGATTATTATCGAGCTCTTCATCGGCGAGATCGTAGTAAAATATAGCCCCACCTTCCAGGCTGATGCGAAGCTCCACTTCGCCTGGGCCCGCCGGACGAAACATGGCTGTACCGACATCGATACCAATACCGTCCCCGCCATCGGCGCGCAGACGTGTGGTACAATTTCCGTCGCGAACGCCGTCCAGGTCATCACAGGCCTGATAGTCGACAAACATCGCCCAATTCCCGCGACGGCTATTATATCCGGTGCCAACGGCCCAGGCGGTTTCTTCCTCATAACAACTATCTGGATTGTCCGACTTGTTCCAGCAAAAGGCTGCGTGACTAACCCCGCGCATTTTACCATTATTCGAATTTAACGGCGCGTATAAATCTGTGTCAGAACTGCTGGAGGGGTCATAAGAGAACAGGTTGGATTCTGTTCCGCCTTTCACGGCCACGGCGTCAATATTGAAGGGAAAACTGTCCCAGTCAAAATTATAACCGTCATTGCCGGTAATGGTGATGGTCGTGTTAAATTCATCGGCCAGTTCACAGCTGCCGTGATCATCGCAGGCCCCGGAGAAACCGCCATCGGTGTTTTGATCCCAATCATCCACTTTCAGGCCAAAATCATATCCAAGACTAACAACACATTGCTGACCCGCATCTCCGCGCAGGCCCGTACACAGCTCAGGCACGACGCCCAGCCCGGTTGGTGGTCCGTAAATTTCATTGCCGTCGCGATCGACATATTGATAAGGTGTGCATGTGATCTGCGCAAAGCTATAGCTGGAGAACAGCAAGCCGGAAATGGCCACACCCAGACATAGTTTTGAAATTCGTTTTGTAGATTTTAACATAAAAAGCCCCTCTGTTTGGTTCCCGGGCGAAACCCGGTCTGGAATATCTCTTTCGAGATGGGACAATTTTAGGTTGTGCAAATTACCGAGAAATTAAACTTATAACGATATATAATTGCAGTTTCAATTACATCAGAGTCAGCGATTCAAACCGATTGAAATTTCAATTAGCGAAAAACAGATGGTGAAAAAAATTCAGGGAACCCCGGTGAATTCACATAACGGCAAATTCAATCTTCAAGCAGATAGGGCTTAAGCGTCTCGATCATCCATTTCGGGGCGCGCTTTGGCCGGCCCTCCGGCGTGATTGAGGCGGCTTCGGATACCGCCGTGACGAGGAGCTCTTCCCCCCGGTAACAGGCTTGGCTCACCCAAAGCCGGGCGCCCTTAAACCGGTCATAGGTCGTGACAATGGTCAGATGATCATCAATCCGGGCGGGCTTTTTATAATCCAAATCAATCTTGCGAATGGCAAAGGCGAGCGGGTCCTCGGCGTCCCAGAGCCGGGCATGTTCAAATCCGACCAGACGAAAAAACGAGCTTCGCGCCCGCTCAAAAAACCGCAGATAATTGGCGTAATACACAATCCCGGTGAAATCCGTATCTTCGTAAAACACCCGGATTGGATAATGATGTTCCCGGCCCTTAAAGCCGCCCATGGTTGGTTGTTCGCTCATTTGGATAGTTATGCGGATTGGGCGCGGTCTGTCGAGGGGGAAATGATGGGATACTGGCGATGGGCGAATAACGGTAGCTCGATACAAGATTGCTTCGGTTTGTTCGGCTATATCAAACCGCTAATTTTATTAATATCCAATTGATCCTTCTATACTTTAAAGTTACACTTTCTTCGGTCATATAATTCGAGTAGATATGAAAAAGTCAATTGTTATCGCCGGAATTGGCGCTGTAATATCATTCATGATGTCTGTTGAGGCAGAATCCTCTGACAAGCCCCACAACATTTATCGCCTAACCTCGTCAATAAGCAGTTCATATAGTTTTCAAGCAAGAGAGGCTTTTGACGTTAAAGCCAATCTTACAAATATTCTTGGGCGTAATGATGGCACTTTGCTTCCCAGTCTATCCGCGAATGACAGGTGCGGTTTAAGTCGAAGAGATTATTTTCGTGAAGATGCTGAATGGATTGTGAAACATGGAGACCGGCGCCGGAAAAATAATAGTCGTTCTTTAAGAGAGATGCTTCGACCGATAGCGAATAAGTATGACAAAGGTATAAAAAAAGGAGAGATTGAACCTGTCTTCCTTTTACCTGGCGAGAAATTATCCAAGTCATACAAAGACCGCGAAATAGATCGGCGTCAACGCCTGGAATGGCGTGATTTGCTTGAAACCATGTCAGTTGCCCTCATTGCCGAACATAAGGAAGACCCGACGCACCTTCCAGTCGCAACTCGATTGTCTTTGGTTTTACGAATCCAATGTGAGTTTGAAATTCCAGAACTTGAAAACGCAGACGATCTCTCAGCTGATTAACTACTGGACTATTGCCCAAGATCACAGCGACGGAATGCGCCCTCTTTGGCAGGCTCAGGATGAGGGCTGATCTGTGCTTCGGAACCGTCGACGGGAGTTAACTTGCGAGCATCTTAAGAACCATTGTACCCAAGAAAAAAAACAAAGCCATTTTTCGGAGCCTCACTCATTTAGGCAAAGCGTTTGGCATCAAGTGACTTTGGGCGGATAAGGATCGGAGCTGATCTCCCTAAATATGCAAATGCCGCATCTTAGCAATTAATCTAAGTTCTTCTTTATTAAAATCAGAAACTCTTCAAAACTTGACGCTATGAAATACATATTTTTGAAATCATGTATTTCGACCTGCGCAGTTTCCGTGTCGATTCTTTCATGGTCCCAGAAATAAACGTGCCCAAATGTGTTCTCGGCGAGGCTCATCAGGAACCTGTTACCTCCGCCGTCGGCTGCAATTGCGATAGAATTGGGCGGGATTTTATTCCACTCACGCATAGAAATCGTTTCGTTTGGAACATCTCCATCAGCAAGTCCATAAATCCAAAGAACTTCAATTTTTCGATCGGTATCTTTGTTACCATCTTCGCGCGCCGAGGCGTCCGGCACATTGATAGTAATTTTATTAGAACGAAAATTTCCACTACCGATCAGGTTTAAAAATTTGGCGTAGTCTTCCGGCAAATCATACGAAAATGACGCCAAAAACTTCTTGTATGCCGTCAATGAAACCGGCGGTAACGTATTGTAAAATAGGTCTAGATACTGATTCAAGGTCCGGTCTCCAACGAGCAAATTAAGGTGTAAATAAAGCCAAGGCAATGCTTCAAACCCCTATTCCAAATTCACCCGCGGAACATCTTGATAAAGCCTATGAAAACGCTCTAGTCTTGGCGCAGATGATCAAGGACACTCCCCATTGTTAGAACCCGGTAGCATATCCACAACGGCGGCCATAGAAGGCCTGACCAAGGCCAAGAAATTCTGGGACCGCCTTAAACCTACGGTCAAGGCCAAGGTGTGGCTGAAGCTTGAAAAACAGTTCACGGATTTTTCGGGCTATCTGGGCTCGACCTATAACCGGGCCTCCAATGTGCAGCTGATCTGCTCGCGCAATATCAATTCCAATATTGACGATATTTATGTGTCGAGCTTTTTCACCAAAAAGGACAGTCAGGACAAACCGATCACGGATAACGACCTGATCAGTGATATTCGCGACGGGAAACGCGTCGTTGTGCGCGGTAATGGCGGGTCGGGGAAAACCCTGTTTTTAAAACGGCTGTGGCTGGATGTATTTCATGAACCCAAGGGTAAGATCCCGGTCCTGATCGAGCTTCGCAAATTTAATCAGTTTTCCGACATCGATATCATGTCCCTGATCCGGCACACGCTTTCGACCAATAAAAGCATCTCTGAGGATTTGTTCAAGGAGATGGCCGCGGACGGCTATTTCTTTTTGGTGTTTGATGGATTTGACGAGATCGCGGTTGAACGCCGCGACAGGGTCGAGGCGCAGATCCTGGAATTTGAGCGGCTTTACCGCAAATGCAATGTTATCGTCAGTAGCCGCCCGAATGAAAACTTTGTCGGCTGGCAGGTCTTTGACACTTATGACGTGGTTCCGTTTAAGCGCCAGCAAACCCTAGATTTGATCAGCAAAGCGCCGCTGGACCCCGGCTTGATCAAACGGTTTTCCAAATTGATCACAGATAAGTTTTTCAACAAATATGAAGAATTTTTGTCGTCGCCTTTGCTGGCCTTGATGATGTTGGTGACCTTTAAACGCAAGGGCGATATTTCAGATATCTCGGACAATATAGTCGAATTTTATGATAATGCTTTTCATGCGCTTTATTCCGAGCATGACGCCATCAAAGAACAATTCCGACGCCCGCATTGCCTAAAGATCAATGATTTTCGTCTGGTGTTTTCGACCTTTTGCATGTTTTCCTATTACAAAGAAAAGTTTGATTTCAAAGAAGCGGAAATCCGCGAATATGTTCAAAAATCCATTGATCATGTGAACCTGACCAAAGACCCCAAAGACAAGATTAAATGTTCGGTCGATGATTTCCTGCATGAAGTCTTGGACGCGGTGAATTTAATGCGCAAGGACGGTATGCTGTTTTGCTTTATCCACCGTTCCTTTCAGGAGTATTTCACCGCCTATTGGCTGATCTATATCGATTCAACGCGCACCGAAGCCCTCTTAAAAGAGCTCTGCCTTCGGCCGCAGGACACGGTGCTGAACCTGGGTTATCAGATGAACAAGATCAAAATCGATCAAAGCTATGTTCTGCCCTTTTATGACCGCTTCATCGCGGAGCAAAAGATATTTAAATCCAAACCCGCTGATAAGCCCCGTTGGCTCTATGTGGAAGGTTATGACTTCATCGCCAAGTGGCAGCTTGTGTCACAAAAAAAACCAACAGATGATAAGCCCATTCCTAATCTGGTGCCCGGATGGGAGAACGGTCAAGTCGGCATTTATTATACCAATCTAGATTCGATCGTGTTCAAACGCACCCTGCGTAAAAAATTCTTCCCAACCATTTACGGGGCCTTGAAAGCCGCGCGGCCGAGCTGGTTGATAAAAGATTATTATTCGGAAAAGGAATTCAAAACCTGTTTTCTCAAAGCCTCAATTCAGGCCGGGGAAATCCGCGTTGAGATCTTTGACACGCATAATAACCGGATTGAGGATGTCACCCAAAAATACCTGACCGATAATCCAAAATACCGGGCTAAAATTGAAAGCGCCTTTGATCAAATCGAAACGCTTCTGCATGGATTTAATAAAACCGTAAATGCTCACATCGCCTCAATCCGCGATGGCCATGTGGCCTCGGAAAAAAGCCTGGATGATATTTTCTTTTAAGGTTTGATTTTTCCTAGCCCTTATCAAACAATGTCGGGCTGGCCGGGGCAACCGGCGGTTTTAATCCCAGATGGGCATAGGCGCGGGCAGTCGCCACGCGCCCCTGCGGCGTACGTTGCAAAAATCCCTGCTGGATCAAATAGGGTTCAATCACGTCTTCCAGGGCGTCACGCGCTTCTGACAAGGCGGCGGATAGGGTCCCTGCGCCGACCGGGCCGCCGCCAAACATTTCACATAATGCATTGAGATAGCGCATATCCTGCGCGTCCAGACCGATATCATCCACACCCAGACGCACCAAGGCTGCATCCGCCGCCGCGCGGTCAACAATGGCCGCGCCGGCATCTTCGGCCAGGTCGCGCACGCGACGGAGCAACCGCCCGGCCACGCGCGGCGTCCCGCGTGCCCGACGCGCGATTTCACGGGCCCCGTCTGCGCTCATATTCATGCCGAGCTTGTCTGCATTGCGAATGATGATCTTGGTGAGCTCTTCCGTATCATAAAATTCGAGGCGCACCGGAATACCAAAGCGGTCGCGCAAGGGCGTGGCCAGTAATCCAGCCCGGGTCGTCGCGCCGATCAATGTAAAAGGCGCCAGATCAATTTTAATCGACCGGGCGGCCGGCCCTTCGCCAATAATCAGGTCAAGTTCGAAATCTTCCATAGCCGGATAAAGGACTTCCTCGACCGTCGGGTTGAGGCGGTGAATTTCATCAATAAACAAAACGTCCCGCGGTTCCAGATTGGTCAAAAGCGCGGCCAGGTCACCAGCCTTAGAAATAACCGGGCCGGAGGTCGCGCGAAAATTAACGCCGAGTTCACGGGCTACGATCTGGGACAGGGTTGTCTTGCCAAGGCCGGGGGGTCCCGAGAGCAATAAATGATCGAGCGGTTCGGAACGCCGCCGCGCTGCTTCGACATAGACTTTGAGGTTTTTGATCGCACCGGGCTGACCAACAAAATCGGCAAAGCTCAGCGGACGCAGGGCCCGATCCCGACCGTCGCCGATCTGGCTATCAGAGGATATGATGCGCTCTTCGCTCAATTTTGGTTCCTCGATTAACTCACCCTTCGTCAGGCTCAGGGTGAGGTGTTGTCGCTAAGTCCTCATGCTGAGCTTGACGAAGCATGAGCGACAAATCAATTACTCATTTCCTTTAGCGCCACCCGGATCAGATCATCCACAGGCGGGTCATCGCTAAATGTGTTATAGGCGCTCGCCACAGCCCGCAAGGCATCGGACTGCCCAATGCCCAGATTAACCAGAGCGGATACGGCGTCATTTCTAAGCTGCATATCAGATAGGCCTTCATTGCGCATGGCCTCGGACGGCGTGCCGCCGGATGGAGGCGTCAGCGTCGGTTGGAAGCCGCGTCCAACAGGCGGCGGCTTACCGGCCAGTTCAGTGGCGATCCGCGCCGCCAGTTTCGGCCCAACGCCGCTGGCGCGGGCAAAGGCCGTTTTATCGCCGAGGCTCGCCGCCGATAAAATTTCACCCGGCGACAAAATATCCAAAATGGCAAGGGCCGCCTTGGGGCCAACGCCCTGTACCGATTGCAGGCGTACAAACCAGGCGCGTTCTTCCTCATGGGCAAATCCGTAAAGCGTGATCGCCTGTTCGCGTACGTGGGTTTCTACATGAATAGATATCATCCCGCCTATGCCCATGGCGCCGAGTGTGCGGGATCCGCACTGCACCAGATAGCCAACACCGTTGACATCGATAATGGCTTCGCCCGTCCCCGCCATCAGGCAGGTCCCTGTCAACATCCCGATCATCCTTCGAGGCTCCGCTTCGCTGCGCACCTCAGGATGAGGGCAGAATAATTCCTCATGCTGAGGAGGCGTGACCGCGCCGTCTCGAAGCATGCTTCAATAAACCAACTCCCCTCACCCGCCCTGCGGGCACCCTCTCCCTTGGGGAGAGGGAATTTAGAATACTGTCCCTTCTCCCTAGGGGAGAAGGTGGCGCGAAGCGCCGGATAAGGGGCAAACATCACACGGCTCTCCGATATAAAGTGCCCGCCGCATTGACCCGGTGGGCATGGCAAATGGCAATGGCCAGCGCGTCCGCCGCGTCGCCCGCTTTCACCCCGCAACCCGGCATGAGCACATTCATCATATGGGCGACCTGTAATTTATCGGCACTGCCTGTGCCGACCACGGATTTTTTAACGGAGCGCGGAGAATATTCCCCCACCGCCAATCCGGCCAGACTTGGCGCCAACAGGCATACCGCCCGGGCCTGCCCCAGTTTGAGCGCGCTCGCCGCATTATTTTTCATAAAGGCTTCTTCCACCGCGGTTTCATGCGGGTCATGGATTCGGATGATATCGGTCAGGGCCTCAAACAGTTCCCGCAGGCGCGCGGGCAGTTCCGCCTTGTTATTTGGGCGCACCACGCCATGGGCAATATGACGAAGCTTCGTGCCTTCGCTTTCGACCACACCCCAACCACAGGCCACCAGGCTCGGGTCCAATCCCAATATGCGAATCCCATATGTCACAGAAAGAACAGTAGGGGAACATTTGCCCAATGCCAAGCTAAAAGGGGTTAACGGCCATTAACCATAAATGCCCCATTTCTGCCGGGTTCCAGCCTTAGTTTGCGCTCTTTTTACCCGCAAATATGCGCCTATTGGAGGAGGACCCAATGACAAAAATTCGACTTTTCGTCGCCAGTTGTGCGCTCGCCCTCGCGGCCTGTGCCCATACCACGCAATACACGTCCGGCGCAGATTATCTCGCCCGCTATAATGACAGTCCGGCCTATCAAAGCTCCAGTGCCGTGGACGCGGACATTCGAGACATCGCCGCCGTCGAACCAGATTTTCGCTTTCCAGCCCGAATAGGTCTGGCGCGGTTGCAACATCGTAATCTGACCACTGTGCCCCAGGACGAGGCGGAATACTGGGCCGAGTTTAGCGAGAAAATGGGGCGTCGATATGGGGACTTGATTCCGATCTCGCCCTTGGTCACCTCTATGGTCGTCGGGCCGCGCACCCATCAAAACCCCGGCGAAATCGTCAATGATATTCGCAAGGGAGCCGCGCGCCAGCATCTGGATTATGTCTTGATTTACGAAGTTGGCAGTCAGGATGACCGCACAAGTAACGCCCTGCGGATTACAGATCTAACCGTGTTGGGCCTGTTTGTCATGCCGTCCCGGGATGTCGAGATTAAAAGCACAGCCAGCGCAATTCTGGTCGATGTTCGAAATGGCTACCCTTACGGCACCGCCACAAGCTTCGCGGATAAGGCCGGCGCATCGACTTTTGCGGGGCGAAATAAAAAGCGCGACAAGCTCGAGGATCAGGCGAGATTACTCGCTGTTTCAAACCTCACCAAAGAGATCGAGGAAGTGTTTGAGGACCTGCGCGATAAGAAATATCAGAAAATGGTCGAGGCGGGATATTAGAGCGCACTTATCGCACGCCCCAGATTTTCACGGGCCTGGTTTTCCTGCCCCAATCCGGCCTTAAAAGAAAATGATCGCCCCAATTTCGCCTAAAGCCCGGAAAACAGGCACAATAATTCCTTAAACCCGACCTTCTCCGGCCATGAAGTCTTGTCAAAAGACAAGCATGGAAAAGGAGATTGTTATGACAAGATTTCGTCAAAGCCTGCTCGGTCTGTGCCTTGCGGGTGTTATGGCCAGCCCGGCACTGGCCCTGGATAAAAGCCCGACTATTGATCCGTTTCACAAAACGGTCAGCCTGTTTGAAGTCAGCGAGCTCGACCGGGCCCTGATCCCGCCCTTGCAGATTGAGACGGGCGCCACAATCGGGGTTGCCCGTCTGGACGGTGGCCGCCTGATCCCCACTCCATTTTCGGAAGAGCGGGACTGGACATTTCTTGACCGGCGGGTGGACGTCGATATCCGCCAGCTCGGCAGTGGCAATTATATCAAATATATTCCCGAGATCCCGTTTGATGGACAGGATACCGATAACAAGATCGACGAAGTGCGTTTGACCGCCGCCAATGAAGGCATGGATTACGTGATCATTTACGGCATTGGACCAGATGCGCGTTGGGCCAGTTTTGGCAATAAGGCCTTGGTGGAAACGGGCCTGACCGTATCACCAGATTGCGAGTCCTGGAAGGCGGCCAAGGCCAAGGCGCTTTTGGTTGACAGCTATACCGGACAGGTGCTCGGCGCGGTCACCTCTGACAATATTGATTTTCATATTGGCGAACTCGCCGACCGTGTTGGAGAGCTGATCAACGCCCTATCAGGTCCTTCTGGCGTTTAGCTCCCCCATCCTGTCCCCGCTTTCTCTGGCGCGGGGGCAGGTTTTTGGTTACCTAGTCTTCCAGCGCCGCCAAAGCGTCTTCTGACATGGCGAAATTATGGAACACGTTCTGAACGTCGTCCAGATCTTCGAGCGCTTCGATCAGTCGAACAATCGTCCCCGCCTTATCCGGCGCGTCAATGTCGTTTTGCGCCTTCCAGATCAGATTAATCGATTTGGCTTCGCCGAAGGTCTTTTCTAGCTCGGCCGCCACCGCGCCCAGATCATCCCGCTCGGTATAGATAGTGTGGACGGGCTCATATTCGGCCCATTGATCATCCGCCGGTTCGTCATGCTCGACATCATCGGCACCGGCTTCGATTGCCGCTTCCATCATGGTGTCTTCATCGGCCTTGTCCAACGGGTATTCAATCTTGCCGACCTGATCAAACATAAAGGCCACGGATCCTGTCTCGCCCAGATTGCCGCCATTTTTCGAAAATGCCGTACGCACTTCCATGGCGGAGCGGTTGGTATTGTCGGTTGAACATTCAACGATGAAACCGATGCCGGACGGGCCAAAGCCCTCATAGCGGATTTCTTCGTAATCAGCCCCGTCACCGCCAGCGCCCTTATCGACCGCGCGCTGAATATTATCCTTAGGCATGGATTGGCCCTTGGCGTTGTTAATCGCCAGCCGCAGGCGCGGGTTCATGTCTGGATCGGGGCCGCCCATCTTGGCCGCAATCGCGATGTCCTTGGACAGTTTGGAAAACAGTTTCGAGCGGGCCTTATCCTGGCGTCCTTTACGGTGCTGAATATTGGCCCATTTGGAGTGACCTGCCATGAGGAATCCTTTATTTACAAAATTTCTGAGGGGTATTTAGGCAAAGAGGCCGAGCGGGGCAAGCCCTGCTCTGCGGGAATTAATCCCCGATCACACCGCCGCGTTTTATTCCCTTGACGTCAATCGCAAGACCGTTTTTGCCGAGCTCAGCATAAAGACCGGACAAAGTCCCCTCGCCGCTGGCAGGGGTAAACCGGGCGCCGCGCATACGGGTGGTGAACCGACGTAAAGGCTCTTCGATATCCATGCCGAGCACCGAGTTATAATCGCCGCACATACCGGCATCGGTCTGAAAGGCGGTGCCGCCAGGCAGTATACGCGTATCCGCTGTTGGGCAATGCGTGTGGGTGCCTGCCACGAGGCTCGCCCGGCCATCACAAAAATATCCCATGCCCTGTTTTTCCGATGTGGCTTCGGCGTGGACGTCCACAATTACCGCGTCGGCAATTTCGCCGAGTGGAGCCGCCGCCAGCTCTTCTTCAACGGCTTTAAACGGATCATCCAGCGCGTCCATAAACACCCGGCCGAGCACATTGATCACCAGAACCTGATAGCCCTTAATGTCGTAAAGGCCTGCGCCTTTGCCCGGCGCTGTACCCGGCGGATAATTGACCGGGCGCAGGATTTTATCGTGGTTCTCGATCAGGGAAATGCCGGATGGATTGTCGAAGCTGTGATTGCCCAGGGTGATGACATCGACGCCCGCATCAAACAACTCATCGGCTGTGCTCGGCGTAATGCCAAAACCGCCCGCCGCATTTTCGGCATTGCACACGACGACGTCGATCGCCATCTCATCGCGCAGGCGCGGTAATTGTTTGGTCACAGCGTGCCGACCGGCCCGGCCCACCACATCGCCTAAAAACAGCAGCTTCATCTAAAAGGCTCTAAATTCTTTTTCTGTCAAAATCGCGTCCAGTGGCGCGTCAAACTCGCCCGTCGGCAATAGCACGGCTTCTTGCGCACCATAGGCCACACCGCAAGCAAAAATCCGCTTTTTCTCTCGCAGTGCCGCCAGGGTCCGGTCGTAAAATCCGCCGCCATAGCCCAGCCTTTCTCCGGTCGCCGTAAAGGCGAGAAGCGGCATCAACACCAGATCTGGAAACATTTCGGGTTGCTCCGGGAAGGGCTCACGCGTGCCATAGGCGGCGTGTTTTAAGCGGTCCTTTGGCGACCAGGCACGAAAGGTCAAAGGCTTGCCGACCCGGGGCGTGCAAGGCAGTGCCAGTTCATGCCCCATGGCATGCAGCGCAGCTAATAAAGGCCGGGGATCGATTTCATCCTTGATCGGCCAAAAGCCGCCTATAACGGCACCTCGAAACTTTTCGGCCGGGAATTGCCGGATAAGCTCGGGCCCCGCCGCCGGATCTGCGGCCTCAGCCCGTACCCGCTTGGCCTGTATTCGCGCCCGCGATTTTTCAGTTGATAGGGTCATTCGAGGCTTTCTGAAAGTTCGTTTGTTCGCAATACATTTTGCATCTTTTTATAATCTTGACCAACGGCAGATTTGAGGCTTTTTGAAATGCATTGATTGGAATATGCGCGTGTCTCTGACCTATTGTCGCGTCGATAGTAATGCGGTGTAAATTTGACGTTTTGCTCCGTAAGCCTTGAGACCAATTGATCAAGTTTTGATAGATCGCGGACATTGATTGATATTGTTCCAATTTTAATATCGCGATCATAGAAATGTAGATTTTGATCCAGTTTGTTCTTGTGACCAATTTGACATTCTACGCCGACAGCTTCCAACGTATTGTAGGGCTTTTCAATTCTTGGGCTAAATAATGTAGCCTTGTAGGAATAGCCATTTTCGTAAAAGGCCGGAGACGCGTTCGCGTAAAGACCATATGCGATCAATGCAGGAAAACACATTATGAGCCCTAATATTAGGCAATAATTGCCATGCCGCAAAGCGATGCCGCGCAGGAATTGTTCAGGCTCAAATTTTCTCAACCCATCTAAACGCTCAATACGAACATCAAATTCGATCTGGTCCAGTCGTCTTTTCAGAATAGAATCGTCGCTTTCTGATTGGTTGTATGAGCTCTTGGTCAGCACCATCCATTCCAGGAAAGTCGGGACAAACGACGTTGCCCAATACGTCATCCACCCTGAAATAAAAATTGATCCCATTGCACCTAGAATATTGGTTACGCCAAGAACTAGACTGATCGGGGCGTCGCCCGTCATTATAGGTTCACCCATTTCCGAGAAATTGGAAAGTGGAGATAGACCTTCATTGATCGCGACTGCAACGATCCAGATTAACAAGAACCCAAAAATCAGTATTGGCAGGAAAGCAAAAAAATAGGTGAGACCGTGCAGCTTTCGTCGGTAAGAATCACCTCGAGCATAGGCACTAAGCTCAGATTTCGCATTCTCAACAAAACGCTGTTCTCTTGAAGAAAAAACCCGATCGAAATTCAGGTAACGCACAGAAACCCACTTGGCAAAAATCCTGTGTGCAAGCGCAATGCCCAGAACGGTCAATATCAGCAGCCCAAGTAAAATTGCTAACATGATCAACCAACGCATTATTCGCGAAGTCCTTCGATCATGAAATATGGAAATAGCGCAACAATCACCCCCAATCCCCTTGGGTGGCCTGGAACAGGGTCAGCAGTGACAGGGCCGCTGTGTCGGCACGAAGGATACGCGGGCCGAGGGAGACCGGGATGACATAGTCCTGCCCCCTTAATCGCTCGCGCTCTTGGGGCGTAAACCCGCCCTCGGGACCAATCAGGAGGGCCGTGGGACCCGTCAGGTTTTGCAAGGCGACCAAGGCCGGTTTGGCGTCGCCGGCTTCGTCTGCAAAAATTAAAGTGCGCTCCGTTGGCCAGTCTGCCAGCATTTGATCGAGACCAATTGTGGCGTTTAACAGCGGAATGTCGAGCCGCTCGGTCTGTTCCGCCGCCTCGATAATCTGGCTTTGCATCTTTTCCAGACGGAGCTTGCTAAATTGCGTCCGGGCCGTGGTCACGGGCTGCAGCTTGGCCACACCAAGCTCGGTCGCTTTTTCAAGAATAAACGCATTGCGGTGCTTACGCACCGGGGCAAAACACAGCCAGATATCCGGACAGGCCTCTGGCGCGCGGAGCTGCTCCTGAATCTCAATGTCTCCGGCGCGTTTACCGAGGCTTGAAATCACCGCCCGCCATTCCCCGTCCGAGCCATTAAAGACGCGCAGTTCCGTCCCTTCGCTCAGGCGCAGAACATTGCGCAGATAATGGGCGTGATCATTTGAGAGCGCAAGCGTACGGCCCTCAGCCAGGCTCGCTTCCAGATAGATACGGGTGAGTGTGTAATTCTCGCGCATTACTGTCCTATAGTCATCAATGGGGATTGTGCAAAGTCGGAAGTCGGGACCGATAGAAGGCCTTCATATCGGGATCCCGGCTCTGCACTGCGTTTGGCCGGAATGACAAACCACCTCATCCTGAGGAATGAGCGTAGCGAATGGCTCGAAGGATCGTCTTATCCGAGCATCCTTCGAGGCTTTGCCCTTCGGGCGCCGCACCTCAGGATGAGGAAATTCCTAATTCTTTTCTAATCGAAATCTACGGGCTGATAATTATACAACTAGCTCCCGCCTGTCATCCCGGACGAGGGACGAAGGCCCGATGATCGGGGATCGCGAGACAAGAACACATCAAATTACCCGGTTTTCTCGATCCTCCGGATCGCAAACACCTTTGCGTCCGGAATGACAAACCATCCTCATCCTGAGGAATGAGCGCAGCGAATGTCTCGAAGGATCGTCTTATCCGAGCATCCTTCGAGGCTTTGCCCTTCGGGCGCCGCACCTCAGGATGAGGTTTTCACTATTGTCATCCACGTCCTCACCCTTTCCGCACACCCTGCAGCGGCGAGACGCCGCGCGGACCTCTCCCCAAGGAGAGGTTGAGGAAACCCATTTCGCCCTATACTAACGCAATCATGACCGAGACCATCAAAGATGCGCAAAAGAACCATTGGGTTTACCGGGCGCCAGAAAACTGGCGGCCTTTTTTGCAACTCTCGCGTCTCGACCGCCCCATCGGCTATTGGCTTTTGGCCTTGCCCGGATGGATCGGCCTCGCCTTTGCGTCCCTATCTCATGGTTTGGAATGGACGGATCTGAAATGGGCCGCGCTGATATTTATCGGCGCCATCGCCATGCGCGGCGCAGGCTGTACCTATAACGATATTGTCGACCGGGACCTGGACGCGCAGGTGGACCGCACGGCCCTTCGCCCCATACCGGCGGGTACGGTTTCCGTGAAACAGGCCTGGCTCTGGCTGTTTGCGCAATGTTTTATCGGGCTTTTGGTATTATTGACCCTGCCCCGTTTCGCACAGATCGTGGCCGTCTGTTCTATTCCGCTCGTCGCGGCCTATCCGTTTATGAAGCGGATCACCTGGTGGCCGCAGGTCTGGCTCGGGCTCACATTTAATTGGGCGGTTCTGGTCGCCTATGCGATCAAAACGGACATGCTCAGTCCCGGCGTGATCGTTCTCTATTTGGGCCTGATGTTCTGGACGGTGGGGTATGATACCATCTATGCCTGTCAGGATATGGAAGACGATGCGCTGATCGGTGTGAAGTCAACCGCCAGACGATTTGGGAAAAACATCAAACTCGGTATCGGGTTGAGTTTCGCCCTGAGTGTCAGCCTCATCACCTATGCCTATGCGCTGAATGTCGGGATGAGCTTTTCACTGGTCCGAATGATCTGGTACCAGAATTACTGGCACCCGTCGCTGATCTATGCGCTGCCCATGTTTATTCCTTTGGCCTTGCATTTTGTATGGCAGGTCTGGACGTTGAAAACCGAAAACTCCGCCAATGCTTTGGGACGTTTCAAATCAAATTTTGGCGCGGCGCTTATCTTAATCGGATTACTGCTGATTTATGGAAATGTTTTCCAGGGGAATATTCCGGATAAAGACATATTATCTCAAATGACGCCGCGCTGGTTTTAACCTCACCGCTTCGTGATCGAAGTGTCACTCGAATTTGGGTTCGGCCATCCTTATATTGATAATCCAATAAAGGAGTGCGTATGTTCACACGACGACAATTTGGATTAGCGGCCGGTGCGCTGAGCGTGGCGGCCTGTACGAAAATCAACGCGGACGCCGCAACACAGGAGGCGAGCATGAGTGATCAGGATTGGGCCAATTTATCAAAGGCCGAGTGGAAAGAGCGCTTAACCGAAATGGAATTTCATGTGCTGCGTAAAGAAGGCACAGAACGTCCATGGACGAGCGATTTGAACGACGAAAAACGCCAAGGGACTTATGTCTGCGCCGGCTGTGACCTGCCTTTGTTTAAATCGGATATGAAATTTGATTCCGGCACGGGCTGGCCAAGCTTTTACGACAAAATCGACGGTGCGATTGATACCAAGCGAGACTTCAAATTAGTGGTGCCGCGCACGGAATATCACTGTTCGCGCTGCGGCGGTCATCAGGGCCATGTGT
>JAHDDX010000046.1 GCA_020629135.1 Hellea sp.
CCGTGTTTTTCAAATAAGGGCCGTTTGGCCAGACAATCATCAATTTCATGAGGGGCCGGATCCAGGCACACGCCGGAATATCCAGCGTCAGCAATCATCTTAAAACGGGCCTCATCCGAATGCTCAAAACCGTCAGGACGGCGGAGCTCCATGGCCCATAATGACTGGTAGACTTTTATATCGGCCATCTCAGTAGGCCGTGATGTCCTGGCCCGTATATTTAGACGTGCCTTCTTTGATAAGTTTCCGGATCATATGTTTTTGAAAACCGAAATGACTGACCCGGGGGATTTCATAGCCAAGGGCGTCTTCTATCTCGACGTGAAGTTTTGAGAGGTTGTGAAACGGGATCATTGGATAGCTGTGATGGGCCGTATGGTAGGGCATATTCCAGAACAGGCGCTGCATCAGCCAATTGGCTTTGACCGTGCGGGTGGTTCTTAGAATATCATTTTCATGTGGCATGCCGGTATGCTCCACCGTGTTTTGCATATTGTGGAACCATTTCATGGTGATCATGGGCGCCAACCAAAATTGCACGGCAATCCAGGACTGAAAATATAATGACAGCCCAAATATCAGTGAGTAACCGAGTAGCATATTGCGGGCCTCTCGATGAACCGTCTTCAATTGCGGTTCAGACAACCACGGCCATCGGTTCTGACGCCCTAAAGCGAGCCGAAATACCTCTGTAACCCGACCCGACCAATAGGTAATGCCGGACATGTAAAGCAGATACGTCCATAGATTAAACGGTTTACCGCCGACAATTTCCGCGTCGCGGTCAACATCTTGGGTATATCGGTGGTGTTCGAAATGTTCAAATTTGTCCTGATCCCGCCCCATTAGGAGAATAAAACAAAACGCCCGGCCGATCCATTCGTTCAAAGATTTTTCTTTGAAAACCGTATTGTGGCTGAGCTCATGCACACCGGCATAAAGGCAATTTATCAGAATACCCTGTGCCGCAAAAAACAGGATCATCCAGGGGCTTCCCCAAAAATGAAAGAGCCCCCAGCTGGTCAGCCCGATCGCGCCGAGGTGTCCCAATGTCTGGATCCAGCCCTGCCGGTTCGATTTTTGGCTGAGCGGCTTTAAGCGCTTGGGGTCGACCTTGATCGTATTTTCAAATGACTGTTTCAATTACTGGCTCAAATATTGACCTGAGAAATTTCTATAGGTCCGGTATTGAGCTCTGTCCAGATCAGCAAATTGCTCTTTTAATTGGCGTCATGGATAATTCCATAGGCCCAATTTTTAATTGCGGCGTCAGACCAGTCAAATCCGTCATATTGAAACTCTGGATCGTAAGTTTCACCTGACGCCCTTAATCGATTCCTATAAACCTTGGTAGGGATTGCCATCGTAGCAAGACCAGAAGAAAGTTCTGAATGACGAATTTCCATATAATTTGTGTCGGAACTTGTCGGGTATCCAATATGGGTTACCCCTTCGATAGCAAGAATATCATCCATAAAATCCAAGCATGCACTGGCACAGGTGCCATGAGTCAAGACATATACGGGTGCATTGACAGGGTTGGCCAAGGGTTTTGAAGATACTGTACTTAGCGGTTTTTCGGCTTTGTTTGAGCTAAAGTCGGGTTCCTGAAAAAAGGTATGACCTTGAGCGAAAGCTTTTTTTGCGCCGTCCCGTATGGGGCGAAAATAATCGTTCACAATGTCGTCGTGCCCATTTTCAAGAAGGTAGTCTAGAATCCAATCTAGATGATCAACATTTCCTTCGCTGAGGCGCCACTCAATATAGGTATCATCTTCGGCGGGCCATAAATTTTCGTAAAAGTCTTTGCCCCAAAGGGCTTCGATCATTTCAACCCCCCAGGCACTGGATCCGCCCTGATTTCCACGCATGTCAAACACGATGGACTTTGCATTTCTAATCTCTTCTCTTCGATCTATAACTTCAGCAAAAACAGCCCGAATTTTAGCCACGCCTGCTTCATTGGGCGAAAAGTCCGGTAGATTGATCCAAAATTCACCCGGGCGGACTTCTTCCATCCCAGTCTTTGGCCGAAGCCCATAGGCCGTTTTCCAACGGTAAACGTTGAAGACCTCTTTAACAGTTGGGCGCCAGTCCAATTGGTGGGTTTCAATTTCGCCAGAGGCTAATTTGAAATCACATAATTCAGGGCGCGCGATCAATGGATTTTTAGAATCGATAAATAGATCGTAGGCATATCGCCCCCAATAGGCATCTTGATCGGGCTTTCCCGAGCTGAATTGGAAAACATTTTCCAAAATCATGTCGGTTGGATTCCGCCCGTCGCAAGACAGAAGCTCAGCACCCAGAAAACGGTCCTCTGCGGGCTCTGCATGTGAAATCCTTACCTGTCCGGCTCGCCAGGCCGGAAGCATGCCGGGCCAGTTAAATTCCGCCTGACCAGAATTTTGCGCGTTGGCATATACTCCAAAATGCCCATCTCGAAATCCCGAAGTATAAGCGAGTAGAACCGCTGCATAACCGGCCTGATTTTCAACGTCTAAAGCCAGCGACATTGCCTTTTGTAATGAAGCTTCAGCCTGAGCGTTGAAACCGGGATTTTCCTTGTCAACGGGCCCAGGGTGGTTTTCGAGCATTGTGTTGTGGGCTTCTTGCAAATCCATTTGGGCTTTTGCGCCCCACTCATGTACGGGCACCGCGACCTTTGATTGGCAGGCGCTCAGTATGATGATGGTCGATATGCCGACTTTGAGGTTTAAAAGAAATGCCATGCGGGCCCCTATTCTATTTGCCAGTTCTGATAAACCTCTATATAAATTATCTGTAATTGCAAATAAATTATCAAAAAATGATAATTAATTTCCTAAAACAATAAATTTAACGTTAGGCCTATGAAACAAGTAAAAATAGTGAGCTATGCTTTTTTGACCTACATTCCACTATTGGCAATATGGATGGTGGGGGTTGAGTATGCCTATTGGGGGTTAGGACTAGACCGATTTGGAAATGATTTTCTCGGCCAGAATTTTTACGTTATCTATCCGACGCCGCCCATACCCGAACGCCAGATTTATGGCGGTTTGGCGGCGTTACCTGTTTTAATCTGCCGACTAATAGCTTTGTGGTTTTTGTGGAAAATGTTTTTTAATTTCACAAAAGAAAAAATCATGATCGGCGAAACAGTTCGTTTGCTGAGGCAATATGCCAAATATTCTGTTTTTGGAGTCGTCGCGTTTTTCTTTTTAAGTGGGGTTCGTCGTTGGGGCATCGGTGAATTTAGCGATATGCCGCTTTGGACGCACTTGCAGTTAAACTCCCACGAATTTGCAATATTGTTTTCGTCAGCAATTATCTATGTCGCATCAAAAGTTATCGAAGAGGGCAATAAATATAAAGCCGAAACAGAAAGTTACGTTTAATCATGGCCGTGATCATTACACTCGATGTCATGCTGGCACGCCGAAAGATGAAGTCTAAAGATCTTGCGGCGTTGATTAATGTGACGGAAGCAAATTTGTCGAAATTGAAATCCGGCACGGTCAAAGGCGTTAAGCTCGAAACCCTAAATAAGCTTTGTACAGTTTTGGACTGTATGCCGGCGGACCTTTTGGATTTCGTTCCGGACGAATGATCCAAAAGTCCACCGGAGAGGCCCCACTAATTATAGGCGCTTTCGCCGTGAAGAGCGTAATCCAGCCCTTCGATCTCATCCACCTCGTCGACCCGAAGGCCGATTGTCTTTTTGAGCGTAAATAAGATCACAAAGCTGACGACCGCCGTCCAGACCACCACAGATAATGTACCAATCAGCTGGGCGCCAAAATTACCGTCTCCTGTCCCGCCCAGCGCAGTGCTGGACAGGAAGGGCAGCAGTAAAATACCAAGTATGCCGCCAATGCCGTGCACCGCAAATACGTCAAGACTGTCATCGATCTTAAGTTTCACCCGGAACAAGATCACGGCGTAGTAACATAACACACCCCCCGCGAGACCGATTAGAAGCGCGCCGCCCGGGCCAAGCACACCCGCGGCGGGCGTCACAGTCGCAAGGCCTGCAATGGTGCCCGTTGCCGCGCCGACCAGAGTTGGTTTTTTATTATAAATTGATTCCAGGGCAATCCAGGAGAGGGTCCCCATGGACGCGGCGATATGGGTCACAAGCAAGGCCATGCCAGCCCCGCCATCTGCGGCGAGTTGCGACCCGCCATTAAATCCAAACCAGCCGACCCAAAGCATGCTTGCTCCGATCATGACAACGGCTGGACGGTGAGGGGGTGTGATTTCCATGGGGAAGCCTTTACGGGCGCCGAGCAAATAAACGTAGACAAGTGCGCTGATCCCGGCTGTCGCATGAACGACCAGGCCGCCGGCAAAATCTATCACACCTTTCTCTGCCAGCCAGCCGCCACCCCAGATCCAATGAGTGACCGGGGCATAAACTGTGAGGAGCCATAGCGCGGTAAAAATCATGACAGGCAGAAATTTAACCCGTTCGACAAAGGCACCGACTATCAGGGCCGGGGTAATCACCGCAAAGGTCATTTGAAAGGCGAGGAACACACTTTCAGGGATCGAGCCGGACATAGACTCGCGTTCGAGATTTTTCAAAAATAGATTATCAAGCCCGCCCCACCAGAGATTGGTCTCGCCAAAGGCAATGGAATAACCTCCAATAACCCAGATAATTGAGGCAAGGGCCGCGATTGCGTAGACCTTCATTATTACGGATAGATAGTTTTTAGCCCGAACCAGGCCACCGTAAAACAAGGCGAGACCCGGAAGCGACATAAACAGTACCAAGGCTGTCGCCGTTAAAATCCAGGCCGTATCGCCGGAGTTAATTACGGCGTCCTGAGCATAGGCGGGTGAGGCGGATAAGGCCACCACAGAAAGGATAAAGGCTGAAATTCGAAATTTAGACATTGGACCATTCCTCAAAATTATGCGGTTTGATCTAGGCCTCAGGCGTTTATTTGGCGACTCAATGGCATTGAATGCTATTCCGGTTAAAGCGTCTGAACGATTTTAGGGCGATAATTTACTCCGCCGCACAAATATTGGGCGAGGTATTTTTGCTTGATAGGTCGGAGGTCGCTCAAAACAATTGCTTGACCTATTGGCATGTGACATGACGCGACCATGGATAAAATAGTTTATAAGCTCCTTACACTTGAGGAATGGGCCGATTTTGAGACGACGGGCGAGTTCGCCGGCGCAGGCATTGATCTGGCGGACGGCTATATTCACCTATCGACTGATGCGCAGGTACGGGAAACCGCGCGGCTGCATTTTAAAACGACTGGCGAGTTAAAGTTGGTCGAGGTGTTGACGGCCAGTCTTGCATCCCAGATCAAATATGAGGCTGCGCGTGACGGATCACTTTTTCCCCATCTTTACGACGTTCTAAGTCTGGACGATGTAGGTCGGGTCTGGCATTTGTCCCGACGTGCAGATGGGCTTTATGATTTTCCAGATGCGGTGGGACAGGATTAATCATGACTGGATTTTATAAATTCGCGACTAAGCTGGTTCGGACCTTGCCGCCGGAGGCCGCACACCGCGCGACGATCAATTCGCTTAAAGCCGGGTTGGGGCCCGTCGTTTCGACGCCGTCACCGGACGCCTTACAGACCAAAGTCGGCGGGCTGATTTTACCAAATCCTATCGGTCTCGCCGCTGGATTTGATAAAGATGCGGAAGTGCCAGACGCGATGCTGGCGGCGGGATTTGGGTTTGTTGAATGTGGCAGCGTGACCCCGCGGCCTCAGGCGGGAAATATGAAGCCGCGCTTGTTCCGCTTGAGCGAAGACCGGGCGGTGATCAACCGTATGGGATTTAATAATGGCGGGCTGGCCGCCTTTGAAAAACGTCTGAAAAATCGTCGTGCGCCACGCGGGATTGTCGGAGCCAATCTGGGGGCTAATAAGGACAGTCCAGACCGGGCTGAAGATTATATCATGGGGCTCAAAGCGCTTTGGGGGCTTGCGGACTATTTCACTGTCAATATCAGTAGCCCTAACACGCCGGGTTTGCGCAACTTACAAGGCGAAAGCGAGCTGGAAGACCTGCTGGGTCGGATTGCCGAAGCCCGTGCCGAGCTCACAGGAGACCAGCCGTCAATTCCGGTTTTCCTGAAAGTCGCACCGGATCTTGATTTTAACGCGGTTGAGCGGGTTTCTGAGCAGGCCCGACTTTACGGGATGAATGCGATTATTGTGTCAAACACAACACTCGACCGACCAGATAGTTTAAAGAGCCCGCATAAAGATGAAACCGGGGGATTATCCGGTGCACCCCTCATGCACAAATCCACGGAACTTTTAAAAGAGTTTAGCGCGGCTTGTTCGGGGCGGATTGATCTGATTGGCGTTGGTGGTATCGCCAGTGGCGCGGATGCTTATCGTAAAATTCGGGCAGGGGCCAAAGCCGTTCAACTTTATTCCGCCTTGGTTTTTGCTGGTCCGGGCCTGGTCATGGATATAAGAAGAGACCTGGTGGAGCTTATGAAGGCAGACGGGTTTAACTCGATTTCTGAAGCTGTGGGTACAGCCTAGTCGCGATTATCAAGATAACGCATTATTCGTGGATAATAGACCGCCAGGGTCAAACCACGCGCGATATAATATACCAAAAATGCGACCCAGAGGCCAACACCGCCCCAGGCTGGTTCCAGAGCGTAGTGAGCCGCGAGGTAGATAACCAAGGCGACTATTCCGGCATTGCGCATTTCCTGAGTTCGAGTTGTGCCAATGAAAATGCCGTCTAGCTGCCAGGCGGCGAAGCCAACAATCGGGGCCAAAGCGCAATAGGGCAGATAGGTGCGCGCACTTTCCTGCACGGCCGGGTCTTTGGATAAGAGGGTTATAAAAAAGGGCCCCAACACCATCATGGCGGCACCACATATAAAGGCAAAAACAGCTGAATATTCTGTCGTCAACCGGACGGCCCGATCAAATTTCTTACGATCCCGCGCCCCGTAAGCCTGTCCGGTGACCGCCTCAGCCGTATGGGCAAAAGCGTCCAGAATAAGCGCAATCATGGTGATGAATTGCATCAATATGTGATTGCCGGCGAGAAACACCTCGCCCTGAGTGGCGGCAGCATTGCCAAAGAAATTAAAACCAATGGTCAGGGCCAAAGTGCGGATAAAAATATTGGAATTTGTAATGCCGAGTTTTTTAAGTGAAGGGAGGTGCAATAAATTGGCTCGGGTCAGGGTTTTTGAGCGAATGCCGCCCCGGCGTTGAATGGCGCGGTAGGCCAGCCATAATCCAGCACCAAACCCGACCCATTCTGCAATAGCTGAGGCTATGCCGACCCCAAACAGGCCCCAGCCTAAATAAATTACAAAAATAGGCGAGAGAATAATGTTGACGACATTTAAGACCATTTGCATGGACAGAGCGCGGTGGGACCGGCTTATGCCGACAAACCACCCCATTAAAGCAATGGATCCCAGCGTGGCCGGAAGCCCCCAAAGCCGGGCTTGAATATAGGTGCTGGCGGCGCCCTCAATTGTCTCTGACGCCGTATAAATCATGAAAGCGGCGGGCAGTAAAAGGAACTGGCTGACCAGAACAATCAGGCCAATAAACACGCCCATGGGGACGGCGCGAAACAAATGACTTTGCACGGCTTGCTGATCATTGGCGCCGTCAGATTGTGCGGCCAGCCCCGCCGTGCTCATACGCAAAAAACCAAAGCCCCAATAGACGATACCGTAAATCACTGCACCCAGTCCAATGCCGGCGAGGGCGCTGGTTGTGGAAAATCGGCCAATGACAAATGTATCGACCAAGCCGACTACAGGTGCCAGGGCATTGGCGAGCATGATTGGCCAGCTTTGAGAAAAGACCTGCCATCGGGTTAGGGGGAGTGTTGGCGCCTCACTCACGCCGCGTCATTATCCTCCGTCATCAGGAAGTGACCATGAAGGGTCGCGATGGGTTCATCAAAATTACTTTGCCAGGCCCGAACCCGTACATTGGCGACCCGTGACCCTAGCTTAGTAATCCTAGCCCGCGCAAAAAGATCCTGCGGCTTACCCGAGCGCAAGTAGTCGACGTTAATTCCGATCGGCTTGGGAAATTTCTTGTCGTCACTTTCAAGTAAAATCTGAGCAATGGCCGCTATTTCAAGAAAGCCCCCAATCACGCCGCCATGCAAAGCCGGCAAAAATGGATTACCGATATTGTCCTGGCTAAAGGGAAGGATCAAAGTAAATTCATCGCCCACCATATTGGGCGTAACGCCCAGCGTTTTGGCATAAGGAATGCGTTCAAGCTGTTGCGCGATTTCGGCTTCGGTCATGTCAACGACCTTTCAATCATGTTTTGCATGAAATTCTGGGTCGAGGATTTGGGTTCTGTGGCCATAAAGGTGGCCTGGGACATAGCCACAGGATCATCCTCGTCGCCATCATGAGCAATGCCCCGGACAAAGGCCACATGCCTCGTCACCTTATAGCAATGGGCCGTGGCGAGAATGGTTTTTCCCGGTTCCGCGGCACGCATATAGTCAATGCTGAGGTTAAGGGTCGCGACAGAAGTTGGTCGATTATAGCCTGCGATAGCGGCCAGACCTGAGGCTTGATCGAGCAGGGTCGTGATGGCTCCGCCATGTAACACTCTAGATTTAGGATCGCCGATAAATTTTTGTGAATAAGGCAGGCTAAGCGTTGCTCGACCTTGATCAACGGCGATAAATTTCATGCCCATCATTTTTGAATGTGGACTGCCCTCAACGAATTTAGGCGCAAGCTCCCAGAGGCGTTGAATAAGTTTATCGTCCATATTTCATCCTGTAATTAGACTTGAGCCAGCGCCAAAGCCATAAAGCGTGAACAGCCATTTGGTTTTTCATAATAGCGCTCAATATATTCAAACCCCAAATCTTCATATATTTTGATAGCATGGGTGAGTTTAGGGTCTGTGTCTAAATAGATGTGGGTAAACCCGGCCTTTTGCGCGCCGTTGATACTCGCTTCTGTTAATCGGACTCCAAGATTGTGACCGCGACCTTCCGGGCGGCAATATAAGCGCTTTAACTCGCAAATGCCGGGTTTAAAGGTTTTGACCCCACAAGCCGCAACGGGTTTGTTATTTATCAAAGCGAGATAAAGCTGGTCATAGCCTTCGGGGAATATTTCAAATTCCCTTTTTGTAGATACGGGATCTAAAGGCGCGCCAAGCAGATCCTCAATGAATTCCAGATATTCCAGAAAAATGGCCTTAACCGCTGAAACCTCTTCCCGCGAAGAGGCGATAACGATTTCGGCCTCAGACATTATTTTTCGATTTCCACAACATGCGGATAAGGAATGGAAATGCCGCCTTTGTCAAAGGCCTCTTTGACGGCCTTGATCAGATCAAAGCGCACATCCCAGTAATCATCGACTTTGCACCAGACGCGCATTTGAATGTCGACGGAGCTGTCATTTAGATTGCACACCCGAGCCCAGGGACCGTCCGGCTTGGCCAGAACACGGTCATCTTTGCCCGCCGTGTCGAGAATGATCTTCATAGCTTTATCCATGTCGTCCCCATAATCAATGCCGAAATCGACATCGACCCGGCGAACGCCCAGTGTCGAGAAGTTCTTGATTGTATTGCCGCGCACTTCGCCATTCGATAAAATAACTTTGATATTATCGAGCGTTCGCAATGTCGTTGTGAAGATATTCAGGTCTTCAACCGTGCCCTCTTCACCGGCGAGCTCAACATAGTCCCCGATTTGAAACGGACGTAAGACGATCAGCAATAAGCCTGCCGCCACATTGGAGAGTGATCCCTGCAAAGCCAGACCGATAGCCAGGGTCGCGGCGGATAAAATAACAAATATTCTTGCAACGGGAATGCCGACAATGGCAATGGCGGCCAGAAGCGTCGCCGCTATGACGGCATATTTCGCGGCGGTGGCGAAAAAATTGCCCAGGGTCGTGTCAATTTTTTCGCTCTTTTCAGCGCGGCGTTTCAGGCCTCTATAGACTTTACCCGCAATCGCCATGCCGATCCAAAGAACCAGGAGCGCCAAAATAATTTTGGGCGCGAATAAAATGATTTTTTCAAGGGCTACAGATGAGTAATGCTGGGTGAAGGCGCTAATCGATTCAGCGCTGCTGAAATCCAGTGACGGTGCCGCGTCTGCGGCCTGCATGATGGCTTGGAAGAATTGAGATTCGGTCATGATTAAGCCTCTAGCTTTACGATCATATTGTGTTCGTATGGAATATCGATCCCGGCTTTATCGAGCGCCAGTTTCACTGCTTTGGACATTTCCATTTTGATCTTTCGGGTTTTGTCAGTATCTGACCAGACGCGAAGCTGTATGACGACCGCGGAATCGCCCAAGGATACGACTTTGGCCCAAGGGGCTGGGTCATCATAAACCCCGTCAATCGTAGCGGCGGCTGATGTGATCGCTTTGATCGCCTTATTCAGGTCCGCATCATAGCTGACGCCAAAATCCATATCCAGGCGGCGATCGCCATAGGCGTAAAAATTCTTAATCGTATTGCCAAATACGGCGCCATTGCCGACATTAATCACGATGTTGTCGCGGGTGACAAGCTGTGTGCCAAACATGCCAATTTCGCGGACAACGCCATGTTCTCCTCCTACCACAACTTCTTCGCCGATTTTAAATGGGCGAAAGATTGCCAACATAATTCCAGAAGCAAGATCACCCAGACTGTCTTGCAGGGCGAAGCCGAGCGCGACCACCAGGGCCGCGACAATCGTCGCAATGAAGGCCAGATTAATTTTGAGAGCTGAAAGGGCAAAAACCAAAACCGCCAATGTGCCGGCGACCAAAACCAATGATCCAAAAAATTTGGCCAGGGTCAGATCCACGTTCGGAATACGTTGCGTCGCTGTTTCTGTGCCGCGGGCTACTTTTCGAACAAATATACGGCCAAAAATCAAAATAGCTAAAGCAAATAAGACGCTGGGCGCATAAGTGATCAGCAGGCCGGGAATGTCCGCCATTTTATCTTGAATAAACGCTGTAATGTCCATGAGACTCCCCTGATTTGCGGCCTGTATAACCAAGGGAGACGGGCAGGAAAAGAAAAGAGATTAAAAAAGCTGTATTTTATGTGCCGGCCGCAATTTCCAGACGGTCGATCAGAGCCGTCGTGACCTCGCCGGTTTCGACCAGGCCGACGGATTGTTGAAATTCGACAATAGCTTTCCGGGTGTTAGGCCCCATGGCGCCGTCAGGTGCGCCGACATCATAGCCCAGATCGGTCAGTAATTGCTGGACATCTTTGACCATAGTGCGCGACGGACCCGTCGATGTATTGTCAGAGACAGTCCAGGATACATTTCTAAAAATTCCATTGGCCGTTTCGTCAATTTTGGTCGGGGAGAAGCGGGCCACTCTGCTTTCGGCCTGAGCGATTTCTTCCGCGCTGATTTGGCCTTTCAAAATGGTTTGACGTTCTTTGGCAAATTGATCGCCTTGATTTGATGCAATGGAGTACCAGACATAGGCGTCGACAACATTTCTGGGTACGCCCTGACCCGATTCAAACAAGACACCCAGGTTAAATTGTGAGTCGACGACGCCCCTCTCAGCGGCCTTTTCAAACCAGTTTGCTGCGGTTGTGATATTGGTTTTAACACCGCCGCGACCTTCGGCATAATATAGCGCCAGATCATGCATGGCGATCCGATTGCCATTACGCGCGGCCCGTTCCGTAAGCTGGCGCGCCATATCTGGATCAGCGCTGACCCCTTGTCCGGTTTCATAAAGTTTAGCCAGTCGATATTGTGCAGCAGGCTGGTTCTGATTGGCTGCGGACCGAATAAGGTCAATGCCTTCAGAGGTCCGTCCGGAATCCAGGTAAATAATGCCCAGCTGAAACTCGGCGATCGGATCACCGGCGGCGGCGGCGGCCTCTAAAGTCGGTGAGGTCTCAATTGGATTTGCTGTTTGCCCGGCATTATCAATAACCGCGCCTCGATTGTCGGCATAATCGCCAACGGTCGCGGAAGTCGATACTTCGGCAGGCACTGTTTGTACCAAGGGGGCATTATTGGGTTGGGGTTGCGTGCTGACCCGCTCAATAGGCGGAGCGCTTGACTGTGGAGTGTCATTTTGCCCGGTAAAGGATTTCATGCCAACATAGCCGAGGCCGGCCAAAACGATTGCCAGGCCGGCGACTTTGAGCGGCATATTTGAGCCAGTGTCACTTTTTCTGGACTTGGTCTTCTTTACCTTGGTGCGAATTTCGCCGGGTCGGTTTTTCGTATCCGGTTCAGATTCAGCGTAAGCCGGATTTTCATAAGGCAGGTCGACATCGGAAATTTCAACCGGGTTGGCTACCGGGTTTGCGAAAACGGGCTGCGCCATTTGTGGCTCGGACCCGACGGCTTGGCCATAGCCCGCGATCATTTGTTGAGGCGGTTCGGGGGTATTATAAGGCACGGCCTGAGGGTAGGCCGCTGGCGGCATATAGGGTTCAGGCACATATTCAACCGGGCCGAATGCATCAGGAACGATGGGCGCCCCAGTTGGTGTCAATGGGACTGTCGGGGTCGGTTGAGGCGTTGCAATGCCTTCTGCGGTCGCGATCGGCGGCTCGGTTGGCGAGAAGGCGTCTTCTTCGGGCGCCAGAGTTAGGATGTCCGCATCACCGTTTTCATCATCATTTGTTTTCGATGGCACGGCGTTGACCAGGCCATATTCCAGACTATCCAAACGGTTATTGATCGTCGAAATCATGCGGTCGGCATAGGAATCGAGGTTTTTCTGCGCCTCTTCCATGCTTTCCATTCGGCGCTCAAGCTTGCGCTTTAATTCATCAACAGACCGTTGAGTCTTGGTGCCAATATCAGTGACTTTTTCGCGAATGGCATCCGATTGTTTTTCCGCTTTGGCTTGAGACTGAGTGTTCAGTTCAACGATTTTGTCGCCGAGCTGACGAATGGCGTCGGCACTAGCGTCTTCGATTTTATTGAGGCGTAAATTGACCTTGGCATGCTGGGTGTCGACCTTGTCTGCCATAAGACGCAGGCTATGCTGACGATCTGAATATTCCTCGCGAATACGATCATCAATCGCTTTAGCCAGATTGGCGATATGGCGGTTGACCTTGGTCAAAGACTCGGCTTGCGATAGCTCCGTCTCATCAAGACGAACCCGTGCCCGCACTAAAGCGTCCGATATTTCGTTAATATCCTGTGTGGAGACCGCTTGTTGCAGGTCGGCTTTGATGTCCTGACGGGTTTTTTCAATCGCAAAGGTCAGGTGATGGGATAGTTGCCCGACTTTTGAGTTTAGCGCTTCCTGATCGACATAGCTCGTGCCACTGACCCGTTTTTCCAGAACTTCGAATGAGTTTTGCAGTGATTTTACACTGTTTCGGGTCAGGGTGTTGGCCCGTTTTAGCCTGGAATTGATCGAATCCACATGTTCGCGAAGGGTGCTGACGGTCTCGCGCGGCGGCGCCGGCTTTTTAGCCTTAGATTTCGTTGTCTTAGCGATGGTTTTGGGCTTGCTGACGGCAACTTTTTTTGTTGCCCGCTTTGAGCGGGATGTGGTGGTTTTTGATTTTGATGGCGAAGCCTTTGCCATATGTCTTAAAACCCAACGGAAACCGGACGACTCACGTCGACTCATTTATATGTAGATAGACGGGAATTGTGGTTAACGCGGCGTTAAGACATTAACCTTTTTTTCTTGTTTTTCTGCGATTTAGCGGTTTTGAGGGCCGAAATAGCCGGGCGCGCGTGCCAGAAGAGATTTTTCGACCTGATCCACGGACTTAAAGTATGAAGGATCGACGTCCGGCATAGCTCGTAAAGCGTCGAGCATATCCCAGCTTTCGACATAACGACCTTGCGCTGCATAAATCTGGGACAGGGTCAGATAGATTTCCGGATCATAGGGCGCCTTAACAAGCGCTTTCTCAAGCAATAGCCCGGCAGACACCGGTTTGAGCTTGTCTGACAGGCTGGTTTTCAGCTTTGATCGCAAAACGCCCGCTGTCTTAAGGGCGGCCACTGGTGTATCTGCCGCTTCGGTGGCCGGGAGTAGATCCAGCAAGGCGGATAAGCGGGCATCTGAGGATGCGGCTGTTCTGGCGGCGAGAATTTGTGAGAAAGTCGAGCCTTCCTCGGCCCTTTCTTCTATTGACTTGATATCATCACAAAGAATGGCGGGATCATTTTCACACCCGCCTTGCCGGCGGGCCAATGATTGAGCGGCTTGCCATGCACCCAGCCAATTTCCGTCATTAGACGTTTTAAAAATTTGATCGCGCAAATCATCCAGGGAAGGGCGTCCGTCCAGCGCATTATTATTTGCGGCCTGTGAAATGACATAGGCAAGTGGGGACGCCTCTGGCGTATGAACGAGATTGGGCGTGTCCTGGCTCAAAGGAAATTCCATCTCGCCGTGATCTAAGGCGGTAAGTGTCCATCGTGTTCGAACACCGTTGATCTCAGACGGGCTGAAAGACAGGGTTTCAATCTTTTCCGGGGCTTGGCGAATTGGCTCTAATTCAGCCAAAATTGCAGGGTGGATAGGCCAGCTTTGATGCCATAAAGCCATCATTGATATTAGAATGCCCGGGTCGGTTATTTCCGGGCCGGATAACGCCATGCCAAGGACTTGTTGAGTGTCATAAGTGACTTGGATTTCTGTCTCAGACTGCTCAATTTTTATTGAGTCGGAGATATCCCGGGCTGTCCAGCCGACGCCGCTCTCCAGCCAGAAAGCATCCAGGGTTTTATCTTTCGAGAGCTGAATCGCGCTTAATTGCCCCTTATTTGTATTTTTATTGACAACGGAGACATCTTTGAGGGCATCGGCAAATAGAGACTGACTGGTAAAGACCGGTTTGTCGCCCCCTCTCAGGCTAAGCTTTCGTCGGGTATTAAAGTCATAAATCGTGGTTGAGTTATTGCGGGTGATAGCCGCGTAATCGGTTCCGATCTGAAGGGTAGTTGTCGATGGAAGAAGCGGAAGGCTGAGCTTCAGATCTTCTTTTGTGACCGAATAAGATAGCTTTAGCGCCGGACCTTTGCTCACATCCCGGGCGGCCAGATAGTCGGAAGCCGTCAGGTAATAAGGAAATGTCGCGGATTTAACTGAAACGCCGGTTTCCGACTCTGGCTCGGCCACAGATTCGGTTTTGGGTGTTGGCTCGACCCAGTCTCCTGTTTTTATGAAATCGACCAGACTCTCTCTCGGCGTTGGTCCCAAATTGTCTTGCGCATAGGTGGTTGCCGCTGAAAAGGGCAGGCTTGCCGCCAAAAACACGGAAATAAGAGATCGAGACAATTGCATGGCGCCCCATGTCACGGTGCGGCATATTTGGTCAAGATTAACTTTCATGCAGGACTCAGCTTGACGTTAACGTCAACGTTAAATAAATAGCGCTCATGACAGCCAATCCAACGGCCTTGAAAAAGGCTCAAAACGAACAAAGCTGGGGCATTCAAGACTTCGCGGACCTGTTTGAGGTGACGCCGCGCGCGATCCGCTTTTATGAAGATAAAGGCCTTTTAACGCCGTCGCGGGAATCCGGTTCCCGCGTGTTTGGCCTTGAAGAACATGGCCGGCTGACGCGTATTCTGCGTGCCAAGCGCCTCGGTTTTACCTTGGACGATATCAAAGTCGTGATGGACGTGACCTATGGCCTGATTACGGACCGGGTGGAATTGACCCAGCGCCGGGATAACTTTGAAAAGGTGATCGCGTCATTAAAGCGGCGCCGCAAAGATATCGATATTCTCGCCCGCGAAATGGGTGAGCTATGCAGCATTATTGACGACCATCTCGAAAAGACAGCTGATGATTCTAATGTCTCGTCATTGGCCGAAGCCTATGACGAAGTTTTTCGCGAGCATTTCTCTCATGAAATGCTCGATGACCCGCTATTTACAAATTCAAAACGGAGCTAATCATGCCGACTTATAGAGCCCCTGTTAGGGATATGAAATTCTTACTGCACGAGATCTTAAATGTAGCAGAGCTTGCTCAATATGAGCAATTTTCAGAGGTCGACGTTGACCTTGTGGACGCGATTGTTGAAGAAAGCGCCAAGTTTTCCGAAGAAGTCCTCGCCCCACTCAATGTTGTTGGCGATCACGAAGGCTGTACCCGCCATGATGACGGCTCGGTAACAACACCAACGGGCTTTAAAGAGGCCTATCAGACCATGGTTGAGAACGGGTGGACGGCTCTGCCGCGCGACCCGAATTACGGCGGACAAGGTCTGCCGGGTGTCTTGCAGATTGCCTGTGCAGAAATGCAGACCAGTGCCAATATGGCCTTTTCCATGTATCCGGGTCTGACGGGCGGCGCGATCAAAGCGATCACTGTGGGCGGCTCACCTGAGCAGAAACAAACCTATCTTCCAAAAATGATCGCGGGCGAATGGACCGGCACCATGAACCTGACGGAAAGCCATTGTGGTACGGATCTGGGTCTATTGAAGACGAAAGCTGTGCCTCAGCCGGACGGGTCTTATAAAATTACGGGCTCCAAGATTTTCATTTCGGCCGGTGAGCATGATATGGCGGATAATATTATCCACCTGGTTTTAGCCCGGATCGAAGGTGCACCGCAGGGCGTTAAAGGCATTTCCCTTTTCATCGTGCCAAAGTTCAAACTTGATGAAAACGAAAACCCAGGCGAGCGCAATGGCGTTACTTGTGGCTCCATCGAAGAAAAAATGGGCATCCATGGTAATTCGACCTGCGTCATGAATTATGACGACGCAACAGGCTATCTGATCGGCGAAGAAAATAAGGGCCTTAAGGTCATGTTCGTGATGATGAACGAAGCTCGTATCGGTGTGGGCATGCAGGGTCTGGGGCAATCCGAAGTCGCCTATCAAAACGCCGTTGATTATGCCCGGGATCGTTTGCAGGGTCGTTCATTAACCGGACCTAAAAACGAAAATGGGCCGGCCGATCCGATTATCGTCCACCCGGATGTTCGTCGCATGTTAATGGAAACCCGAGCGCTCAACGAAGGCGGCCGGGCCTTGCTTTACTGGGCGGCCATGCACGAAGATATTGAGCGTCATTCGGACGACGAAAAGCTAGTCGAAAAATGTGACGACTATCTGGGTCTCCTGACACCTGTGATCAAAGGTTATCTGACCGATATGGCCATGCGTACCACCATTGACTGTCAGCAGATTTATGGCGGTCACGGCTTTATCGAAGAATGGGGCATGAGCCAGTTCGTGCGCGATGCCCGTATCGCCATGATCTATGAGGGTGCCAATGGCATTCAAGCGCTTGATCTGGTTGGCCGTAAACTCGCCCGAAATGGCGGGCGGGCGCTGATGACCTTGTCCGCTGAAATCGATGCTTTTGTCGCCGAGCATCAAGGCAATGAAAACATGGCCGAGTTCACCTCGGGTCTGAAAGAGGCCAAGGACACACTGACCCAGGGCACAATGTGGTTGATGCAAAACGGCATGACCAACCCGGATAATGCCGGGGCGGGATCTGTCGACTATATGCATATGCTGGGCCTGGCCTCGCTTTCTTATATGTGGGCGAAAATGGCTCTGGTCGCACAGGCAGCGATTGATAATGGCTCTAATGATGAATTTTATAGCAATAAGCTGATCACCGGGCGCTTCTTCCTTAAGCGGATGCTCCCACAAATTCACGCCCATCTGGCGAAAATGAAGTCCGGCGCTGAGCCGGTCATGGCCCTGGCTGCGGAGGCATTTTAATTATGAGCGCCCTGAACTTTAAAAATCCCGACTGGTATGACGAAGAAGATATCAACATCTTCCGTGAGGCCGTATACGGCTTTTACAAAAACGAAATGGCCCCCCATTCCGAGCGGTTTCGCGAACAGAAGCATGTTGATCGCGAGTTTTGGAATAAGGCCGGCGAGATGGGCCTGCTGAATTGCGCCATCCCCGAAGAATATGGCGGGGGCGGTGGGGATTACCGCCATGAAATGATCATCATGGAAGAGCTGACCAAGGCTGGCGTCGACGGCTTTGGCCTGTCTCTCCATAATGCGATCGTCGCGCCTTATATCCTGCATTACGGCACGGAAGAGCAAAAACAGAAATGGCTGCCGCGCATGGCGTCTGGCGAGCTGGTGTCTGCGATTGCGATGACCGAGCCGGGCACGGGGTCTGACCTTCAAAATGTGAAAACCACCGCCAAGAAAGAAGGCAATGGCTGGATCATCAATGGATCCAAAACCTTTATCACCAATGGCGGGACGGCCAATCTGGTGGTCATCGTTGCCGATACAGGCGGCGAGGGCAAACACTCGAAATCCCTGATGGTCGTCGAAACGGATGATCTTGAAGGTTTCCGTCGCGGTCGCGTGCTCGACAAAGTTGGACATGACGCAGCGGATACGGCTGAGCTCTTCTTTGATGATATGAAAGTGCCGGCGGACAGCCTGCTCGGCGGTGTTGAAGGCATGGGCTTTATTCAGCTTATGGAGCAGCTACCCCAAGAGCGATTAAATATCGCCGTTCAAGGCGTGGTCCATATGGAAGAAGCGCTGCGCGAAACCATTGAATATGTCAAAGAACGCAAAGCCTTTGGTAAGCGCATTATTGATTTTCAGAACACACAGTTCGAACTGGCCGAATGTAAAACGCTGGTCCATGTGGCCAAGACCTTCACCTATGATTGCGCGGATAAACATTTGCGCGGCGAGCTGGATGCTGTGACGGCTTCTATGGCGAAATACTGGGTCACGGATGTCGAATGCCAGGTCATTGACCGCTGCCTGCAGCTCTTTGGCGGCTATGGATATATGAACGAATACCGCATTGGCCGCATGTACCGGGATGCCCGCGTGCAGCGCATTTATGGCGGCACCAATGAAATCATGAAAATGCTGATCGCGAGATCACTTTAAAACGACTGCGCGCCCGCGCGCTAAAGGAGAACAAAATGACAGATGCCTATATTTATGATGCGGTGCGAACGCCCCGCGGCAAAGGCAAGAAAAGCGGCAGCCTGCATGAAATTACGGCGCTGTCTTTGCTGACCCAGCAACTCGAAGCCATTCGAGATCGCAATGACCTCGACACATCCAAAGTCGACGATGTGATCATGGGCTGTGTTTCACCGGTTGGCGAACAGGGCGCCGATATTGCCCGCGTCGCGGCGATCAACGCAAATTACGATCAAAAAGCGGCCGGTGTGACCATTAACCGTTTCTGTGCCTCCGGCCTCGAAGCGGTCAATATGGGCGCGGCCAAGGTGATGTCCGGCATGTCCGATATGATCGTGGCGGGTGGGATTGAAAGCATGTCCCGCGTGCCCATGGGATCAGATGGCGGCGCCATGATGGTCGACCCGAGTTTTAACTATGAGAACTATATCGTACCTCAGGGTATTTCGGCCGACTTGATTGCAACGATAAACGGGTTCTCTCGTGATGATTGCGATGCCTATGCGGTTGAAAGTCAAAAGCGCGCACAGGCGGCCTGGGAAGATGGCCGTTTTAAGAAATCAATCGTGCCCGTCAAAGACCAGCTCGGCGTGACCATTCTGGATCACGACGAACATATGCGTCCCGGGACCGATATGCAGTCCCTCGGCGCGCTTAACCCATCATTTGTGTCTATGGGTCAAATGATGCCGGGCTTTGATTTTGTCGCGACGCAGAGATATCCCGAGGTCGAGAAAATCAATCACGTCCATCACGCCGGAAACTCGTCGGGCATCGTCGACGGGGCGTCGGCTCTGTTGATCGGGTCCAAGGAAATGGGCGATGCGCTGGGCCTTAAGCCGCGGGCGCGTATCAAAGCCTTTGCTGAAATCGGATCAGAGCCAACGATCATGTTGACCGGCCCGGAATTTGTGGCGGCCAAAGCCTTGAAAAAAGCCGGAATGGAAGTCAGCGATATTGATATTTATGAACTGAACGAAGCTTTCGCCTCAGTGGTTCTGCGCTTCATGCAGGCGCATGACATCGATCCGGCCATTATGAACGTCAATGGCGGCGCGATCGCTATGGGTCACCCGCTCGGCGCAACCGGTGCGATGATCCTCGGCACTATGGTGGATGAGCTGGAACGCTCCGACAAAGAAACGTCATTGGTGACATTATGTGTTGGCGGCGGCATGGGCGCGGCCACGATTATTGAACGCGTCTAAGAATAAGAGAAAAACAATGAAACATTTTACACTTGAAAAAGATGATGACGGCATCCTGCTGATTACTTTTGACAGTCCCGGTCGCAGTATGAACGTTCTGTCCAATGACGTGATCGAAGAGTTCGAAGCCTTCACATCCCAAATCATCGAAGATGATGAGATTAAAGGCGCCGTCATTACCTCTGGCAAACCGGCCTTTTGCGCTGGGGCGGATCTCGAGGAAATGGGCGGTAATCTTGGTTCTGTTGCTGCGTTAATGAAAACAGACCCCGAAGGCGCCAAGAAACAGTTATTTGAACGCGTATATACCCTCAATAAAACATTCCGCGCGCTGGAAACCTGCGGCAAGCCAATTGCAGCGGCGGTCAATGGTCTCGCCCTCGGTGGCGGATTTGAAATCGTTTTGGCCTGTCATGGTCGCTTTGCCGCCAATGACAATCCCAAGCTCAAGCTCGGCCTGCCCGAGGCTCTGGTCGGCCTGCTCCCCGGTGCCGGTGGCACGCAACGCCTGCCGCGTCTGGTTGGGCTGATGAACGCCTCAACTGTATTGCTTCAAGGCAAGCAATTAAAAGCCGAAGAAGCTGTTGCTATGGGAATCCTGCACGGTGCTGTACCGCAAAAAGATCTGATCGCAACGGCGAAACAATGGGTCAAAGACAATCCAAAGGCCAAAGCGCCTTGGGATCAGGACAAGTTCCGCTTCCCTGGCGGCGCGCCGTTTACACCCAAGGGTCTGCCTATGTTTGCCGGTGCCAATGCCATGATCCGCAAGGAAAGCTATGGCAATTACCCGGCTATGGGCAATATCCTCAAGGCCGTTTACGAAGGCTCATTGGTCCCGATGGATGCGGCCCTTCGCATTGAAAGCCGTTATTTCGCGGATCTTTTATTGCGTCCGGAAAGTATGAATATGGTGCGTTCGCTCTTCGTCTCCAAACAGGCGATTGAAAAAGGCGAAGCCCGCCCCGAAGGCCAGAGCAAAGGCGAGGTCAATAAGGTCGGCGTCATCGGTGCTGGGTTTATGGGTGCCGGTATTGCCTATGTGTCGGCTATGGCCGGTATGGACGTGGTTTTGATTGACCGCGACCAGGAAGGCGCAGACAAAGGCAAGCAATTCACCATTGATGAGCAAACCAAACGCGTCAAACGCGGCAAGACTACTCAGGAAAAAGCCGATGCGATTATCGGACGGATTGAGGCAACCACAGATTATGCCAAGCTTAAAGATGTCGACTTGATAGTTGAAGCCGTTTTCGAAGACAGCGCGCTAAAAGCCAAGATCACCGAAATGGCTGAAGACGTTATTGGTGACAAAGCCATCTTTGGATCGAACACTTCGACCATTCCGATTACGGATCTGGCCAAGGCCTCTAAGCGCCCGGACAATTTTATCGGCATTCACTTCTTCTCACCGGTTCACAAAATGATGCTGGTGGAGATCATCAAAGGCGAAAAAACGTCTGATTATGCGATTTCTCGCGCCATCGATTTCGTATCCCGTATCCGTAAGGTTCCGATTGTGGTTGAAGATACGCGCGGCTTTTATGCCAATCGCTGCGTCATGCGCTATATCGGCGAAGGCTATAATATGCTGGCCGAAGGCGTGAAGCCGGCCTTGATTGAAAATGCCGGTAAAATGGCGGGCATGCCGGTCGGGCCATTGGCTTTGCAGGACGAAGTTGCGATTGATCTGGGCTATAAGGTCCTTAAGCAGACTCGCGCCGATCTTGGCAATGCGTATAAAGCCGGCAATATGGAAGGCATCATAGTCCCTATGGTCGAAAAATATGAGCGCTATGGTCGTAAAAACGGCAAGGGCTTTTATGTGTATGAAGGTCGAGAGAAACATCTCTGGCCCGAACTCGGCCAGTTTGCCAAAGACGGTTTGCAGGACCCGCAACCCAATGTTCAAGATGTCAAAGACCGTCTGATGTATGCTCAGGCGATCGAAGCCGCCCGGACCATGGCCGAAGGTATTGTGC
>JAHDDX010000047.1 GCA_020629135.1 Hellea sp.
GGCGAAACGCATCTGGCGATTGGCAATTCATCCGTCTAATGTGGACCGATCAACCTTTGAAAAACTAGGCGCAGACTATGAGCGATCCGACAATGAAAGACTGGTACGCCCTGGCGGAGAAAGAACTGCGCGGGCGGGATGTGGATGAGCTGACGGTGGAAACGCCGGAAGGGATCGATATCAAGCCGGTCTACACGGCAGAGGATCTGCCGGACGGAGCGGCGGGCGAACTGCCGGGCTTTGCGCCGTTTACCCGGGGTGTGCGGGCAACCATGTATGCCAACAGGCCTTGGACCATTCGCCAATATGCCGGGTTCTCAACGGCCGAGGAAAGCAACGCCTTTTACCGCAAAAACCTCGAGGCCGGACAAAAGGGGTTATCCGTTGCCTTCGATCTCGCCACGCATAGGGGCTATGATTCCGATCACCCCCGCGTTGAAGGCGATGTCGGTAAAGCGGGCGTGGCGATCGATACGGTCGAGGATATGAAAATCCTGTTTGACGGTATTCCGCTGGATAAAATGTCGGTCTCCATGACCATGAACGGGGCGGTTATTCCGACCCTGGCCATGTTTATTGTTGCCGGTGAAGAGCAGGGCGTATCGCGCGATCAACTCTCGGGCACCATCCAGAATGATATCCTCAAAGAATTTATGGTGCGGAATACTTTTATATATCCGCCTGAGCCGAGCATGAAAATCATCGGCGATATTATCGAATATACATCCGAGGAAATGCCGAAATATAATTCGATTTCAATTTCCGGATATCACATGCAGGAAGCGGGCGCGACCCTGGCCCAAGAGCTGGCCTTCACTCTGGCGGACGGGATGGAATATGTTCGCGCGGCCATGGCGAAGGGGCTGGACGTGGACGCCTTTGCCGGACGCCTGTCCTTCTTTTTCTGTATCGGCATGAATGTCTTTATGGAGGCGGCCAAGCTCCGCGCCGCGCGTCAGCTCTGGGCCAAGATCATGACCGATTTCGGAGCCAAGGCGGACCGTTCGAAAATGCTCAGAACCCATTGCCAGACCTCGGGCGTGTCTTTGACCGAACAGGACCCCTATAACAATGTGGTCCGGACAGCGTTTGAAGCCATGGCGGCTGCCCTTGGCGGGACACAGTCTTTGCACACGAATAGCTTTGATGAGGCCATTGCACTTCCGACCGAGGCCTCAGCCCGGATTGCGCGCAACACACAGCTTATCTTGCAACATGAAACCGGGGTTTGTGATGTGGTCGATCCTCTGGGCGGTTCCTATTATGTTGAGGCCTTGACTCAGGATCTGGTCGATAAAGCCTGGGCGATGATCCAGGAAATCGAAGCCGAAGGTGGGATGACCAAGGCGATTGAAAAAGGCCTACCCAAACTCGCTATCGAAGAGGCGGCCGCACGGCGACAGGCCCGCGTCGACAAGGTCGAAGATATTATTATCGGCGTGAACAAGTTCCGCCTCGATGACGAAGCCCCGGTTGATATTCTTGAGATCGATAATGCCAAAGTTCGCGCCGGTCAGATCGCGCGGATCAAAATCGTCAAAGCGGCGCGCGATGAAAACGGTCTGCGAATTGCGCTTGACGCTCTGACCGACGCGGCGGTGTCCGGTGAAGGAAATCTACTGGAAAAGGCCGTCGACGCGGCGCGCGCCCGCGCGACTCTGGGTGAAATTTCGGACGCCATGGAATATGCTTTTGGCCGTCACAAGCCCGTCACCCGCGTGATCAAAGGGGTTTATTCCGACGCCTATAAAAATGATCCCGCCTATCAGAATGTCGTCGAGAAAATCGATGAATTTACAGGTGAAAAGGGCAAGGCGCCTCATGTGATGATCGCGAAAATGGGGCAGGATGGTCATGACCGCGGCGCCAAAGTGATTGCCACAGCTTTCGCCGATCTGGGCTTTAAGGTCGATATGACGGATTTGTTTTCGACGCCGCAGGAAACGGCTGATCTGGCCATCGAAAAAGGTGTTGATGCCATTGGCGTATCATCGCTTGCGGCCGGACATAAAACCCTGGTGCCGGAGCTTATTCATATTCTCAAAACCGAAGGCCGCGAAGATATCAAGATCTTTGTTGGCGGTGTGATCCCGGAACAGGATTATGGCTATATGCGCGAGGCAGGTGTGTCCGAAATTTTTGGTCCCGGTACAAATGTGCTCGAGGCGGCCTATGCAGTCCTCGCCGATATTGCCGGGATGAAACGCAATCGGTAATTCACCCGGTTTGTTTTAATCGAATTCCAGAGGAACCGGCGTTTGAGCGCGTGTGATCGCTCGGTCAATAAGCGCTGATAAAGTCATCACGTCGTTATTGCCGTAAATGCAAAAATCATCAGAAAAGGATTGCGATCCGACTGCTTGATCATTGCGGTATTTGGTGAGTGTGATTTGTGTGGCTGTTGTGCACCCGCCGGGCTTATCCTGTTTGTTCAGGAACATAAAATAATTGAAAAGGCGATCAAACTCACCGTCGAAGACTTGGTACTCAGCCGTGCTCGCCGTTTCGGAATTCATGCTATAATCTTCAACAAGGATACTATTCGACGTTAAAACAAGGCTCGCCGTACTTGAATGAAAACAGCCATATGAACTGAAACTGGCTTCAATATGCTCATTGTTTTGTAACCGGTTAAACTCGAACTCAGATAAAACTGAACTCGTCTGGGCTGTTGCCGGCGAAATCATCATAGATGAAAACAGAGCTGAAAAGGCGATTGTTCGAAGTTTTCCCATAAAGTCTATATATCATCGGAAGGGCGCTAACACAGCTGAATAGTTGGTAATTTAATCCTGAAATTTCATGTATGTGAACAGAGTGTTAACGGCGCTTTCAGTCTGGTCTCATTTTTGCTATGATATGAGAGCTTATGAAAAATGCGCTTAAATCGACTCTCATCGGATTACTATTATCGTCAGCCTTAACAGGGACGGCCCTCGCGTCGACCGCCCTTTACGAATTATCGCCTGAACAAATTGCAGCCGATGTCGAAAGACGGGTCAATCCGGAAACCCAGCGACTGGAATATGTGGCGCGGGACTTTGACCCGTTTGAAGGTGAAGGTAGTCTGGCCGGGAGTGCGGCTTTGCGGAGCGCGCAGGACGGTGTGACGATATCCGGCAAACCGATCCGCTCTGGTGCGTTCTTAGATGTAAGTGTTATCTACACCACCCAGTCATCAGATTACTATGATAAACGGGGCCTGGATTACGGGGTATATCTATCCGGTGAGCCGGTCGAGTTTCTCAGCTATGATACGCGGGTGCTGGAGTGCTCCACTAATAGCTATAACTTTGCCTATGATGATGGGTATTATAACGGCGCCCGTTATGGCTATTTAGCCGGTATATACCGACTGTTCCCGCGCTATCGAGGCCATAGTCATTACCGCCGCCACAATTACGGCTATTGGGGATATAACCCTTATGATTATGGCAGCTACGCCTATTACCGTCACCGTGACCGTCATCTTTACAATCATGATGGTAGTCGCCGTCATTATGACCGGGACCGAAATCGAGATCGCGACCGCAACCGTGATCGGCACGATGACCGCCGTGACGGCGGCCAGGACGCACGTCTGACGAATAATACGCCAATTGTCGCTGTGCCCCGTGTTAATGGGCGCCCCCAACGTGGGCAGGTTTTGGCTGATCGGGGACGTAATCCGGCCGAGTTTCGCGCTAACCCTTTTGAAGAGCGCCTGACCAATAACAATCGGCGGGATCGTGAGCGCCGTAATGACACTCGGTCGAATGAGCGTCGGGAAATCCGGGTGACTCCCACGCCGCGCACGCGACCGGATAAATCTATTCGTCGACGGGCGGAACCGATCAAACGAAATGCGCGCCGTGAGGTGGAGCGAGCCTCGACCCCGCGGGTAACGCCGCCAAAGCGTGCCACGCGTCGCACTGAGCCGCCAAAACGTGAAACTCGTCAAAGTCAGCCGCCCAAGCAGGCGTTTCAGCGGCCGGCGCAACCCCCGAAAAATGTCAGCCCGCCCAAGCGGCGAACCCAGCCTGTCAAACGCAGCCAGGAACGTAGTCGGCCCCGAAATGAATCGCGCGCGCGAACAAATAATCGCAGCCGGGCCGTGGATAAGACTTTCCGTTCCAGCAATCCGAAATTCGAACGCCGGGCACGCAATTTCTATCCCGTGACATCCGGTTATGGGGTTTCGAGTTATACAAACCGCAATTGCGTGAAAGAAGAGGTCATGTCCTTACATATTCCGCAGGAACGATTACTCGCTGCGCGCTATGATGGCTTGTCGGTGATCCTGCTGGATCGGCAAAATGGTGAAGTCCCGGTTTATGTGCCGCCCAACTATATCAATGGCTTTCTAAAGGCTCAGGGTTACGCCGTGGATTCGCGCTATGACCACCAGCCTTATAAGGGGCAGAACCCGTCCGGATATCGCTAAATCCGTGTCAGATCGAAACAGATTGTTTCAAGATGGTACAGTCAGGACCCATTTAGGTGTCAGATATCAGCCAAAGCGCGCCCAATTTTCTGGCATGGGGTTTGCAACAATGAAAATGAATTGAGTTACCAACTCTATTTCCCGACGAACGGACTACTCCCACCTCCGTTTTTCACAATGATCAAACTGCCTCCACCTTGTGGAGGCATTTTTTTTTGATTAATTCAAAAAGGCGGGTTCGTGGGGGCTATCGAGCAGGAAGGCCGGAATTTCCACGGCAAAACGATCCCCGTCCGGGGTTTCCATATAGTAATTGCCGAGCATCATGCCGGACGGCGCGGTCAAAGGCGCACCGGAAGTATAGCGAAAGGTTTCGCCGGGTTTTAACACGGGTTGTTCGCCGACAACACCGGCGCCGCGTACTTCTTGTACCTGGCCGCGGCTGTCTGCGATTTTCCAGAAACGCTCTACAACCTGAAGGTCAATAGCGGATTGGTTCTCAATTTCGACTGTATAGGCCCAGATGAAACGGTGATCGGCCGGCGAGGATTGCTCGTCGAGAAAATCTGGTTCAACCCGGACCACCACATCTTTGGTTTTCTGCTCGTACATCCAAACCCTCTCCCGTGTCGAACAAGTAAGCATCACCTTCACTGAGTTTGACACTTTGTGCAACCCTCTTATCCAGTTCTCTATGGAAAAAGACAGTTCATTCTTGCGTGAGGCGAAGGGCGTGCTAGGAAATTTCAATGACACAGGGAATCTTACCGGAACAGGATATTAAAGATCTGGTCGATAGCGGCCAGATACAGGCTGATTCTCCTTTACTGGAGGGGCAGATTCAGCCAGCCAGTCTGGATCTCCGCTTGGGCAAGGTCGCCTATCGGCTTCGGGCCAGTTTTTTGCCAGGTGCCGGACAAACCGTGGCCGATCAACTGAGCCGCGTTGTGACTCACAAAATTGATCTTTCCGAAGGGGCTGTGCTGGAAACCGGATGTATTTACCTGGTCCCTTTGCAGGAAAGCCTGAATTTATCAGAAACCATTAGCGCGGCCGCAAATCCGAAGAGTTCAACCGGACGTCTGGATGTGTTTACGCGCGTCATTTGTGATGGTGCCGAAGCTTTTGAAACCATCCCGAACAATTATTCAGGCCCGCTTTATGTCGAGATTGCGCCGCGTACCTTCTCGGTCCTTGTGCGGCCAGGGGATCGATTGGTTCAAATTCGATTCCGCGCGGGCGAGACACAAATTCTACGATCTCAAACGGTCAGTATTGATCTTGAGGGTAGTGCGGACCCGGACGGCATAATTGGCTGGCGGGCGCGGCGGCATTCCGGGCTGGTCGACGTCAACGGCGTTGGCGCACACAAGGCGCTGGATTTTTGGGAACCCATCCGGGCGCGGGACAATCAGCTCATTCTTGATCCGCAGGAATTTTATATACTTGTATCGAAAGAAGCCGTCAGTATCCCCAAAAACGAAGCGGCTGAAATGGCACCTATTGCGCCTGAAATCGGTGAATTTCGCGCGCACTATGCCGGGTTTTTCGATCCTGGGTTTGGATTGGGGGCGAAAGGTAGTGGATCCAGGGCCGTCCTGGAGGTGCGGGGCAGGGACGTACCGTTTATCTTGCGACACGGTCAACCTGTGGCTAAATTGGTGTTTGAACCCATGGTCAGCACGCCTGAAACCCTATACGGCGAAAACGGCTCGCATTATCAATCTCAGGGCCTGAAACTGTCTAAACACTTTACGCGATAACATCCGGGTGATACCAGTTCATTGCGCTTTGCTTAGCGCAAAAGAATGAGGGATCTATGCGTATTTTGTGTCAAATTGGTTTGATTGTTTTAGTTTATCTGACTTCGGGCGTGTCTTTCGCTTCGGCCAGTTCAGATGCTAAGAATTTCGGGCAACTTCCAAAAATTCATGACGCAGCGATTTCTCCGGATGGCAACCGGTTAGCGGCCTTTGTCAATGTTGGTGGTGAATATAAACTGGGCGTTTTTGCAATACAATCTGGATCAAATCAGCCAATAGTTGCGCCATTGTCTAAAGGCGTAAAACCACAATGGATCAGATGGGCAAATGATGATGTTGTTCTGGCGAGTATTTGGCAAAGTCAGAAGGTTCAGGGTACACCGATTAGTACAGGGCATATATACACACTCGATGTGAACCAAAAAAAGGGCTCAATTCTGATTGAGCCTAATAATAGGCGAACGACAGGGTCTCGATTGGAGAAGACCAGTTTTTTTCGACAGTTTAATAATCATGTGATTGATATGTTACCAAATGATCCTGATCACATTTTGATGAGTTTTTCAGATGAAAATGTTGTCGCTCCTGATGTTCAGAAAGTGAATGTTCGCACGGGCAACTATTCGATGCTACGTCGCGGGCGAGAAACCATTCAGAGCTGGTATACAGATCTACGGGGTGAAATCCGTATCGGTCAGGGACTTAAAGATTCCAGCCGCGAGAATTGGACACTTTTAATTCGTGACGCGAATAGCGAAGATTGGAACTCGTATGACAAATATCCCGGGTTAGAGCCTGACGAGTCCATTTTTGGTTTTACGTCTGATCCCAACGAATTAATTGTGGGTCGGTATAATGGTAAAGATACCCGAGGGCTTTATATATACGATCTTGGTCAGAAGAAAATTACGCGCAAATTATTCCACAATGATGACTATGATGTATCCGGAATTGTCAAAAGTAGTGACGGATCTGAAATCGTTGGCGCGAGATATGTTTCAGATAACGATGAAACGGAATTGTTTGGCACACGAGAAAGTGCATTGGAAAACATTCGCCAAAACTATCCCGGGTATGCGGTAGATTATATCGATAGCAACAAAGATTACTCAAAGGTTGTATTAAAAATCAGCAGTCCAAGCGATCCGGGAGGAATATTTGTGGCGACACCAGCCAACGGGCAAGTTTCTTTGATCACAGCGAACTACCCTGGATTGACTCCGGATCAGCTTGGAAGCGTACAGTCTGTGCGCTACAAAGCCAGAGACGGCAAGAAAATACCTGCTTTTGTTACGCTTCCTCGTAAGGTCGATGAAAGTGGCGGGTTAGACAAAGTCCCATTCATCGTGTTGCCACATGGCGGACCTTATGCTCGTGACAGCAAACGATTTGATTATTTAGCACAATATTTTGCAACCCGCGGATTCGCCGTCTTACAGATGAATTTCAGGGGATCAATCGGATACGGTAAAGAGTTTGAAGAGGCGGGCCGGGATAATTGGGTGTTAATGCAGGAAGACGTCGAAGACGGCACACGTTGGTTATTTGAAAAGGGATATGCAGATCCGTCACGCACCTGCATTGCCGGGTGGTCATATGGTGGTTATGCGGCGTTAATCGGCAAGATTAAGAACCCGGAATTATATGCATGCACCATTTCAATTGCAGGTGTTACGGATCTCCAGGACCTGATCAACGATATGAAAAAATATCGATTTGGAAAGCTGACAGCCCGCGGATTTTTAAAGGGTTTTGACAGTAAAGATGATGTCAAAGAAAATTCGCCAGTAAAACGGGCGGACGAGATGAGTGGACCGATTTTAATGGTTCATGGGACGTTGGATAACAGTGTTCATTTTGATCAATTCAGGCGAATGAAATCTGCTTTGAAGAAAAGCGACGCAAAAGTCACCGCAATCGAATTCAAAGATGAAGATCACTATTTGTCGAACCAGGAGAATAGAGTCGAATTATTTGACGCCTTGGATGAATTCCTGGAATCGTCTGTTGGGGTTAGCGAGTTTGCTAATTAACCCAATTACCCTGAACAACTGGCCCCGCCGAGTACGCAAAACTTCGCACAATGCGGATGGTTAAGCGAGACGGGCGATCGGGCATCGGTTAAGGTTTTTGACATTTCAAATTGCGGATCATCCCACAATAAGGTGCACGCCAGAACCGCCGGAATGTCCTCGCCTTTGCGACGGACGATCATGCGGCTTGTCGCGCACATCATGCTGTCTGGATGAATGTCCAGAATACCCCAGCAATCTGTGGTGATTTCCGGCACGTCAACGGTTTCATCCATTTCTGGAAACAGGACCAGTTCCATAGGGTTTTTGGCATCTATTCGCCAGTTATTCTGAGCGATCAGCTTGGCAAAGCCTTCTCTGGCCTGGACTTCCGTTTCGCTGAATATTGATCGTCCGGCAATATGGATTGTAAACCCGTTTTCCGACAGCCAGTTCATCCCATTCATCGCGATATCAAAACTGCCGTCGCCGCGTTCTTTATCATGTTCGGCGGCGGTGAAATGGTCCAGACTCACCCGCAGAATGAGTTGGTTTGGAAAGCGGTTTTTTAAGTCCAGCAGCCCTTTTTGAACCCGCGGGCGCATAAGGGGTTTCATAGCATTTGTCAGGATCAGGAGTTGATGTCCGCGCGCCATGGCCATGTCTGACATTTGCAAAATATGCGGGTTCATCATCGGTTCCCCGCCGGTAAATCCGATTTCAATTTCGCCATGACCCAATGCCTCTATTTCATCAAGGTAAGGCGCCATGTCGTCAGGGGTCAGGTAAACAAAATGATCGGCGGTTGGGGAACTTGCAATATAACAATTGGCGCATTCAATATTGCAAAGACTGCCCGTATTAAACCATAGCGTCTTAAGCGTATCAAAGGCAACAGACGCCCGGATTTCCCCCTTGGCTGTGATCTTGGGGTCTTTGAACTTTGTGTGATCAAGCAATTCATTCATGCCGCCGATCTAGCCTAATTTTTGCACGACGTCACACACAATTACGTGAGATTTACCGGGACTTAGGGGGCGTTAAAATCAACTGGATGTGTCGCGCCGTTAAAAATATTATTAATGCTGAGGTCGTCCGATCAATCACCGATCTTACCAAGGTGTAATTCCTAGGTCATGGTGTTTGTGCGGTCTCGGGGTTAGTCTCCTTATCAAAAGGAGAGACAAAATGAAAAAACTTTCAACACTTTTATTGACCGGCGTGTTTCTAGCGTCTTGTTCAACAATTTCGGAAACAACGCCGCCGGACCTAGCCTTTGATTATGCCAGCGTCTTTGTTGCCGATGATCGCCCTGAAAAAGATTTTGAAATGTACGAAGTTCGCAAATCCAAAGAGGTTTTGGAGTTTATGGCAATCAAGCCCGGAATGACCGTCGTTGATATGGAGGCAGGAGCGGGTTTTTATACCGAGCTTTATTCAAAAGTCGTCGGTGAGACGGGCCGGGTTTACATGCAAAACCCGGCTCAGTTTGACAGTTTTATCAAGGATGGATTGGAAGAACGGTTCAAAGATGGCCGCTTATCCAATGTGACCTATGCTAAAACGACTTTTGATGGAGATATGGCACCGGACGGAACTGTGGATGTGGTGACATGGGTCCTTGGTCCACATGAGCTTTGGTGGACGCCGGATGATGAGGAGCCGGGCGTGTTTGGAACACCGGATACCTCGTTTTCTAAAATCGCAGACATGCTAAAACCGGGTGGTAAGTTCATTGCCATTGATCATAGCGCGCCGATTGATGCCCCGTCGACAACTGGCGGGGATACCCACCGGATATCAGAAAAAATCATCAAGGACTTAGCCGCTAAACACGGATTAGAAGTTTACGCGGAAAGTGACGTATTGCGTAACGCCGATGATGACCGGCTGGTTCAGGTGTTCGACAAATCGATCCGCCGCAAAACCGATCGTTTCGTCATTAAATTTGTCAAAAAATAAGCCCGGATAAACCGGGCTTGAATTTGATTAGCGAACGGCCAGGAACAAATTATTGCCATTGCGTTCTATGGTCAGGGCAAGGGGTCCATCTTTGCCTTTAATGGCGTTTTCAAATTCTGACAGATTTGCCACTTCAGTGCGGCCAACCTTGCGAATTATGTCGCCTTTTGCCAGGCCTGAACGATAGGCCTTTGAGCCGCGTTCGACCGAAGCGACAAGCACACCATCATCACCGCCACGCGGTTTTAGATCATCAGGGATCGGCGTGATAGAAGCGCCAGAGAAACTTTCCATGGCTGGAATATCGTCTGCTGCCTTTTCGTCGAGGACCTTTGTTTCATCTTCATGGGCTTCGATCAGGATACGGGTTGTGCGGCGGCGTCCGTCACGCAGATAAGTGAGATCGGTCCGGGTGCCCGGTTCAATTAACCCCACAGCATTACGAATATCAGATGCGTCGCGGATATCTTCTCCGTTAAATCCGATAATGATATCCCCGGGTTCAAGACCGGCCTTCTCGGCGGGGCTGTCGGCCGTAACATTATTGACCCAGGCGCCTTCTAATGTCGGCAGATCAAAGGCATCTTTGTCGTCTGGTGAGATATCTTTGATCAAAACACCAATACGCCCGCGACGGACTTCGCCGTAGGACACTAATTGGTTCATCACGCCTTTAGCCATTTTAACAGGGACCGCAAAACCGATGCCATTATTACCGCCGGAACGCGAGATAATCGCCGAGTTGATCCCAATAAGCTCGCCTTTGGAATTGACTAGAGCACCACCGGAATTACCGGGATTGATTGAGGCATCCGTCTGGATAAAGTCTTGATAGTTTTCGCCTGAACGCAGGTCGCGGCCGAGAGCGCTCACAATGCCGGACGTAACGGTATGGCCCAGGCCAAACGGGTTCCCAATAGCGATAACATAGTCGCCCACGCGAGTGGAATCGTCGCGAGCGAATGAAATTTCGGTCAGGTCGTCGGCTTTAATTTTCAAAACCGCAATATCTGTTTTTTCATCTCCGCCAACCAGTTCGGCAACGAGTTCGCGTTTGTCGAGCAAAGTGACGCGAATTTCTTCCGCATTATCCACGACATGGTGATTGGTTAGAATTAGACCGTCGCCGGCATCTACGATAACGCCAGAGCCCATTCCGCCGCGCTGGCGTTGTTCGGGCATCGGACGACCAAAAAAGCGTTCAAACAATTCGGCCTGATCATCGGACAGATTATCCTTGATTGATTTGCCCTGAGTTTGAATGCTGACAACTGCGGGGGACACCCGCTCGAGTAAGGGGGCCATCGTCAGGACGCCACGGTTTTGATCCATCGTCAAAGCATTGCTTTGTCCAACGGTGGATACCGGCCGGAATTGAGATTGCGAGAGGGCCGTCGGGGCGAGTGCCAGAACTGCGCCAGCGGCACCTGCCAAGAGGATATTGCGCATAATGTGCTCCAATTAAAATTTATCGTTTTTCATTTAATTGATTAGAATATGAGCGCAAGATGCGTGGACAGAATCTAACGCCTTTTTAATTCTCCTCACAACACTGCATAAAGCATATTCAGCAAGATATATTTATTTAACCTGAATTTGGTATATAAGGTCACTATGACTCTCAATATCGATCCAGCCCGCGTTAAACCCCGTATTCGCCCGATTAAGGCCATGAAGCATATGAAAGTATTGCTTGCGGATAATGAAGCCACTGATCAGGTGTTCCACATTATGGAAGCGCTGAGCGGCAATTCTTTAGAGCGAGATCTGCGCCGTTTTGTCAAAACTGATAATGGTCGTGCCCGCATAGAAGAGCGTCGCGACCTTCCCGAACTTTTGGATGATCACGATGCCTTGCGAAAATTACCTGAAAACTCTGTCGGGCGGGCCTATTTGGCCTTTATGGAAAGAGAAGGATTGACTGCGGCGGGGCTCGTCGAAGAAAGCGAAAAATGGTGGTCCGGGCATGATCGTTTCGAAGATGATTTAGAATATTATGCGGAGCGTCGACGCGATACGCATGATCTGTTTCATGTTTTAACCGGTTACGGCCGGGATCAATTAGGCGAAACATCTGTTCTGGCTTTTTCTTATAGTCAACATGGCGGATTTGGAGCGATGTTTATTTCGTTTATTGGGGGACGGGATTTGTCTAAAAATTCACCTCGCCATGCTCGCGTAATGGACGCAATATGGGAAGGGAAACGAAACGGGAAGCTCGCCAAAGACATTGCCGCTGAGCATATTCCAAGCTTGCTTGAAGAGCCATTGGAAGCGGCACGCTCTCGATTAAACATCCACCGACCTGAAGCCTATTTAAACGCCTTATCCATATTGCGCGAGCATGGTTATACGGGGCAGCTTTCGGTCGCTTAAGACGAGCTAAGCTGGAATAGCGTAAAGCGCGCCTTTTATTTTCTGACGAATGCCTTCGATTTGTTCTGGAGAATAAGGTTTGGCTGGGTGTTTGCCCCAGATAGGGCCAGGCCAGGCAATGTCATCATGATAGCGGACGATATGATGGACATGCAGCTGCGGTGTGACATTCCCTAATGCCGCGACATTTAATTTGTCGCCTTTAAAAGCAATCATAAGCATTTGGCTAAACAGGCGGCTTTCCTGGTAAAGTTGCGTGTAGTCGTCTTCAGTTAAATCTATCATATCTCGGATATTGCGCCGTTGCGGCACCAGGACAAACCAGGGATAATTCGCATCATTGATTAAAAGGATGCGGCATAAGGGAAGTTGACCCAGATCTATGCCGTCGCGGACCAGATCTGGATGAAGGTTAAAGGACATGTCTCACTCATTTATGTATCTCCCGCGTTTTTAATCTCGCGGATATTATCATCGACATTGCGTTCCATTAGGAGGCGTCGCGGGTCGATTTGGATGTGGGATGGTTCCTTATCCAGACTGAAAGACAATTCAGTCTCGAGGTCAGATAACCGCACCCGCTCTAATTTGAGCCATGCATCACCCAGAGTTTCTTTGGGGTTTTTGTCAAAAAACCCGATTTCAACCCATTCGTTCAGAGACTCGTCATCCATTTCTGTGACGGAGGTTTCTTTGCCAGTCTCTTCAGAGGCGATTTTTTTATCCACCTTTGCGGTGAACGTGACCTTGTACTGGCCATTTTCATTTGTCATTTCCGCGCTATCATCGATCGATAATTCCCAAAACGTAATACGTTCCCAGTAATCGGTGATGAGTTGCTGGTAATCCGCAGGAGCCGCGGCGCGCAAGTGATCAATTAACTGATGGGTTGTTGGATATGACGGGCCTTTGGATCCATATTCTTGGAGGAAGGCCCGAATGGCGCCCTGCATTTCATCATAGCCTATATAATGCTTGAGGCCCCAGAACACCCAATTGGCCTTATTATAAACGAGATATTGCTGATTACCCGCATTGGCCAGGGCTGGCTCGTCATCTTTTTCAACCGCCCGGTTCAGCAAATAGCTTTCAATGGCGCGCTTTTCTAAAAGGCGTCTGGCTTTCTGCCAGCCCAAAGATTCCTCATAGGCGGTTAATGCCGCATTTTCGGTCAGGCCTTCGGACAGGACATTAAAGCCTTTGGTATCTGCCGGAACAATTTGATGCGCAAACCATTGGTGCCCAATTTCATGCATGGTGACATAGGTGGCCAGATCAATGCTTTTATTGTCATCCGGGTCACCGGGCTTTCGGACAAAACCGATATTTTCTGAAAACGGAATTGTTCCGGCAAAGGCTTGCGCGAAACTCGCATGCGGAAACTCCATGATCCGAACCTGATTATATTGATAGGGTCCAAAAGTTTCCGTGAAGGTCGTCAGCGCGTCTTTGGATGCCTGGATCATCAGATCCACATTATAGTCATGCGGCGCATGGTGATAGATTGCCAGATCCACATCCCGGCCATTTGGGTTTTTCCATACATCCTCTTTCACGGCGTAATCTGCGGATAAGAATGAGAAGAAGTTCAGGATCGGATTGATCGCCTCATAGGTTCGGCAGTGACGATTGTCAGAATGCTTCTCTTCGATCATTCGGCCCGGCGCGATCGGGATTTGGTCGGCGTCCGTGCAAACCCGGGCTTTGAAATCTACATAGTCAGCGGACCGGGTCACGAAGTTGGATTGACGTGCTGTATTTGAACCCTGATCGGCTTTCTTTGGCAGTTCCGGCAGGTCATATTTGCGACGTTTGTCCGGATTTTGCATCCAATTGGGTTCGATTTCCATAAATGGCATAACCTGGAAATTATTTACAAATGTCCCATTTCTTCGAACGACACTGCCATCTGCCAGCTTTGGCGCATGGAAAAAAGTTTCGAAATTAACGGTCGTCATTTCGCCCGGAGCAAGCGGTGTGTCAAAATCAAAAACCCAGTAACCAAAATCTTCAATGGCTTGGATATCTTTCCGAGTGGTGGATCGTTTTGTGCCCGCGATCTCAAGCAGTCGGATGTCCTCCTCATGCGCGGTCGGGAGGTTGACGAATATTTCTTCTAGCGGTGCATCGGTCGTGTTTTCGATCAGATATTGGCCTTTGACAACGGCTTCACGTTTTGACGGATAAATTTGAACATCGGCCTCAACTTCGCGAATTTTAGCGACCGGACGATCATAGAGTTCCTTGAATAATTTTTCATATTTTACGGTTCGCAATTCTTGTTGCTTTTTGTTCCGAAAATTATTGTCTTTATAGGCGTTGAAGATCGTGAAATTCGTAAACAGGAATCCACCTAACAGACCTGCGCCGACCAAGATGGAAATGGGCGACATGCGTTTGCTAAGCGTTTTCACGCGGTGGATAAGTGAGGTTTGAAGCCCTCGACGCCACAGCCAGATAGAAAGCGTTGCAAAGATACCGGCGAGCAGGCTCCAATGCAGACCAAACCATTTAAACTGGGTCAGGTCATTATATCCATTGAGCTCGGATAGGCTTCCAGCGTTTAAAGTGCCATAATTCATCAGAGGATGGAAAAATGGCAAGTTCTCGACGAATCCGATGAAGAAAATGAGCACAGCGGCGGTCGCAAACATGCCGACAATCCGATTTGGCATAAAGTTTTGAATAAACAGGGCCAGAAATGCCATTAAAGCAAATCCCGCACCCACATTGAAAAGCCCAAACTTGATATAGGTCATAGGATTGACAGGAACGTCGCCTAGAATCATTTGTGCGATCATTCCAATAATCATTGCAAAAATGATCAGCGTGAAAATTGCGCCAACTAACGCCAACCATTTGGCAAACAGCATCGGGGCGTTCTTAACAGGGCTGGCGTCCACGATTTCGTTGATACCGTTGACCTTATCTCGCCAGACGATTTCGCCACTGAAAAAGATAATGATCAGGATCATCGTCAGTCCGAAGCTGCCAATCACCGTTGCCGCCATTTGACGGCTTGTAGGAAGGGTGGGGTCCGGTGCTAAAAATTGTGAGGCTGCCACTGTGATCGTAAACAAGACCAAAGCAATGCCCATCAAAATGTAAAATGGAATTGAGCGAACGGTCGCCAAATATTCGTGCTTTATTCGAGCTATAAACGTTTTGATCGTATCTGTGGGGCCGAATGAAGTGGGGACTGCTTTCACATGACCACGTCTAATATCAGGCGTAACGTCTTCGGCCAGGTTCTTGACTTTACGTCCAATCAAGCCGCGCTTGAACATGCGAAATACGGCCGCAAATATTCCTACCGTTATTATGCCCCAAACCAAGCGATTTAATCCGACATATCCGTTTAGGGGCGTGAGGCGCGTATTTTGTTCGTCCGCAGGCCAAAATTCGGTTGTTTCAACCAAGGCATTTGTTCCGAATGGATCGACTAACGATGTCACCCATTTAGGTGCGTCATTTCCAACCAAGAGGTTAGCAACAAAATACAGCATCAAAACGGCCACCGCACTGACATAAACGATCGCCCGATTACGTGTGAAAGCCGCAACTGCTGTATATAGGCCCGATACAAATAAGGCATTGAGCAAAACAAAGATTATAAGCGGATGCAGAAAGTAAACAGGATTAATAGGACCAAAACTGTCTTTGTCCGCCCAAGGGGCCAATTGACCCGCAAATAGGCCGATTACAGCTGCGGAAATGCACAAAAATGTCGTAATCCAGACACCGATCATACGGGCCGAAGTCATTTCATTGGTTTTTACAGGTGTCGAGTGTACGACCTCCAATGTCTTATGCACTTCGTCGCGCATAACACCTGTTACGACGAAGACGGCGCCAAAAAAGATTGAAAACAGACTGACAATAGATATCTGAGCCGCAATGGTCATGGATCCATTGTTTTTAACTCGTTCACCACCTTCGACCGAAATTGTGACCCAGTCTACTGACATGGCCAGGAAACCCACCAGAGCCATAATAATCATTGTAACCCAGAACCCGATCTGGCGGGTCTGGAGCGAAAGTTCAAACTTTAATAGCTTCCAGAACATTGCAGCCTCTACACCAAACGTTTCAGGTGAGCAAAATAGGCGTCTTCAAGCTTTGGATCAGATTGTTTAAATCCGGCCTCAGGTTTTCCGTCGGCCAAAACTGTAACAACAACCTTGCCCATCAAAAGACGGGTAGACAGCACATTATATTTGTCTTTCATGAGGTCGACCTGATCTTTGTCGATAGTTTTACGCCAGACATGTTTTCTGATTCTATCAATCAGAGCTTCGGGCGCGCCGCGAGCAACAATTTCCCCTTCGCCCATAATCGCCATATCCGGACATAGATCGCGGACATCTTCAACGATGTGGGTGGACAATATGATGATTTTGTCTTCGCCGGCTTCACTGAGCAGGTTGAGGAAACGCTGTCGTTCTTCCGGGTCAAGACCCGCTGTTGGTTCATCAACGATCAGGATTTTAGGATCCCCTAACATTGCCTGGGCGACGCCAAACCGTTGTTTCATTCCCCCGGAATATGTGCTGACAGGGGCGCTTTTGAATTTCGTGAGATTAATCTGTTCAAGCAGCTCAACTATTTGTTGGCGGCGTTCAGATTTATTGGTCAATCCTTTCAGGACGCCGATATGATCCAATAGAGCTTCAGCGCTCATGCGAGGATAGACACCAAAGTCTTGAGGCAGGTAGCCCAGGACCTGACGGACACTATTCGGATTGGCGACTATATCTTCGCCGTTAAATGTGATTTTGCCTTCATCCGGCGCTTGCAATGTAGCAAGGGTCCGCATCAAAGTCGATTTCCCGGCGCCATTGGGGCCCAATAATCCAAATAGGCCAGCATTAAGGTTTAATGACACATTTTTAAGTGCATGAACTTCGCCGAAGCGTTTATGAATATTCGTAATTTCTAACATGACTTCTCCCTCGTCGGAGAGGACTATATAAAAAAATTACCGAAAAACAATAGTTAATTATCAAATATCGATAAATTAGCGTCCGGTTTCCAATCCCATGAGATTAGCCAAATGAACCATTAGCATGAAAGCGGTCGCAATACTGGCCATCGTAAAAATGATCCAGGGAATCAATGGCGCTTTTAAAGTGTCGCGTTTTTTGAAGTGCTGACGGTAGGAAAAAAGTCCGATCAAGGCACAGACGACTATGCCGGCGAGCGTTGCGTATAAGTCCTGAGTTGGTGTCATAATAGCTTCAATGTGTTATTCGGGCGATTGCCCATTCGGCCGCCTCTTTGACGACAGGATCAGAAGAGTCAAGATGCGATCGCGCAACGTCTATAAGGTCAGGATTTTTACTATTTCCGATCGCGTATAAAACATTGCGTATAAATCGGTGCCATCCAATCCGTTTAATAGGGGACCCTGAAAACAATGTTCGAAATCCGGTTTCATCCAATTGGCAAAGTTCGGTTAGTGTAGGCGCATTTAAGTCTTCACGGGCTTTGAGCTTAATTTCAGATGCGGTCTTTGCGAATTTGTTCCAGGGACAAACGGCCAGGCAATCATCGCAGCCGTAAATCCGATTGCCCATCTGGGCTCGTAACTCATGATCTATTGGGCCAGCATGCTCGATCGTTAGGTAGGAAATGCAGCGCCTGGCATCCAATTGATATGAGGTTGGAAACGCATCGGTTGGACATATATCCAGGCAGGCACGACAAGACCCGCAATGATCGATTTCGCTTTTGGTCGGCGTAAGTTCAACGTCGGTCAGGATGGATCCGATAAACAACCAGGACCCGTAGTCACGGTTTACCAGATTAGTATGCTTACCTTGCCAACCCAGGCCCGCAAGCTGGGCCAATGGTTTTTCCATCAATGGTGCCGTATCGACAAAGACTTTGACCTCAGCTTCATGTTCGTGGGCGATTAGGCCAGCGATTTCTTTGAGCCGGCCTTTCATCAAATCATGGTAATCTTTGTTACGAGCGTAAACTGAAATCGTGGCTTTGTCAGATTGATCCAGCGTGATCAACGGATCAATGTCTGGCCCATAATTCATCCCGAGCAAAATAGCGGTCCGGGCTTCGGGCCACATTTGATTGGGATGAACTCGCCTTTGTTCGGTCTCGGCCATCCAATTCATAGTGCCGTGATAACCGGAGCCAATAAAATGAGACAGGCGTAAGGCTTGGAGCTTGGGCGTATCCTGAGTATTAGCGATAAAGGGACCGATAAAGCCGAGCTTATCAATGCGTTGTAATACCCGTTTTGACAGGGTCGACATCGCTAGAAATCCAGATCCGCATAATAGCGGGGCGGGGTTAAGCCTGGGACCCGGTCAGCCAATATTGGCCTTACGCTCGGGCGTGACTTAAACTTCTGATACCATTCTTTTAGACGGGGCCAGTTTTTCCAGTGAACTTCCCCAAGGAAGTCCAGGCAGGATAAATGTGCGCCGGCTGCGATGTCGGCCATGGAGAAATCATGCCCCGCCAACCAGGGCCGTTGTTCCAGAAGCCAGACCATATATTCCAGATGAAAATTCAGGTGATCCCGCCCGGCCCGTAAAATTGCCGTGTCCGGATTTCCGCCGCCTGTCACAATTTTTTCAACCTTTTCATGAAGCAGATAGGCGTTGACTTCCTGGGTGAATTTTTCATCGAACCAGCTGCAGAGCCGACGGGCTTCAGCCCGATCACGCGGCGTTGGTCCCAAAATTGGATGGCGCGAAGTCGTATCTTCAACATATTCAGAAATTGCCCGAACACCCGTAATGACGATTTGACCGTCCGGCGTTGCTTCGACCAAGGTCGGCGGCGTCCCTTCGGGACTAAGGGCCAAATATTTTTCAGAAATTGACCAGGGATTAATCGGCTCGAGTCTGAATTTCAGTTTCTTTTCACCAAGCGCAATTCGGGCTTGACGGGAAGCGGGATCCAACGGCCAGTGGTACAGTGTGCGCATTATTTCAACTTAGTCGATTAAGCGGTAAGGAATTCTTAACTTTGCGATCGAAACCGCACATTGCCATGAGTTTCGTGACAGCCAAGAGGGTGAGGGTGGATATGAATGTCAGCCGCTTTATATTTCATCATCATACGTTGTTCGGCCGCGATAACAATATCATGGGCGTCTTCAAGTGATAGATGACTATCCAGATTTAATCGCATTTGTACATGCACATGGGGCCCGGAGGCTCGGGTGCGCAAATCGTGTACGGCTTTAACCCGCGGGTCTTCCAGAGCGAGCTTGATCAATAGGTCTCGTTCTGCCTCAGGGAGTTCCTGATCCATTAATTGTGCCCAAGCCAGGCTGGCCACGCGAAAAGCGGTCCAGAACAGCCAAAGAGACATCAAAATGCCAACCAGAGCGTCAGCCCGCAAAAACGGCGTAAAACTGGTCAAAAGCAAACCAATAATGACGATGATATTGGCAAACATGTCGGCGATATAATGTGCCCGGTCGCCGCGCACGGCGATTGATCCTGTCGCCCTGATGGCCCAGCTCTGCGCTATAATCAGCCAAATGGTAAGACCAACAAGGATAATAAGTATGGCGATCGCAAACCCACTTTGCTCAACCTGTGTCGGTGACATAAAGCGTTCATAACAGGCTTCAAGCAGGTGGAAGGCTGCGAATATTATGAGGCAAACCTGGAATACGGCGGAAAAGCTTTCTGCTTTGCCGCGCCCAAATCTATAATTGTCATCAGGTGGTCTTGCGGCATAGCGCACAGCGATAAAGCTCGAAATGGCTCCAAACAGGTCGAGTGCTGAATGCACCAGCGTGCTTAAAATGCCAACCGAATGGGTCTCGCGCCAGACAAAGAATTTCGTAATTGCAAAAACCAATCCCATTAGAACGGCCAGTGTCGTTATACGGCGCGTTATGCGGGCCGAATCCTCAGGTGGTAGTCGCCCAGGGCGCCCCCGCCGTGTTGGCTCTATATAATCGGCCTTAGATTTGACAGCTTCTTCAGTCATAGGTCCTGATGATATTCAGCGTTATAGTATAACCCGCTAGCCCCTAAACCTTATTCTCCACAATTAAAAGCTAAAATGCATGTCGATGCAGGCAAAAGTCGGCCCCAATTCGTCATTGTAAATATTAATGACGGCTTTAGGTAAGTCGCATATAAATTTTCAATTGAGAGCGCCATGACAAATTATTCTAAAACCATAATTGCTGCGACAATGTCCGCATTATTACTTGGGTCTTGCTCACAAACATCTGGCGAGTCTGAGAAGCTTGTTCACGAAGAATCCATACCGCACGCTATGCTGGGCGATAATGTGATACCAACCGCTTATCGATTGGATCTCGTGATGAACCCCGACGACGCCAATTTCACGGGCGTTGTTGAAATTGACGTCAAAGTCAATCAACAAACAGATCGTATCTGGTTACACGGGAAGAACATGACCGTTTCAGGTGCGACAGCGTCTCTGACAAATGGTGAAACAATTGAATTAAGCTTTACCGAGTTGGACGGAACCGAGGCCCCGTCCGGTATCGCGAGGCTGGAAAGTGAAACTTCGATTCCAGCAGGACCGTTGACCCTTCGTATTCCATATTCAACGCCTTATAATTTGGCCCTGAACTCGGCCTATAAGGTCGTACGCGGGGACGACGCCTATGTCGTGACCCAATTCGAACCGCTGGGTGCCCGTGAAGCTTTCCCGAGTTTTGATGAGCCGCGATTCAAAGTCCCTTTTACCGTGTCAATCACGGCGCCCGACGAAGATTTCGTGTTTGCTAACACGCCGGAAACTGGCCGCGAAGATGTGGGCGAGGGCTGGGTCAAACATAGTTTTGCAAAGACGCGCCCTCTGCCAACCTATCTGATTGCATTTGGTGCTGGACCTTATGATGTGGTCGAATATGCGGACCTGCCGCCGACCGAGGTCAGAGAGCGCCCGATTAAACTTCGCGGTATCACCGCCAAAGGTTCAGGGGATCAAATTGAATACGGACTTCGAAACACGGCCGGTATTTTAGAGGCGCTTGAAGCCTATTTCGGCATTGCTTACCCTTATGAGAAAATGGATCTGATTGCGGCACCGGACTACGCATTTGGCGCCATGGAAAATCCAGGCGCAATTGTTTACCGTGAATATTTAATGCTGTTGGACGACGACTCGCCGCTATCGCAAA
>JAHDDX010000048.1 GCA_020629135.1 Hellea sp.
GCTATGACCTTTGACGGCAAGTTTTTGTGGAAGAACCGATTGGTGTTTCAAGGAGGTTAGCCTTTTTGGCGAAGGCCCGATTGCCGCGCTTCTCCGGAAGGCACCTTAGTAAGTTTGCCTATTAGCGGAAGGCCGCAATCGACGAAGTAAGCTCTCTTCCCTCAATCTGTTTAAATCACATTATCTCAAAAGCGAATTGAAATTCAATGGGAAGGCAATTCCGTATCCGGACTATCCGATCAAGATTTGTAATACCCGCTAAGCCAATCCTGATGTCATCCCGGACGAGGGCCTAGCCCGATGATCCGGGATCTCGATAAGAAACAGAACCCAGCAGTTTCGGGATCCCGGATAGGCTAAAGCCTTCCGGGATGACAGGTGGTTTAATGTCCGCGCCTACGCCAAGGTCGACTCATTACAGCTAAAACCAACCCTATTACCCGATCAAAAACCCCGCCGAAACGGGGGCTGAAAACTCGATTATCTTAGAGCGCCTAAAACGCGGCGGTCATCGAAAAGCGCACATTGCGCCCCGGGAGCGGAACGATGTCTTTAAGGAATGATGTGTGCTGTCGAGCTTCGCTATCAAACAGGTTCAGCACGGACACGCTCATGCGGACATTTTGATCCGCCACAGGCGCTTTCCAGGTCGCGAACAGATTAACCAGCGCATAATCGTCTGTCGGCAGTTCCTCAGCGGCCAATCGGATTTGCTGATCCGCATAATCCAGTTCGGCACGGAACTTAAACTGATCGTTTTCAGCTTCCAGCCCGCCCAGGACGGAGAGCGGCGGGATACGCGGCAGGGCGTCTCCACCGGCGCTGGCACGGACATATTCGCCCAGCACATCGGCAGATAGATCAAATGACCCCATCTTGCCAAGATCTGTCCCGGCCTGAACCTCAAAGCCGCGGAATTTGGCGTCCTGACCGACGAATTGAAAGACCGGTAATTCGTCTTCTTCGGCGCCAGTTTCGACCTCATAGATATAATCACTGTAATCCGTGTAAAACGCATTCACTGTCAGCCAGTGATGATCGTGGCGATGCCGAAAGGCGGCTTCAATACCCGTCGCCGTTTCTTTGCCCAGGGTCGGATCGCCCAATTCAAATTGCTCAGTCGCCAGATGCGGACCGTTTGAGAACAATTCCTCAGTTGTCGGAGCGCGTTCGGTTCTAAAGATTGTACCCCCCAATCGAACAGAGTCGCTCAGATGCACATCCCCGCCCGCGGACAGACTGATCAGGTCAAATTTTCGGTCTTCGCCGGTTAACGCATTTTCCTGCTTGGTATTTTCATAACGCGCGGCGCCTTCAAGATGGAACTCGCCAATTTCCTTTTCGTGGAAAGCATAAAAACCAAGCTGTCTTGTGTTGGTTGGTGGGACGAAGGCCTCTTCGCCAATAGCTGAGAAATCCCGGTCACGGAGCTGCACACCATAGGCCGCAGCCCAGCCGTCTTTCTCGCGCTGAATGGCTTCCAGACGAACCTCATAGCCCTCATTGGCAAAGACGGTTCCGGCTTCGCCATTAGGTTCAAATTCGGTGTGGGTGTAGTCGGCATAGCCGCCGAACAGCTGCACTTTCTCGATAAAGCCGTCCATATCCAGCGCGCCGTTCACATCAATACGGGTCTGTTTCAGGCCGATGGTAACACCCCCTTCGCCCTCTTCTTCACCTTCATGGCCATGCTCGTCCTCATCGTTGTGATCTTCGTCTTCATGCTCTTCTTCGTGGCCGTGGCCATGTCCGCCGGGCACACCATAATCGCTTTCAAAGCGGTGGACGGCAAAACCAAGGAAGCCGCGATCCCCGACATAGGACAATCCACCGGTAATGGATTTGGACTGAGCAAAAGAGTTTTCAAGCTGGCCGGTATCAGGCACTTCTTCTTCGTCTTCGTGATCGTCTTCACCTTCGTGCTCTTCTTCATCATGCCCTTCGGCCTCGTGGAAGATCTCGCTTTCGGCTTCGCCGGGGATGTAATAATTATCCGCCTTGCGCCAGGTCCCGTCGAGATGCAGCACCAGATTATTACCGACCGCCTTATCTATCGAGGCCGCCACTTCGCGGCCAAGATCAACCGAAGACGCGCCGATCCGTACGGCCCCGTCAATGCCGTCCGGCACTTGGGTTGGGATACGACCATCGATCACATTCACAATTCCGCCAGACCCAGACGACCCGTAACGGAGGAGCGACGCGCCGCGCAGGACTTCGATCCGTTCGGCCTGAGCGGGTTCGGCTGCAACAGCGTGATCAGGTGAGGCAGACGACGCATCAATAGAACCAACGCCATTGGTCAGAACCCGGACACGGTCACCGCCCTGCCCCCGAATGATCGGCCGGGACGCGCCCGCACCAAAAAAGGAGGACGATACACCGGGTTCAGTTTTTAAGGTTTCGCCGATTGTTGCCGCCAATCGGTCGGACAGGTCATCGCCAGCGAGGACGGAGACACCCGTAATGGCTTCGTCCACAGAACGGACCAAAGGTGAACCCGTGACAATAATTTCGTCTTCAACCGGCTCTGACTGCGCAAAGGCGATTTGTGATGAAGATAGTAAAAGAGACGCCGCAATCAGCGGACGATAAGAAAAGGCTTTCATGATAATAATCTTTATTTCAAACAGGATTGATCGGCGCGTGGCCGTGAATTTTCGGTTTAAAATAAAGGGGTCGGTGGACTTCGAGGCGGCGGCGCCCGTCCAGGCGGCGTGATATAGTTCTGCGAAACAAACACGCTGGTATTGCGCTCTACAAATTCAACCTCAGGATCGTGCAGATCAATAACAGCGGGTTCGATGACGTCATGTTCGGTGGCAATTGCTTCCACTTCACATAAAAGCCCTTCATGGCTGTGCGAGGCTTCGGTATATTGCGTCGCATGGGCAATCGCCGTTGATTGCAAGGCGATAAACACCAATGCAAACAGGCTTAGAAGCCAATGATATGTGCACCTTAGGGTCACGCGCGGGACTATAGTTATAATATAGCGTTCGTCTAGTTACAAAAATCTCATTTGATTCCGGTGAATTGATCGAGCCCTATTGGCAAAGTCGGTTGTCCAACCCATATGATTTTATATGTCTGAAATGTTGGAATGGTCGTTCTGGGTGCAAACGACGCTGGGAGCGCTTCATTTTATCGCCGCGCTACTGGCCTTGGGTCTTGGACCGGTGGTCCTGTCTCGCAAAAAAGGCGATGCGCGGCATGTTTGGCTCGGCCGGATCTGGGTCGCCTCAATGTTGTCGGTTAATCTGTCAGCCCTGTCCATGTATGACATTAGCGGTCGACCCAATCTGTTTCATGCCTTTGCGATCCTCAGTCTTAGCGCACTTCTGCCGGGGTTTTGGGCCATTCGAAAATATAAAAAGCAAAGACAGCGACAGTTCCTGGTTCTGCATCAGCACCTCATGATCTGGGCCTATTTCGGCCTGTTCATGGCCGGGTTCTGGCAGATTGTGACCAGTTTAATGCGAATATCCGGCGCGACAGAGTTTGGCATGATCTATAATATTTTAGGTGTGGCGACTATTGCCTTGGCCGGAGTCACCCATGTGATGATCAACCGGACTTACCCTAAACACAAAACTTAGCCGGAATGTTTAAAAATTTTCTGGACCATATAGGCGACACCGCGTTAGGCAGCACTATGCGAATTTTATTTACATCTATGGCTGTTTTAGTCTTGGCGGCTTGCAATGCCCAGCCGGACGACGCTCAATCGAAATTTTTTGAAAATCTTAGTGCCCATTGCGGCCAATCCTTTGCCGGCCATGTAATCTCGACCGACCCTCAAGACGCGGACTGGGCCAAAGAAACCCTGATCATGCATGTGCGGGATTGTTCTGACACCGAGATCAAAATCCCGCTTCATGTGGGTGAGAACCGCTCTCGCACTTGGATCATTACGCGCTCGGAGAACGGATTGACGCTAAAACACGATCACCGCCATGAAGACGGGGAACCGGATGCTGTGACCATGTATGGCGGCACAACGGCAACGCCGGGTACAAACACGCGTCAGGATTTTCCGGCGGACCCATTTTCCAAAGATCTGTTTATACGTGAAGGGTTGGATGTCTCGGTTGACAATATCTGGACGATTACCGTCAATCCGGGTCAGACATTCACCTATGCCCTCGCCCGGCCTAACCGGGATTTTCGCGCGGAATTTGATCTGACCCAGCCTATTGATACACCGCCGCCCGTTTGGGGATATTAAAGCCAAAAATGATCAATATGTTCTGGAAATTTGATTTCACGCATTTGCGAATATTCTGGAATATCTTCAGACCTGTTAATCGTGATTACAACTTTCGCATCAAATTGGCGTTCAAAAATAGTAAAAATCTGACCACGTTTATTAAGGTCCCCGATTAAACTCAATGTGGCTTCAAGGTCTGTAAGATCAGCAGTTTCATAAACCAAATGAGCCGTTTTAATCGGCGTCAATAGTCCTGTAAGTTTTTCACCTTTTATAGCCCAGAAGGCTTTCCCCTGCGGCTTTAACTTGAAAGATGTGACGCCCACACCATAAAGTCGGCTTAGGTCTGGATTATCCACGCTGGACATATTTCCCGTAATATAAATTTTGGGATCGCCATATTTCTCGAAAACAGGTTTTAAAGCTGATTTCGCCGCCTTATCGGTAACATCAAAATATTGAGCGTTTTGAACCGCTATTTCTTTTATCCCGAATCCAGTTCTGTAATGTTCTGATTGAGCTGTCGCACATGCCCCAACACAAAGTATGGCGACCCCGGCAAAAACTCGCGATTCCCACATATTTATAACCCCTTATAAAATGAATATAGATCTACCTAACATAATTGCTTGCCAAGCGCGCGAAATAAAATAGATAGCCCCGCATGAGCATCGATCAGTCCAAGATCCGAAATTTTTCAATTGTCGCCCATATCGACCATGGCAAGTCGACTTTGGCGGACCGCCTGATTCATACAACGGGCGGCTTGTCCGACCGCGAGATGTCCGAGCAAGTCCTTGATAATATGGATATCGAGAAAGAACGCGGCATCACCATCAAGGCCCAAACCGTGCGCCTGGACTACAAAGCCAAGGACGGTGAGACCTATATCCTCAATCTTATGGATACGCCGGGCCATGTGGACTTCGCCTATGAGGTCTCACGCAGCCTTTCGGCCTGTGAAGGGTCGATCCTGGTGGTCGACGCGTCCCAGGGCGTTGAAGCCCAGACCCTGGCCAATGTGTATCAGGCGATTGAGCATGATCATGAGCTGGTTCCGGTTCTCAATAAAATCGATCTGCCCGCCGCAGAACCCGACCGGGTTAAAGCCCAGATCGAAGACGTGATCGGCATCGATGCATCCGGCGCGATCGAATGCTCCGCCAAATCCGGCATCGGCATTGACGAAGTCCTCGAAGCGATCGTTACCGAATTACCGCCTCCGGCTTTTGGGGATCCCAAAGCCCCCCTGAAAGCCATGCTGATTGATGCTTGGTACGATACATATATGGGCGTGGTTGTCCTGTTCCGTGTCATGGAAGGCACTATTCACAAAGGTATGCGCATTCGCACCATGAATACAGGCGCCAGCTACACAGTTGATAAAGTCGGGTGTTTCCGCCCCAAACCCGAAGACCTCAAGACTATCGGTCCAGGCGAAGTCGGCTTTTTAACCGCCTCAATCAAAGAGGTTGCAGACGCCGCCGTGGGCGACACGATCACCGAGGATAAGCGACCGACAGAAACGCCGCTGGAGGGTTTTAAGCCGGCCCAGCCCGTGGTTTTTTGTGGGATTTTCCCGGTTGATGCGGCAGATTTCGAAGACTTGCGCGCCGCCATGGGTCGTCTGCGTCTTAACGATGCCAGCTTCTCTTATGAAATGGAAACCAGTGCAGCCCTCGGCTTTGGCTTTCGATGTGGCTTTTTGGGGCTACTGCACCTTGAAATTATTCAGGAACGCCTCGAGCGCGAATTTAATCTCGACCTGATCACCACAGCGCCCAGTGTTGTCTATACGCTCGTCATGAAGAAAGACGATCCGATCCAATTGCATAATCCCGCCGACATGCCGGACGTTATGGCGATTGAACATATTGAAGAACCGTGGATCAAGGCGACGATCATGACGCCCGATGAATATCTAGGCGGTATCCTTAAGCTTTGTCAGGATCGGCGCGGTGTTCAGACCAATCTGTCCTATGTGGGCTCGCGGGCCATGGTCGAATATGAGCTGCCACTCAATGAAGTCGTGTTTGATTTTTATGATCGGTTGAAATCTGTGTCAAAAGGCTATGCCAGCTTCGATTATCAGGCCATTGACCAACGCGAAGGCGATTTGGTGAAAATGAGCATATTGGTCAATGGCGATCCGGTGGATGCCCTGTCCATGCTGGTGCACCGCTCCCGGGCGGAAAGTCGCGGGCGTCAAATGTGTGAACGCCTGAAAGATCTGATCCCGCGTCACCTTTTTAAAATTCCGATCCAGGCCGCTCTAGGCGGCAAAGTCATTGCCCGCGAAACGATTGCCGCCATGCGAAAAGACGTGACCGCTAAATGTTATGGCGGCGATGCCTCCCGTAAGCGTAAACTGCTGGACAAGCAGAAAAAGGGTAAGAAAAAAATGCGCCAATTCGGCAAGGTCGAAATCCCGCAGGCGGCCTTCATCGCCGCCCTAAAAATGGATGACGATTAGATATTGAAACCCATCCTTACACTGCGAACCCTGGCTCCGAATTCGCTTGAGGCGTTTTACACTGAGATACTGGGCTTTAAGTCCGAGCGTTCAAACGACGACCTTATCCTGTTTTATGATGATATTGGCGCGCAACTGATTTTCACGCCTTCTGACAGCCCATTATCCTATCAACACACCCGTAATGATTATTACTGGAAAATCGGGATCACTCTGCCCAATGTCGAAATGGCCTATGCGCAGCTAAATGCCAAAGGCTTAGACGTCAGCAAACCCAGACAGTTTCGCGATATCGGTTATATGTGCCACCTATCTGATCCGGCCGGATTTCAAATCGAATTGCTACAACACACGTTCGAAGGACAAAGTCGAACTTCGGGCGGCAATCCCAATCTCCCGCTCGGTGGCGGCGCGCAAATCGGCCAGATCACAATCCGAACGACGGAAATCGATAAAGAGCTGGCGCACTACCGGAATCAACTCGGCATGAAATTATTGTCCGTGCAGCCCGTTACGGAGTATGGATTTGATCTTTTTTTTCTGGCTCACACAGAAGAAGTACCACCCGATCCCAATCTCAAAGCCGTTTCAAATCGCCCCTGGCTCTGGCAGCGCCCTTATACGACCCTGGAAATCCAACATTATCTGGACGGCTCAGTAGAGCTCACAAAACCACTGCCGTCTGACCCCGGGTTTTTGGGAATCTCATTCGGTAAAGAATAATTCGGAAAGCACCGCCGGAAATCCTGCGTTCATCCGTTTCCAATATAACGACCAAAGAAATTGGGGAAAAAGATGATCCGACGTGCGATTTTTTTATTATTGCTGAGTTCCGGTATAGTTGCTCTTTCGGCCTGTGGCGGCGGGTCTTCCTCGGCACCCACGCCTATTGTCACAACGCCTCCGCCGACCTCCGGAGGTGGAAGTGATGGCCCTGTTATTGTCACAGACCTGGTGTACGGAAAAGGCGCGACAGAAAGTGGGGATATCGACCTCAGGCTTGATATTCATCAACCGTCGAACAATTGCGATGCCAATCGCCCCACTATTTTCTTTGTCCATGGCGGGGGTTTTACCGGCGGTAGTCGGTCAGGTGGAAATCATTTGGTACGGGCTGAAGCCGCACACGCCAAGGGCTTTAATTATGTTTCGATTAGTTACCGACTTGTTCGGGACAACCCGGTTCTGCAACCGGAAATCCAGGCACTCTATGATGAGTTTGTCGCCAATAATACGGATCCAAATGTTGACCTTGATCAGGTTGAAGCCGCCCTCGCCGCCTTTGAGGACGCCGTTGTCGCGCTTAATTGGTTGCAGGACAATCAATCTGACTATTGTCTAGATATGTCACGACTTGCTTATTGGGGCTCGTCTGCGGGGGCTATCACTGTCCTCAATGTGGCCTATGCCTCTAACGATCTGGGGCTTTCAAGGCCCGACCCGGATGTCGTGATCAATTATTGGGGCTCTTTGGGGTTGATTGATACTATGGAATTTATGGAAGCCCCGTTCATGACAATCCACGGCGATCAGGATCTGACAGTTCCTTATCAAAGTGCCCTGGACCTGGCCGCGCGGGCTGAGGCGGTGAGCATACCCTATACCTTTTATACGGATGTCGGCGGTGGCCACGGTGTTGGCGTTGACCGAACTGTAAACGGAACTACGATTATGGATCTGACTCTCAATTTCATTGAGGCCCATATAGTGGGTGGCACGGCGCGGTACGAAACCGCAAATGTGGATCCATAATCTGGATTGACCGGCATATTCTGTCTGTCAAAATGATCGTTGCGAATAAACCAAACTAGGTCTTACAGGCCGCTTTGTTAAACGGGGTTTTATTGGAACCATCCATGGCGGAAATCCAGGCATCCAGCCGCCCTGCCGATGGCTCATAAACAATCACTTGCGGAAAATCGTGTTCGGAGTTTTCGAACCGGTAGAGCTGTTCATTTTCCGTTTCGACCCGTGTGAACGCCACCGGTTCACCCTTCATGCCGGAGACAACCAATCGATCAGCCCCCTGCCCGCGCTCGATCCGCATATGTTCAAAAAAAGTAACCTCGCCAAGGTCATTTCTGTTGGACGAATACCCAACCAGCCAACCCGAAGGGTCAATCGTCCAGCCTTCTCGTGACTGTCCGTCTTCACTTTCCCAACATCCGACAAAAGGATGAGAGGAAACAGTTTGATTGTTGTCAGCTATTTGACAGGCGGGCAGCGTCACAACAGCAAACAAAACGAATAAATTTCTCAAACCGGCCTCGCGTATTTCTCTGTCTGTAAACGCAGTCTAGACGTCAAATTTAAACATGCAAATACTATAATTTCGAACACACGAAAGATGGGTTGAGATTTTTTATTTATGTAAGAAATTCGCAATTTACATTACCGCTTGTAATTAAATGTCCAGAAAACGGCTTTCCGTAGAATTAATTATAAGCCACCCAAAGTTCACATAACTATGGTTTCATGAACTGGTCGTAATAAAGGTGTTAATGTTCACCGACAAATAATTAATAAACTCAATATTTTCAATAAGTTACATTAGTGTTGTATTATTGATACAGGCATTATTCAAAATTACGTGGATAGCTGTCGGTTACATTGACCCGTTTAAATTATTCCACCTAATGATTTCTTCTAAACAGTGAACGCATTGGCTTTTGATGCGTAGGAGGAGACATTCATGAAACACAATCTGTTTTTAAAAACATTGCTGAATACTTCAGCAATCGTTGCGTTGGGGTTTGCGCCGGTTTACGCACAAGATAGCGCCACGTCTGACACCAGTGCGACGGAAGAAGACGAAGTCGTCGCGACGGGTTCGCGTATTCGTCGTGACACTTTTTCAAGCCCGGTATCAATGGACGTTTTGGACACTGAAGATGCTAAGATCGAGGGGATTGCAGATATTGGTGGACTACTCCAAACGGCAACAGCCGCTTCGGGATCCAACCAGATTACGTCCGCGGTTTCCATTGCTTATGTCAGCAATGGTGGCGTGGGGGCCGAAACAATTGGATTACGCGGACTGGGTGCCAGCAGAACGCTTGATCTGATCAACGGACGTCGTGCTGGGCCTTCCGGGACGCGCGGTTCCGTAGACGCATTTGACCTCGGATCAATTCCACTTGTCGGCGTTGAAAGAGTGGACATCTTAAAGGACGGTGCCTCATCGATTTATGGGTCGGACGCGATTGCCGGTGTTGTCAATTATGTGACTGATAAGTCTGACAATAAGGAAATCGATTTATTCACGGAAATCCCGGAAGAATCTGGCGGAGAAATTTACCGGGTCAGCGCGACCTATGGTGAAACCTTTGACAAAGGGCGCTTCCGTGTAACAGGCGATTATTACAAAAGAGAAGAGCTAGCACGACGTGACAGATCCTATTTGGATTGCGGCGAGAACTACTCTTTCACCGATCAGTCTCTGACGACCCGCGCAGATGTCATTGACCCCAGAACCGGAAACCCACAATGTCAGGGGACGATTTGGGGCCATGTCTGGGTCTATGATTATGGACCATTTCTTCCGCTCGGCACGACGGCGGACAATGTCGCGCACAATCCAAGAAATATTATTTTTCAATACTCTTATCCCGGCGACAATCTGGGGAACTTCATTCCAGGCATTCCGGCGTCCCTTGACGGATCAGGTTTAGTTGCACCGCCGGGCTGGTTTCAGGTCGAATATTTTCCCGCTGATATCTTAAATGACCGTACCGACCCTCTTTCTGGGAATCTCCCTGCCTGGGCAGGCATTGATGTTTCTAATAATGGGCCGAACGCTGTCACCAATTTGTATCCGGAAATGCAACGCGGCAACACAGTATCCAGCGAATTAGAGCGCATTACATTAATGGGCGACTTCGAATACGAAGTTACTGATGACATCACTGCTTATGGCGAAGCCCTTTTTAATCGTCGCGATAATTACGTGAATGGACATACCCAATACTGGACTTACCAATATGGCAGCCATCAGGCGGCACCCTGGTTTGGCGGCGGGGACGGCAGTGCCTTTGCCAACCCCTTATATACAGGGTGGGAAGCCCCAGGCCTATGGTTCAGTCCAACGCCTGTCGTCGATCACGGAGACCAACGGGTTGAAGTAGATTATTGGCGCTTGGTTGGCGGTCTCAAAGGCGAATTTGGTGACGGCGCGCCGCTCCCAGGATGGGCCTGGGATGTGTATGCTCAGCATTCAGATAGTCGCGGTGAATATACGGAGCAATTCGTCAGATTTGATTCTATTGCGGATAACTGGTTTGCGACTTCATCCTGTGCGGGAACAACAACGTCCGGCAGTTCTGCCACGGTCAACGGACAGACTTTCACTGTAGACGGCGTACCATGTGTTGACGCGCGCTGGTTTGATCCCGATTTTCTGGCGGGCAACCTGACTCAGGGGGAGCGAGATCTTCTGCTTGACGAAGATACAGGCTTCACGGACTTCACCCAAACAACTATTGAAGGATACGTGACTGGTGATGTCTTGAGCCTGCCTGCAGGTAAGTTGGCCGCAGCCGCGGGATATTTTTACCAACGCGACGAAATTTACGATCAACCCTCGGATTCAGTTCTGACCGGGAATGTTTTCCAGGGATCGCAAGCGGGTATCACTACCGGCGTGCAATCTTCAAATGCCTTTTATGGTGAATTGAGCATTCCGATCGTTAAAGACAAAACCTTTTTTGAAGATCTCGAGGTTATCTTGTCCGGTCGTTACACCGAAATCACCTCTAAACATCAAGACGGTCGAAAAATTAGCGTCGATGGTTTTAACTACCGTGCGACAGCGAATTGGAGAATTTCGCCAATGCTCCGCGTTCGCGGGACTACCGGGACGTCATTCAGAGCCCCGGCCCTGTTCGAACAATTCCTGGCTGACGAGTCGAGCTCTACCCGTCAGTCCAATATTGATGTTTGCATCGGATGGGGCAATGCGTTGACCGCTGGCCTGATTTCGCAGCAAACGGCCGATAACTGTGCGGCAGATGGTATTTCCGCAACCTATAATGGCGCGCCGATTGCTGCCAATGTATTTAGAGGTGGCGGATTTGGACGCTTGGAACCCGAAACATCAGAAAACTACACGATCGGCTTCGTGTTTACCCCTGATTTAGAGTTTGGCGATTTTAGCCTCGCCGTCGACTATTTTGACATAACTGTCAAAGATGAAATAGCGACGCTTAGTCCAGGCGCAATTGTCGGCGGATGTTACGCGTCGCAAAGCTTTGGCAATGAACCCTTGTGTAACCTTTTCAATCGTGGCGGAGATGGCACAGGAGATTTCCGAATTACCGATGTATTTGCGACTTTTGTGAACATTAATGATCAGACCAATCGTGGCATCGACTTCACTCTGGATTTCGCCAAAGATACCAAATGGGGTGATTTGGATATTAATGGTCAGGTCTCCTACCAGATTGAAGATGAAATCCAGCTTCTGGCGGAAAGTCAGGTCGATTTCCTCAATGGTGGCTTTGGCGAGCCAAAATGGACAGGGCTGGCCAATGTCACTTTTGCACCATCGGACGATTTACTTATCCGATGGGGCGTCGACTATATCGGGAAAACTAATGGACTGAGAAATCTCTTTAACTCCACGCCGTCAGATCAATTACCGGCCGGCGGCGGAGCTTATACCGTCAATCAGGATGGTACGACCGTCAACTATAAGACAGAAACTGAGCCAACCATTTATCATAGCCTGTCAGCACAGTATAAAATGGCAGGCGGGTGGACATTTCGAGCCGGCGTGAACAATGTATTTGATGAGGCTCCGCCAAAGGTCAGCCGTGTTGATTTGAATTTTGCCTATTACGGGAATACGCCGGTGGTATCCCAATACGATCTCAAAGGACGACGGGCATTCGTAAACATCTCCAAAAAATTCAACTAATCCACTCCATAATTTGACTTTTAGCGGGCCTTAAGGGCCCGTTTTTTTGTGTCTGAATCAATTCCCTACTATCACATTGCCATTGGTTCATCACGGCTCCACATCCTAGATGTCTTGCTATTTTTGGTACCAAATGACGCAAAAATTGTGGGTTTATCTAAGTATATTCCGCGTTTTAATGGAATTATTTCGCCAAAATTTCCAAAAAGAGAGAAATTTAAGCTAACTTAATGATTATATTCGTTTGTTTTCAATAACTTACCAGATATGTTGCAAAAATGTAACTAACGCACCTTATTTTCAGGGAAAATATTGCCAGAACATTGACCTTTTAGACAGAAAATCGCAAAACCCTGCCTTTAGGGGCATACTCGCAAACTTATGCAAATGTGATCAATCGGGAGAGGAAACAGAATGAACCGATCTTCATTATTTAGAGCACTTCTTAATACTTCAGCTATTGTTGCTTTGGGACTTGCACCTGCTTACGCGCAGGATAACACAGAAACGGATACAGACACAGCCGCTGAATCAAGCGATGGTGATGAAGTCATCGTCACTGGTTCACGTATTCGTAAAAATACATTTACCAGCCCAGTCTCTATGGACGTACTGGATGTTGAAGAAGCCAAAATTGAAGGTATCGCTGATATCTCAGGATTGTTGCAAACTTCAACGGCGGCTTCCGGCTCTTCTCAGGTAACGAACGCTGTCTCAACCGCATTTGTTGTGGGCGGTGGTGTTGGTGCAGAAACCGTCGGTCTGCGTGGCTTGGCGGCAAACCGAACACTTGACCTGATCAATGGCCGACGCGCTGGCCCATCCGGTACACGCGGCTCTGTTGGATCATTTGACCTGGGCTCGATTCCGTTAGTTGGCGTCGAACGCGTTGATATCCTTAAAGACGGTGCATCATCCGTTTATGGTTCAGATGCGATTGCCGGTGTTATTAACTACATCACCGATAAATCTGATGGCGCCGAAATCGATTTGTTCACACAAATAGCCGAGGATGGTGGCGGTGAAATCTACCGCGGAAGTGCTTCATTCGGTAAGACCTTTGATCGAGGCCGTTTCCGGGTCACCGGCGATTATTACAAGGCCGAAGAGCTGGCTCGTCGTGACAGAACTTACTTGGATTGTAATGAAAATTACTCTTTCACAGACGCGTCTTTAACCACTCGGGCCGACATTATCGACCCTCGTACAGGAAACCCACAATGTGCGGGCACCATCTGGGGGCATGTCTGGGTTTATGACTATGGACGTTTCTTCGGTGCCGCTGCACCAAATATCGCGGCGAACCCACGAAACCGGATTTTCCAATATAGCTATCCAGGCGACAATCTTGGAAACTTTGTTCCAGCGCCTCCGACAACTGGCAGCCCGTTTGATCTGGTTGCCCCAGCAGGCTGGTTCCAGGTGGAATACAACCAATCTCACATCGACAACAACCCAGCCTTTGCCGGAATTGACGTGAGTGACAATGGCCCTAACGCCGTTACTAACCTTTATCCAGAAATGCAGCGCGGAAACTCAGTTATTCCTGAGGTTGAGCGTATCACATTTATGGGTGATGCCGAGTTTGAATTGACAGATAATATCACTGCCTATGCAGAGGGTTTGTTCAACCGACGCAGTAACTATGTGAATGGCCACCAGCAATATTGGACATACCAGTATGGTTCAAATTCTGCGGCACCTTGGTTTGGTGGAAACAATCTATTCGCACCATTAGCAACGCCCGTATATCCTGAATGGGGTGGCGCAGGCGTTTGGTTCAGCCCGACACCTGTTGTCGACCATGGTGACGAAGAAGTAGAAATTGATTACTACCGTCTTGTTGGCGGCTTAAAAGGCAATTTCGGAGACTCAGGCCCACTGAAAAACTGGGATTGGGATGTTTATACCCAATATTCAGATAGCCATGGTGAGTATACCGAGCAATTTGTTCGAAATGACTCAATTCGGGACTTCTGGTTCTTACAGTCTTCATGTGCGGGTCAAACATCAGGTGGTGCGTCTGGCGATGTAAATGGCCAAACCGTGACGATTGCGGGTCGCCCATGTGTCGACGTGCGTTGGTTTGATCCGGAATTCCTGGCAGGTAACCTGACACAAGCCGAGCGTGATTTCTTATTGGATGAGGACACAGGTGTAACAGACTTTACCCAGTGGACAGTCGAAGGCTATGTCACGGGTGACATTGTACAAGGTCCGGCTGGCGCAATTCAAGGTGCCTTTGGTATGTTCCACCAGCGCGATGAAATAACCGACCGTCCATCAGACACAACTCTGCTTGGCAACGAGTTCTTTGGTTCTAGCGCCGGAATTACAACAGGTGTTCAGAAGACAACTGCCCTTTACGGCGAGCTGAGCTTGCCAATCGTAAAAGACAAGCCGTTCTTCCAAGATTTATCAGCCACGGTTTCAGGCCGATATAATGAGATTAAATCACTCCACGAAGACGGCCGCTCCATAACGGTTGACGGGTTTAACTACCGTGCATCTTTGGATTGGCGCCTATCTGAGGTATTCCGCCTTCGTGCTTCGCAAGGTACGTCTTTCAGAGCCCCGGCTTTGTTTGAACAGTTCCTTGCAAACGAATCGACTGGTCTCCGTCAAAACGGTAATGATCCGTGTATCGGATGGGAAACCGGCCTTGTAACAGGTGATACGACTCAAATCGTTGCTGACAACTGTGCTGCGGACGGCATTCCAGGCGATTATGCTGGTGCTCCGATTTCCGGTACGACTTTGCAAGGGGGTGGTTTTGGCTTCCTAAGACCAGAAACATCTGAAAACTTCACAATTGGTGCCGTGGTCTCGCCAAGTTTTGCAGACCTGACAATCGCCGTCGATTACTTTGACATCGAAGTTAAGGATGAGATTTCAACATTGAGCGCCTTTAATATTCTTAATGGCTGCTATAGTTCGACGAACTTCGCGAACGAGCCTCTCTGTGATCTATTCTTGCGAGCGCGTGACGACCCGGACTTTGGCCCAACAGATACTGTGCCAAACCGGATTTCAAAAGTCTTTGCGACATTTGTAAACGTGAACAGCCAAAGAAATACCGGACTGGACTTTACAGGCCGCTATAGAGCAGAAACACGTTTCGGTGATCTTTCAATTAATGCACAGGCAACACGTCAGTTAGATGATGAGATTGACTTGCTCGCTGAATCTCAAACTCGTTTTGAAAATGGCGGTATTGGCGAACCGAAATGGACTGGTTTTGCTAACTTCACTCTGGAACCATTTGATGATTTCCAGGTTCGATATGGTTTCGATTATATCGGGAAGTCTGACGGTTTGAAAAACTTGTTCCCATTCAGCAATGGTGTGCCGAATACCCCAGATGACATTGTCAACGGTGTGTACACGGTACAGCAGGATGGCCAGACAGTATTTTGGAAAACAGATACTGAAGCCATGTTCTACCACAATATGTCCGTTCAATATAAAATGGACGGCGGATGGACTTTCCGGGCTGGTGTCAACAACATGTTCGATGAACACCCACCTGCAAACAGCGCAATCGCGACCTATGGTAATACACCGGTCCGGTCGCAATATGACCTTCGCGGTCGCCGCGGGTTTGTTAACGTATCGAAAACGTTTAACTAAGCGAATTCAAAATATTATTTTAGGCGGGCCTTGTGCCCGCCTTTTTTTATGGCAAAACAAGGATCACAAAGGAATGAGTGTATGCCCCGTGTAATCGCCGACCCAGACAATCTGGATGAGATCAATCCACAATTCTCTCAGAGACCTTTAGAACAGTCTGTGTTTTTAAACAGCGTGCCTAAGAGCGGGAGCCACCTTCTCAAGAATATCGTCAGAATGTTTGTGCCAGTCGAACAGCAATATAATGTCGACTTCATCCAATACCCCACGCTGCAAAAACATCATCAGGTATTTTTAGGTCCCCCGAAGTTAAGTTGGGGGCACCTTTTATTTGGCGATATGCCGGCAGTGTTACTGAAGAATGTAAATCATATTTTATTGGTTCGCGACCCCTATGATTGGGTTCTGGCTCGGACCCGATTTTTCCTGTCCGATAACTTTCAGGCGAATTTGGATCATATCAAAAACGGTCGCACGGATATTCATGATTTCATGAATATGATGATATTCGGCGTTCACAATCTGTTTCCCACGATGAATGACATTTATCTGAACAATGCGGTCTCGTGGTTAGGTTCTTCTGCTAAAATTGTGAAATATGAGAATATAATTGCCGCTCTAAAAGATTTGGAAAGTCCAGAAGCCAAGACTTTTTTCAAAGATCTATTAGCCTTGGCGGATATATCGCTGCCTGATGACTGGAAAGAACGCGTAAAAGTCGGATCTGATCGCAAACAAAGCGGGACCGCCAGAGAGAACTTGAAACTTGAGGGAATCGAAATCCCTAACGAATTGCCTGAGATGCAAAAAAAGTTGGTGGATTACAGCAATCCCGGTCTGCGAGAGATTTTAGGTTATAAATAGGGCGGTTTGATCCAGCCCGCAGGTCTGGGGCCTGTCTCCCAAGGCTTCATTCCGAGCTCCTTGTGAAGCCAGATATGATGCGGTGGCAGTTGTTGCGACGCCGACTGTATAGTCTTTAAAACAAAAGGCAGTGCACGAGCCTTTTGCCGGGCGTCTCCCGGTTTTGTTGCAAATTCGGGCCCCCTGAAATCCATGCCCCACAAAATCGCTTCATAGCTTTGATGGTCCCACAGCCCGGCAGAATCTGTGGGGGGTCTGGGGTCAATTTCCGGGTCACCAGAACGATCAAAATGAAACTCAAACCCCATAAAGGCCTGATCCTCAAAATCGGCGCGTGTCGGTGCTTTTTCCCGCCAGAAGGCCAGTTTTGCCTGTAAACGGTCCGTAATATGTTCGTCCTTTTGCACGTCGCGCCAGAACTCGCTGTCGGTCCGGCGCGAAAGGCAATAATGCATATTGATGAAATCCAAGATTTCATAATAGCGATTTGAAATTATGCGGTTAAACCTGAAAGCCATGGTTTGCAGCTGATCGGTTGTTTTGGGAAACAATTCGGCAAGAGTCACCGCCGCAAGCTCGCAAAGATAAATACCGGTCGATTCCAAGGGTTCAATAAACCCACCGGATAATCCCACAGCTAGGCAGTTTTTAGTCCAGGCCTTTTGGCGCTGACCTACCTTAAACCGAATAAGACGGGTTTCGTAGTCTTCGGAGATTCCCCCTTGATAAGCTAACAATTCATTGCGGGCCTCATCCGGGTCGACATATTTGGATGAATGAACATAACCGATCGCCCGGCGGGTCATAGTCGGCGTGTCCCAAATCCAGCCAGCAGACTGGGCTGTACAAGTCGTATAAGGCCTGACAGTGCCTGGGAAAAAGTCTTCATATGGAAAATTTGCGACAATAGCTTGATCACAGAACAACCACTGAGAAAAATCATCAAATGGTACATCCATTGCCTTTTCCATCAGGATAGATTTGAAACCCGTGCAATCTATAAAAAGGTCACCTTCGATATCATCGCCGCGGTCCTGGGAAACAGATTGAATATACCCTGCTTCGGATTGATTGACCTTGGTGACATTAGCCAGAATATGCTCAACGCCGCCATCAACGGCCAGATCCCTCAGGTAATCGGCGAAAAGCTGCGCATCAAAATGATAGGCATATTTTAAATTGCGCTCAAATCGTTGTCCCTGCAGCATTTTTGGAGCACGGTCTATTTCTGAAATCACGGCTTGCGCGGATACAGTCTCCATATAAGGAATGTCACGCTGGCTTTCCATCCAGCGACGCCCCGTAAAATCGATAGGACCTGGGGTCGCGCGCGAAAAGGGATGATGATAACCCGTCCCGTCTTTTTCTAGCCAGTTTACATATTTGATCGATTGCTTGAATGTTGCGTCAGTCGCCTTCATAAACTCAGTTTCATCCGCGCCCACTACCTCGAGCGTATGAGATATAGATGGCACCGTGGCCTCACCAACAGAAATACGCGGTACGTCAGGCGACTCAACCAAAGTAACATCAATTTGAGGGTCGGCACCGCGTTGATTAAGCGCCCCATTTAAGTAAGCCGCCGTGATCCAGCCTGCCGAGCCCCCGCCTACAATCACAACCTTTTTGATTTCGTTATTCATGAACACTCTCTAACCCAGGCTATTGCCTTGTTCTACAGACAGTTTGCGTTGGTCTGCGCTATTTTTCCCCGGTAACGCGGATCAGCCCCTCTTGCGCGGTTGAGGCTATCAACTCGCCTGCACGCGTGTAAAACCGCCCGCGATTTAGTCCCCTGGCCCGAGCCGAACGATGACTTTCCAGATCGTACCAGATCCACTGATCCACTTTGATTTCTGAATGGAACCACATAGCGTGATCCAAACTGGCACCGATGATTTTGTGGGTAATGAAATTTACATCATGGGGCAGCAGGCTGGTCGACATCAGCGCCTTATCGGAAATAAACGCCAGCAGGGTGCGATGCCGGATCGGATCGTCGCCTATGTCTTTGTTAAAACGGAACCAGAAGCCAAAGCGCGGTTCATACTTGCCGCGGATCATGACCCGATCAAGCCAGGGCGTTCTTAAATCTATAATATCTGGATCAAAGATCAGATACATGGACCGAAATTTCTCAAAGGTTAGACCGGGGATTTTTTTAACCAGCTCCTGCGCCCGTTCATAATCCGGAACGACATCCTCTGGTTCCGGCAGGCCTTCCGGTCGATTGAGCTGATGGGACAATCCAGGTTCGATTTTCTGAAATGAGATCGAGCAGTTAAATATCGCCTCGCCTTTCTGTTTACCCACCACGCGGCGCGTCGAGAAACTGCGGCCATTTCGGATCGGGTCAACCTCGTAAATAATCGGGCGGGTCAAATCTCCGGGCCGGAGAAAATAACCATGTAAAGAATGCGGACGGCGTTCTGGCTCGACAGTACGCACCGCCGCATTCAGACATTGTCCCAGTACCTGCCCTCCGAAAACGCGCGGTAGACCCATTTCAAGGGCTTCGCCCCGGAACAGGTAATTGTCGATCTCCTCGACATGCATTTTGGTTAATAGGTCATCACGTGTAAACATTATGCGCTCGGTAGCTTAGCTGGCTTTGCGGGACTTGAATTTTTTTATCGTGCCGGAAAAATTCAGGCAAGGCACGCCATCGGCCGATAAAATGCCTCGCACAAAAATAATGGAGCTGCCTGCTCTAAGGACTTCGCCATGCCCTTCGATCAATTGTCCTTCAATTGGCCCACTTAAAAATTCAGAGGTGAAGGCGACAGTGACTCCATAATTTTCATCAATGTGATCCGCTGCAATGGCAAACAAAGAAAAATCAGCAAACGCCATGAGACACCCGCCGTGAACCACCCCGCCGGCATTCATATGTTTCCGTTCAGCACGAAATGCGGAAACATAACCTCTGTCATCAGGTTTAAAATAAAACGGCCCTGCCGTTTCATATTCAAAAACTTCCGAAGGCCAGGTTAACCAACCTGCGAACTCACCCTTCGTTTCCGTTGTGATTTCCATATTTTGGGACCCGCCAATTGATTACTTTATGTAGCGGGCGAATTCTAGAAAGTGAATAGAATAATAAATGTCTTGAGCGACCTATTGGTGACTAAGACGCCGCTTGTTCCGAGGATGTCAAAAAGACATCGCTGACAACATTGCTTTCAATAGGAAGCAGTTTCGTTTCGCTTGCCAACCTCTCGGCAATTCGGGCCAATTGCCGTAGGGATAAAACCAGTTCCGCCGCGTTATCAATTGCAAGTTCAGACATATATTTCTGGGTCATTGCTGTCATGGTTTTGTGATAGCTGGACCAATAGGCCAGACAAAGATCTAACCCCATATCCGTCGCGACAAGCTCTATGCTTCGTTGATCACGGGTATTTTCTTCTAAGGCAACATATTCCAACGCTTCGAGGGTCTTGGTTGACCGCGTCAAAGTCGACCGGTCATATTTAAGCCCCGTCGCAATATCTGAGGGCGTCAATCTATTTCCGTTCATCGTCAGGTATAACAGGATCAACATATCACGATGCCGCATGGCGTCATCTGGTTTCACCCGCTTCCAGACCTGAACCCGCTGGAATTTCAGAATGTCAGCCCCGATTTGCGTACAGAGCAACAGGAATAAAGACTCAACGGGCTGATTACCTTCGTGAAATAGTTCAAATACATCCTTCATAGTCGGCACCCCCAATGTACCGCGCAATCCCACTAGCCCCTTATACGTGTATATGTAGTTTAATCAATTTAATTTATGGTTAAGAATTCGTGAACCACTCTAGTTGAAATTTCAATTAACTATTGGAGAGGGAAATTATTATTAAATAAATTCAATGACTTATACGCATCAAACACAAAAACATTTATTCAAATTAACATTAGATGTTCACATCTTATCAATAAATGCCAAATACTACTTATAGGTGAGAGGTGCATGTCCCATACCTTAAAGCCGCCTCTCATATTGCAAAACTAACTTGGTACTTCCCACTCCCATGTATCGTACCAAACCCAATAGCGAGCCAGGGCACACCTAATCCCAATCCTGGCTCGCTAATTTTTTTGCCCCATTGCTAAAATCCCGCAATGCCAATTAGGACTATTTCTATCAAGTATTCTAGATGAATTGCGACCGCATTCCCCGAAGCGGGTTTCCAGAATTTTTGATCAGCAGAAGTTTAAAAAAAATGGTGCCCCACACGGACTCGAACCGCGGACCCCCTGATTACAAACGCTATCTGAGCCCGTTTGGCAACGAACATTCACGAACACAAATGACATCTATGCCATTGATATTATTACGATATTTTAATGCGTTAGTGTTCGGGAGTATTCGACAGTGTCTTAGGGTTTTGCCCCGTTTTGCACTTAATATGCACTTAAATATTTGGAGCAAAATATGAAGAAGGCCATCACTCAATCTTTGATCGAAACCGCCAAGCC
>JAHDDX010000049.1 GCA_020629135.1 Hellea sp.
CATAGTAAGCAAACTCGGCCTGTCGATAGATCAAAAATTGTGAATCTGCTGGAAGGTTTTTGTCAATCCATTCAATGACCTTACCGCCGGGAAAGGCGTTATTTGCCAATGCGTCTTTTTCATTCATAGTCCAGATTGCACGGTATTCTGATAGCGCAATTATGCGCCCCAAAGCCTGCATGACAGATGTGCGGACGAAAATAAGGCAAACAAAAAGAAACAAAATCTTTATTGCAAAAGACAGATGGTTTTTTCGTTTTGCTGTCAGCGCCGCATATTGTGTCTTAAGGAATGCCCATAAGACGTTGAGTTGACGAAGTGAAAAGCGATAAAGTTTAGACGCGAGGTTTTGTGATCTTGATAATTCTATCATAAATCTCTCCTCCGGCTAAAGCAGCAATCACAATCAAGAACGGCGCGATCGTGAGCATATATCGAATGTTTTTTATTATGAGGTCGACCCCCAAAGACATGGTCAACAAGACTAGCGAATAAAATTGTATAAGAACAAGTAACATGACCCGGGTCACCAAGTTCGACCAGATCTTGCGCCAGAAAAGAATAAGGCTAACCAATGCCAATTGGTGGACATACCCATATAGCGTGGGATTGAAGAACCACACCAGCAACCCATTTTTAATCCTTTGCTCATCCGTAACTAAGTTCCGGCGATATCGAACATCGGTTTTGTGATCGACTTGTGAAAGCTCCCAAATCGGCTCCGTATCATGCAAAGGAACCCCATAATCAATTATGTTTTGCACATATTGACCCGCTCCAAAAAATAACGCGATTAAACCAAAAACTGTGCAGATTACGCAGCGTCGGACAAAAGAACTTCGAGTAAGTAAAAAATATGTCCCATGGGCAAAAGGTAATAAGAGAATGCCGATGGAGTGAGCAAACATTCCTAGGCCAACTGCCAGGCCCGTCAGCAAGATTGGGGGCTGGAAATAACGTTTGTCGCTATATTTCAATCCTTTTGGCTTACTGAGTGTCGTTTCCAGGTTATTTTCCCAGTTTAATAGGGCGAACACAAAAACAATGCCAAGTAAAAACAACGGAATTCTAATTGGATCAACGTGGAAAGCCTCAACTAAAGAAATGTAAAAAGGAACTGAGAGCAATAAAAATACACTGCCCAGCCCCGCCATTTTGCGGGCATCCTGTGAGCTTCCAAGCTTAGAACAAATAAGCGCCAGCAATCCTGCTATTGATATAAAGTAATGTAATTGGATAAATCGAAGGAAGCGCGAGGAGTCGATGCCTCCCTGCCAAATATAGCTGTAAGTAATCAGCATATGAAAAGCGGGCGGGTGCGCGGAGCGCGCGTAAAACCCCTGGCTGTTTGACGGATCCAATGGGTAATTTTCTAAAGATCGATCCGAATAAATTACTTCGGCCAGGGTGGCATATTCGAGCGGATCGCTCGCCATCATTGGCATGCCAAACAATTGAACGCAGTTTAGAATAAACAGCCCGATTGTTCCCAGTGCCAATAAGGCAAATGGCCAATCGAATTGCTGGTGCTGGTTCTTGAAATTTAACTTGCGCACCAAGGCAAGATCACTTTTGATTTCACCTGCAAATATTTTCAACAGTTTTAAGTTCAACAATAGAATGAGCAGGAATGGGGCCAAACTACACAAGACATAAACAAAATGAGTATGGCCCGGAAAAAATCTAAGCATCACCCAAAGAAGCCATGCGATCGCGATCGGTCCAAGCGGTAAAGCGCAAATCAGATTGGCGGAGGCAGTTTGAAATGGAAAGCGGGAGCGTTGAAATATTAGTGCCAATGCCAGACAGGCTATTGCATAACTACCTAATAGCCCGGGAATTCCAATAAAAAGCGGTATGCTGAATTCTCCAGACAAGACTGCTTACCTTAGCCTAAGAACTTTAAATATAGAAGCCGGGGCACAATACCCAATCTAGAAGCAATATATAGCGGAATCCGCATTAACTTGATAAATGGAAAATAAGACTTGTAATCTTTAAAGCTTTTTACGGGTTGGTCGGTAATTTGATTGAACTGATCTTCTGTGAGGTCAAACTTTTCTGCAACATATTCAATCAGTGATTCATCATAAGGATAAATGTCTTTGACCAAATCTAAGGCTTCGTCACGCTCCATATAACCAGAGCGAATCATAGCGGAATTCTCGGTGCGTCTTTTATCAACGTGAAATTTACGAGGTAAAAGATAAGACTGAATGAATTTAGTGTAGGTTGATTCATGGTGATGTCCGCCATAATTGCGCCACCCCAATTCTTTCTGAATTATTTTATCGACATCCTTTTTGATATAAGGAAAGAAATTCAAAATCGGGACAACTTTAACCCGCTTGATGAAATGAAAATAAAAATAGTCCCACATATTAAAATTCTGGAAATCTTTAAGTTCAAATTTCCCAAACTGATCTTGTACGTCCCGGATATATCGACCCTCCATATAGGTCCAGTCCTTCGGGGCAATGCCTTCTGTTCTAAAGGAGTGTCCGTTTAAAATATATTTGACACCTTCTTCAACGGCCAGGCGATGCATGACTGTGTGAATGGCGACATCTGTCGGAACCTCAACATCTGGTGTGGAAGCCTTTAAAAACGCCATTTGGATGTCTCTGAACTCATCCCAATCTGCGACCACAGTTTCTAAGTCTACATCCAGGATTTCGCAGGCGTTTTTAATATTTGAAACGGCGATGGATGAATTCCATCCATTGTCAAAATGTACAGCTAACGGACGCAAGCCGAGCATGTATTTGGCAACATACAAAGTCCAAGTGCTGTCACGACCGCCACTAGTGCCGCAAATGACATCGTATTTTTTTCCTTCGCCAGACTTTTTAATTTTCGCGACCAGAGCGTCCAGTTTCTTTTTGCCGTCATCAGTCAGGGGGTATTGATCGGCCATAATGTCGTGCATTTCACAAAAATTGCATTCGCCATTCTCGTCAAACCGAATAGATGGAACCGTGGTATCCATAATACAGCGGGAGCAAATTTCATATGGCCGGTTTGGATTTGTCATGTCCATGATTTAACGCCTCGCCCTTGCTAAAGGATCTAAAATATTTCCCTGGAGCGCCTCATCGATCACAAATCTCTGGGGGAAATTGACTAATACTGCGCGGCGACGTCCATGAAATACAAACATGCTGCCGGAGGTTAAGGCATGGGCGCCGGCATCCATTGCAGGTTTAAGATGCTCAAGTGTAGCGGCCCCGCCATTTGCAATTACAGGGATAGAAATAATGTCCGAAACATATTTTATAAGCTCTGTGTCATATCCGGTGCGCGTTCCTTCTTTATCGATTGAGGTCAATAATATTTCACCCGCACCCAAAGCTTCCATATTTTTTACATGGTCCAGCAAAGGTGTTTCTTGCACTGATTTGCCATTGTTAGAAAATATGGAATAGCTGTCGTCAGTTTTTTTAACATCCACGGAAGCGACAACCGCCTGGTTCCCATACAAACCTGCAATATCCGAAATCAGTTCTGGCGATATGAAAGCAGCGGAATTCACCACGATCTTTTCGGCTCCTGAATCAAATAAAGATTTTGCTTGCTCAAGCGTATCAATGCCGCCGCCCACAGCGAGTGGCATCATACATTCGGTTGCAACCTTGTCGACTAGATCCGGGGAAATGCATCGACCTTCAGACCGAGCGCCAATGTCAAGAAGGCACAATTCATCAACTTCACAATCATTGTAAATCCGGGTCGCGTTTAGTACGTCACCCAAATAGGTGTGATCATCAAAATTCACCCCCTTATAAATACCGCGCCCTTTATATAAAAGGGTTGGAAAAACGCGAACTTGTTGCATATCTAGGTGTTCCGTACAAAATTTTTCAATAGACTAATGCCGCCAGAGTGGCTCTTTTCAGGATGAAATTGAGTTCCAAATATATGGCCTTTGTTGATGGCGGCGGTAAAGGTTCCACCATATGATGTTGTCCCGATTACTGTAGAAGGCAGCGCATCAACATTGCGATATGAATGGGTAAAGTAAAATCTCGGATTTTCATCAATCCCTTCAAAAAGGATAGAATTGCGTGTTTCAACGACAGACATGCCGACGTGAGGCACGTTGAGTTTTTGATCATTATAAGAGACGGGAAATTTGGTTATTTCGCCTTTGAACCAGGATAGGCCAGGCGCATTTCCTTCCTCAGATTTTTCAAACATCATTTGCATTCCGACGCAAACCCCAAGAATTGGCACTGAAGAATTCACAGATTGTTCGACGACATCACGTAATCCAGAGGCGTTAAAGCTCGACATGCAGGCCTCAAAATGACCAACACCGGGGAGCAATAACCGGGACGCATTGGAAATAACGTCAGGATCGGAGGAAACTGTCGAGATACATCCGGCACGCTTAAATGAACGCTCCAGTGAGCGCAGATTTCCAATGCCATAATCAATTATAACAATGTCGCTCATTACAGTTTGTTTTGCTCCAAAATGATTTTTTTTGATGGCGATTGCTCACTTTGCTTATTAGCTGTCGGGGGTTGGTCCGGCAAGCGGCAATTCCCGTGGCATCAATTCACAAAAATGATGTTTTACGCCTTTACGATTTTACTGGAAAAACTTTCGAATATTTCTTGTGTTGCGTTTCGAGTATCAACGATCAAGTCAATGTTCGAACACAAAGTGTCATAATCAACATTAGTGTGATCAGTCGCAATGATTGCGGCGTCAAACTGTTTCAATTCTTCTTCAGACCAATGAACAGACGTCATCCCAGCAAACTCTGGATGTTCCCGAGTTTCCGGAATTTCCGGGATGAAAGGGTCGAAATAACTAACCTGAGCCCCATGTTCTTTAAGAATATGAATAAGTTCCAAAGATGGGCTTTCGCGCATATCATCAATGTTTTTCTTATAAGCAAGCCCGCACAATAATACTTTGGATCCCGCTAAAGCTTTCTGTTTGCGTAGTGAAAGTTCCTCTAAAAGGCGCGAAATAATTCGGCGCGGCATATTGGTGTTAATGTCCCCGGCCAACTCGATGAAATGTGTCGAAAGTCCGTGTTCACGGGCTTTGAAGGACAGATAATATGGGTCAATTCGGATACAATGTCCGCCGACACCCGGTCCGGGATAAAAGGCCTGGAAACCAAAGGGTTTGGTTTTTGCGGCGTCTATAACCTCCCAGATATCAATATCCATTTTCTCAAATATTATTTTCATCTCATTGACGGCGGCGATATTGATCCAACGATAAATGTTTTCGACCAGTTTGGTGGCTTCAGCGGTTCGAGCGTTTGAGACCATTACGGTTTGAACAATCAAATCATAAGCCGCCTTGGCCATGGCCCGGGCATCTTCCGTATCGGCGCCGACGACTTTGGGAATCGTCGAAGTTTCAAAATTGGGATTTCCCGGATCCTCCCGTTCAGGCGAATAGGCGAGAGCAAAATCTTTATCGGCGACAAGGCCGGACGTTTCTAAAATCGGACGCATAACCTCTTGCGTGGTGCCCGGATAAGTCGTTGATTCTAAAACGATCAATTGTCCGGCTCGCAAATGTTTGGCTAATGTTTCGCAGGTATTTGTCACATAAGACAGGTCGGGCTGATGGTGAATGTCCAGCGGTGTTGGCACCGCTATCAGGATCGCATCGGCCTCTTTCAGGTCAGACGCGTTAGCCGTCGCCCTGAAAAGCTTCTTGTCGACCATGGTCTTAACACGGTCATCTGCGATGTGCTTCATGCCCGATTGACCGGAATTTAACTGATCCGCCCGAGCCGGATTAATATCATATCCGATCACAGATATATTTTCTCGAACATAGGCTTCAGCGAGCGGCAGCCCGACATAGCCCAGGCCGACTATCCCCACGACAAGCGTGCGATCTTTGGCTTTTTGCAAAAACGTTTCGGATAAATTCATAGCTGGACTCGATGCAAGTTAGAGGGCAGAAATTGCCGTCTCGATAATCATGTCTTGAGTGTCCGCATCCAGATAAGGATGCATAGGCAGGCTTATAATATTTTCGATACAATCTTCTGTATTTGGCAGCCCATTTCCAGAAACGGGGAAATGGCTATAAGCGGACTGCTGATGAACCGGCTTTGGATAATAGCGGGCGGTTGGAATATTTTTTTCTTTCAAGGCCGCCGCAAATCCATGCGGATTCGGAACTTCTATTGTAAATTGCGCCCAGGTTGAGATCACGCCATCCAGAACCGCTGGCACGCGTGTGGCATGTTGGCGAAGGCCGTCGATATAGCGATGGGCGACGACATTTCGCTTTTCTATCTCGTCTGCAAAAATTGATAATTTCGGCAAAAGAATAGCGGCTTGCAAAGTATCAAGACGAGAATTCATTCCAACGCGGACATTGTCATATTTATCAACCCCTTTTCCGTGTATCCGTAGGCTGTTTATGGTATTTGCCAGGTCCTCATCATCAGTCAAAACGGCTCCGCCATCACCATAACATCCAAGAGGCTTTGCCGGAAAAAAGCTGGTTGTGGAAATGTCTACCCAATGCAACGGGTGATGCCCGTTTAGTGTGGTGCCAAAACCCTGGGCCGAATCTGCGATGATTTTCAATCCATTTTCTTTGGCGACCGGAGTAAGCGTTTCGTAATTGGCACTCTGCCCAAAAAGGTCAACGGCTATAACCGCCTTAGGGGAGAGGTCTTTCGCGTTTTTCACGTCCTGAATTGCGCGCTTCAGACTGGACACACTCATATTATAGGTATCACGCTCAACATCTATGAATATGGGAGTGGCACCGGTTAGCGCGATAACTTCGGCTGTCGCGCAATAGGTAAAGGATGGACAGAAAACAGCATCCCCCGGACCAATGCCCCAGGCCATTAGAGGCAGCAAAATGGCATCAGTGCCGTTTGCGCAACCCAAAGCATGTTTGGCCTGTCCGAATGCTGCAAGGTTTGATTCAAATTCTTTGACCTCTGGCCCCATAATAAAGCGGCCATGCTCAAGCACGGTCTGAATTCCAGAATTAATTTCGTTTTCCAGGCGCTTACGTTGCGCTTTCAAATCAATAAATTCGATTGACATAATTATCTCCTAAGGATCAGGCTTGAGGCAGTTTCACAGCGGCGAGGACTTTAAGAACACGTAGGGCCTCTTCCACATCAGAAAATGGCGTTTCGCCTGTTTCAACGCAATTAAGGAAATGCCGGCATTCCTCTTTTAGTGGTTCACCTTGTGGCACATCAACATATTCAGGCTCGGCTTTAACAGGTATTGGCACGGCAGCCGAGCGGTCAATTTTGTGTCGATAAATGACCAGCTTTTCTTCCCATGGTTTGACATCGTCAAAGACGGCCATCGCCTTTTCGCCAACGACAACAAGGCGCTGCTCTTTGAAAGGGTGAAGCCAGGACGCAAAAATATGGGCTCGTCTGCCGCCTTCAAATGCCATATCAATCCGGGATTCATCGGCAATCCCTGGAGAAATAAAATCAAGGCCGCCCCCCCTGACTGATACTGGTTCGTCCTGAAACAAGGCCAATATCATGGAAATATCATGCGGTGCCAGAGACCAAAATGCATCTTCTTCCAGGCGAAATTTGCCCATGCTAAGCCGGTTTGAATAGGCATATCTTAATGCACCAAGTTCGCCATTGGTGACTAAATTCCGAAGGGCGACAAAAACAGGGTGATATTGTAAAAGATGACCGACCATAAGTGTCTTGCCAGATGCAGTGGCGGCAGACTTCATCGCTTCTCCATCTTCGACAGATAATGCCAGCGGCTTTTCAACATAAACATGTTTATTTGCGGCCAGCGCCTTTAGCGTCAGGTCTTTATGTAATTCTGCCGGGGCGGCTATTGCCACGGCCTCGATATCAGACCTTCCCAACACCTGATCGAAAGTCAAGGCCTCAACATTATGGGCTTTAGCATGAGTTTCGGCCGTTGCAGGATTGGGGTCAACGACGGCCGACAAAGCGCCCAGCTGGGCAAAATTGCGCGCGAGGTTTTTACCCCAATGGCCGCATCCTATCACGGCCAGAGAAATAGAGCTTGTCACGGAAGAGTCCTAATTGTGATTTTTCAGGGCCTATATACCGTCACTTTAATAATGACAAGATCAGAACCTAAAATTGCATGGAAATGTTCAGTGCGTAAAGCGGGGGTTATATTCGAACCAAATCGCCATTATGTACTTCGTATTTATCACCGGTTCGTGGACACACCATGTCATCGCGGAGCATTTCGCCGCTATGCGCGACCCACCCGATTTGCTTGGCTGGCACGCCTGCCATAACGGCATGTGGTTTGACATCCTTTGTCACAACCGCACCTGCGGCGATAAAACAATACTGGCCGAGTTCATGTCCGCAGACGATCGTTGCATTTGCGCCGATTGTCGCGCCTTTCCTGACCAAAGTTTCGGCATATTCATCGCGTCTGTTTACTTCTGATCGTGGGGTCGTGACATTGGTAAATACCATTGAAGGTCCACAAAAAACGCCGTCTTCCAAAATAACGCCTTTATATAGGGCGACATTATTTTGAATTTTACATCCATTGCCAATAGTGACATCTGGGCCGGCCATAACATTTTGTCCCAATGAACAATTCGTGCCAATTTTTGTGCCAGGTAAAATATGACAAAAGTGCCAGATTTTTGTGCCTTCGCCAATTTCTACATTTTCATCAATGTACGAACTTTCGTGGCAATAATATTTATTCGTGTTTGACATGCATGGTCCTTATATTGGTGCAAGGCTTGTTTTATTGGCCCTTCCTATATTCAAATAATTAAAGACATTAAAGCAATTTTGCACAAAAATCGGACAAAAGCTCAGCGGCGCTATGTGCCGAAAAATAAGACCGATTCGGGTTTAGGTTTCGATCATTTTTGCTAATCGATTTGAGCCCGATTTCGATCGGAATAAGTCGTTCCTTATCTTCTACTAAATCCAGCCAGCTTCCATTGCCTTGAAACAAAATTGGTAATCCAGTTGTTGAATATTCTGCAAACTTGCCTGGCAGGGCGTGACTGTGATTGGGGGTGCATAAGATGAGGGCGTCCGCACTTGCTTGCATCGCTCTGGATAAGTCAAATGATAACTGACCATGTGCAGAAATGGTAAATGTGTTAAAGTGATCAAGAAGATTAATTTCCTCTTCGGCCAAAGGGCCGAGAATATGCAAATGCAAATTCTCTTTGTTCGAGCGCTTTATGGCTTCTAATAATGGCTTTAATTTTCGACGCCTGTCTGACAAACTAAAACCACCGGCATGGACCAGATTGATGTTTTGGTTATTGAAATTATAAGACTGCGTACTCGGCTCACTGAAATGACCAATGATTTGTTCCGGAACATTTGGTGGCAATAAAAGACGAATATCTTCCATTACAGCTTCGGAGACCGCCGTTACCGCGTCTACACCTTTGAAGGCATTTTTTGCAATTCGGGTCTCGAAACTTTTACGGAATTTTGATCGTTCTAAAATCTCACGATGAGGGTTTGAGATCCATGTATCGCGACATTCCGCAATCCATTTGGCGTTAAGAACTTTTGCCGCTTCGCGACCGATACAATGTAAAGATTCTGGCGGGCTGGTGGTCAAAAGCCAGTCCGCCTCTAGGTCTGTACTAGAAATAAATGTCATAACCTTTTTGGCCCACCGAATGTCTGGTTCAGGCCATAACGCCCATTGTCTTATGGCGTTTCTTAAAAGTGAGGTCGGCCGCGCGTTTTTCGCGGGATTGGAATTCAATGACTCCTGCTCCGAAATTGAACGGACAGGATGGACAATCTGAATGGCATCAGAATCTTCAGGAAGGTGAAAAGGTGAAATAATTTTGACGGAATGCCCCAGTTCCCTCAGCGCTTTTGTCATTAAAGAAGGTCGGCGTGCCCCGCCAGAGACTTCTGGCGGATAATGCCTGGTGATAATAACAAATTTTATAGACATTATAGAATTCGGAACAACGGATTAATTTGCCTGAATGTTGACTATGATTTTGAGATTGGCAAGTGCGTTGGAGGCTTCAGCCTGTATTCAACTAAATTTACATGTACAAATTAATGTCAAAGTGGTAACAGCCCTCGCCAAATAACGATAATAATAAGAGGCAAATATGACTTTACCCTATAATGAACTATCTTTTGTGTCCGGCCTGACCGCGTGTGAAACGCCCGTGCAGGCCGTCGAAAAATTGATCGAACTTTATGATCAGCAAATCTTAGTTATTTCGGACAGATTTAATCACTACGCGAATGATGAACCTATTCCCGAAGACGGGCACGCTGTTTACCCTTATGTGGCGGTTGAAGTTCCCGTCGAACAGGTCAAACATACCAGCATGTTGTCATTGGGTCGGATTGCCGGCCCTATTTTTCATGGGACCGAAGTAACTCGTCCCAGATTGTTTCGGGATTATTTAACCGCGCAACTGACCAAAGCGGTCGAACGCTTTAAAACGAAGATATATGTGGGACTTTCTGAAACTCCTATCCCGTTAACATTTGCCATGGAAGCGGCAACGGCCGCTTTGACGCCGGAGAAAAAAGACACGCTGCAATATTATTTCAACCTGCCCAATCTGGTGGCGACCAATGATGAAATTGTTGACGGAAAACAAATTCTGCGTCGGTCCGGAATTCAGCCCTTGTCTTTATTTACGGCTGAGCGCGTCGACTATTCCTTGCACCGTATTCAACATTATAGCGCGACCGCGGCCGAAGATTTTCAGCCCTATATTCTTTTCACCAATTACCAGCGTTATGTGGATGAGTTTATTGAATATGGGATGGCGGAATTAAAGGCCGGGCGCGCCGAACATTTTGTAGAGCCCGGCGGACGGAAAACCGGTCCAGACGGTGTACCGTCAAAGCCTGAAATTGAAAAAATGCCACAAATGCCAGCCTATCATTTGGTCCGCGAAGGCGGCGGTGGGGTGACATTGGTCAATATTGGCGTCGGGCCCTCAAATGCCAAAACGATTACGGATCATTTGGCCGTCCTCAGGCCCCATGTCTGGCTCATGATCGGTCATTGCGGGGCCTTGCGGCGAACTCAGCGACTGGGTGATTATGTTCTGGCCCATGCTTATCTTCGCGATGATAATGTCCTGGATGAGGTTTTGCCGCCGTCCATTCCATTACCAACAATTGCTGAGGTGCAAATGGCCCTGACACAGGCCGTGCTTGAGGAAACCGGCGTTGACCGCTCGGAGCTTAAGGAGCATTTGCGAACGGGGACAGTCGTGACCACAGATGACCGAAATTGGGAAATCATGTTCGAATCCAATGCAACCCGCCTGAACCAGGCTCGTGCCATTGCCATCGATATGGAAAGTGCGACTGTAGCTGCAAATGGATACAGGTTCCGAGTGCCATATGGTACTTTGCTTTGCGCGTCAGATCGACCGCTTCACGGTGAAATAAAACTGCCGGGCATGGCCGATGCTTTTTACCAGGAGCGAGTCGGCCAGCATTTTAAGATTGGTCTGCGTGCGATAGATATTTTGCGTCAGGAAGCTGAGGGCGGAACGCTGCATTCGCGTAAACTTCGCAGCTTTGATGAACCCTTATTTCGCTAGACCCGTTAACCCGGAGTTAAGTATCTCAACAGGATTTGGCTGAATGTTAAGCTAAATTCTGCTACGCGCCCGTGTGGGAAAGCGTGGGAATGAGACAGTGTGGGATAAATTAAAGACATATCGAGACGATAAAAAGGGTGGCTTTGCCATTGCTTTTGCTTTGGCGTCGACATTTTTACTAATGTCGGCAGCCGTTGCGATTGAATTTGCCAATCTTGAAAGTCAAAAACAGAAAACGCAAAATTATGCGGATCTGGCAGCCCTTGCGGCGGCCAATTACATGTCTGAACATATTAGTGAGTTGGATTCTGACGCTAATTTCAAAAAATACTCATCTGAGGCCAAAAAGTTTTCAACTTTGATGATACGGTCCTATCTGGATAACGATAGTTTTGATGCCGCGAAGCCAACATTTTATTTTACGGACACTGATGTAAAAGTTGACTTGTCCATTCGTCAAAAAACCATGTTTATGGGAGCGTTTGGATATAAAGACCTCGAACACAATGTGAGCGCGACGGCCAATCTAGCCGTGGCGAGTGCCAAGGACGTTGATGTGGCGCTAATTGCCGACGCGACCGGCAGTATGGCGACAACGTTGACGGGCATTCAAACCAATATGAAGGATTTTACTTTCGACCTACAGACCGAGCTTGATAAATATAATGTCGAGCTTGGCACAGTTCGGGTAAAGTTCTTTTTCTACCGGGACTATATGGTCGATAATCATATAAATTGGACGGGCCGGGATATGGATCCATTACCGGGTATGGAAATTTATGGGCCAATGTATGAATCCCGGTTCTACGAATTGCCAATCGAAAAGACCGCAATGGATAATTATGTTGATTTTTTTCAGGCCGGCGGTGGCGGTACATTTAAAGAAAGTGGTTTTGAGGCGATCTGGCACGCCATCAAGGCATCGAATTGGGGGGCCGGCGAAGATACGGTTCGCTCAATTGTGCTGTGGACCGATGCGTCACCAAGGCCTTTTGGAGATACTGAGGAAGTTTTCGGCCTGACGCCAAATGAAACGGGTTATTGGAATAATGCCTATTGGGACATGACCATGGGTCCGACCTTTACGGCTCTTACCTATGAACAGCGGCAGCAATATATGATCGACAATTATTATCCGGATAAAGCGCCAAAGTCACTTGGATCTTTAAAAGGACAATTCGAAGAGTTTCACGCTGAAAATGCTAATGGGAAGCCGGATGTAAACACCATGGCGGTGAACATTGTCAGTGATTGCTGGGGTGTTGATCCTTGCGGGGAGTGGGAAAACGTTAAGGCTTGGGAAGGCGTCGACTTTTTCGAAGAAGCAACCGTTACAAGCGATGAAACCTATGATGCGATTATCAAACAGGTCGCGAATACGGTTTTGACCCAATTGGCCGCCCGTGACCTGGCGTTGACGCACTAGCTTTAATCGACATTTCTGATAATGCGCTGGGGATAGGGCACATTAATGCCTGCCTTATCTAAGGCGGTTTTAATGGCGAGTCGCATATCTGAGCTGTTTTGCGCCCAATCCTCTGCGGGAAGCCAGGCCCGACAAGACAGAGTAATGGCATATTCGCCAAAGGCATTGACCAGAACATGCGGCTCTTCGGGCGTTGTTTGCACGAAAGCTTGGTCGCGCATCGTGTTTTCTAATAGGCTCTGCGCGTCTTGCAGGTTCGCGTCATAACCGATCCCAATATCAATAATCAGCTTGCGTTCGGAATGGCGGGCAAAATTCTGAATGCGGTTCGCCCAGATTTGTCCGTTAGGTACAAAAATAACAACGCCCTCAGGATTGCGGATGGTTGTTGCAAACAGGCCAACTTCGACCACCGATCCATTGGCGCTGGGAGTTTCGATATATTCGCCGACATTTAACGGGCGCAGGATTAACAGCATAAAACCGGCAGCGATATTGCCGAGCGTATCCTTTAGCGCCAAGCCAATGGCCAGCCCTGCCGCACCAAATACAGCTAAAAGACCGGTGGCTTCCACGCCGAGCTGACGCAATACGGCATAGAGCGTAATGGCGATGATCAGGTAATACAAGCCACTGGCGATTACCGGGCGCAAGGTATTGTCGACCAGATCATCTGTGCCAAAGGCCGCGCCGCGGATTTTTTTGCGCAGCCATCGTGCAATCCAAAATCCAACGATCAGTATGATAAATGCCGCAAGCGCATTTTGTAAAAATACGGCGACTTGCGGCCCGGTTTTTATCAGGGATGAAAAGCGTTCCATCAAAGAGTCCATAATATCTCTCTATTTTTTATTTGCGGCAAAGCGGGCAATCGCCAGAAGCAGGCGCCCGACAATGGCGTCGGCTGGGGCGCCAGCCGTCTTAACCTGTTCTTCGGCAATAAGCGTTTGCGATAAAATTTTACGCAGATGGCCTCCGCGCCATAGTCGCAACTGTGATAAAAAATTGCGTTCCTGCATGCGAAAAACCGGTGGACGCAAGGCCTTGATGGCGCTTTCCGCGCGCTCACCTGCGTCAATCAACGTAGAGGCCTCAAGCAAACGTGAAATATGTCTTTGCAGGCTTCGCAAGATCACAGCCGTATTGACCTTGCCGGATACGGCGCGCTGAAAGGCATCATCGCAGGCGCCCGGCTTTCCATTCATGGCAGCCATGATGATGTCATCAAGCGAGGCGGCCTGCGCCCCTGAGGCGATGGCCTTGATATCGGCTGTTGTCACAACGGAATGGGCCTCTTTGCCCGCGCCCTTAAACAAAACCATTTTATCGATTTCATTTCGCGACAAAGCCCGGTCTCCCTCAAGAAGGGGCACCCAATAGTCGAGCGCAGCAGGCTCTATCGTGATATTGTACTCATTTAATGATCGGCGGACAAGATTGGCCAGATCGGCCGCATTATCGGCATAGCAGCCAATGGCCGCAAAATGGCCGGCCGCTTCAAAGGTTTTTCGAATAGCCGAGCGGGGGGTCATATCACCCCCCTCAATGATTAACCGTGCCGCGCAAATTTCTGGGTTTGTGTCCAGGTTTTTAATAATCTTGGAAATAGCGGCGCCATTGCGTTCATGATCGAGGCGAAGGCGGACAAGCCGCTGATCCCCTAAAAGTGACATTGCGACCATTTCATCTGCAAGCTTGGCTGTATCCCCACTTAGATCGTCAGCGGTTAAGATGGTGGACGAAAAAGCTTCATCTGCGCCGGCGGCCCAGATTGAGGCCAGTTTTTCAGAACGTTCTTTAACCAATCCGCGATCAGGTCCAAACAATAAGACGCCAAAAACATCTTCTGGCGGCCCGTCTAAAAACCTTGGAACCCGTCCGCCGGTCAGTTTCATTTTTCGGCGCTGGCGTAATAGGAGGCAAGCTCAACAATTAACCGGTCGGCGGCTTCACGCGAGACATTTTTAAGCGTGACTTTATAAGCGCTTTCCTGGCCATAGGGTTCACGGGTGGCGCCGTAAACGGAGGAATAGGTGATCCGGCCCTTATCCAAAACTTTACCATCCTTTTTATTTTTAAGCTGATAACCGGCATTAACGGTCAAGGTCAGCCGGGTGGCTACGTCGTCGGCCGTGATTCCGGCGCCAGCCTTCTGGAAAGCTGGTCGAATTTCCAAAATATGTTCGCCGGATGAATTGTCACCTAGTCGATCAAACAAGGCCTGTTGCAACCAAAAAGCCCCCTCCTGATCTTCAAGTTTCGGAGATTCAATAATTTCAACATCAATATTATTCATCACGGATTGCCCGATAGCCAGTCCGGGATCATGCATGGGGGTAAAGCCGCAAGCGGTCATTAAGACAAGGGAGAAAAGGGCGAATATTTGTTTTATCATTTCGGCAGTATATGGGTTTGGGCGTCAGGGACAATACAGCTCGTGCATTTATATCATGAATTGATCTGAAAAAATCAAACCCGGCGCAAGGTTTCAGTATGCGCGACGAACCAATCATAGGCACTTTGGAGACCTGTGCGAAGATCATATTTTGGACGCCAGCCTAGTTGGGTTAGTTTGTTGGTGTTTAAAAGCTTGCGGGGGGTTCCGTCGGGTTTGGTCGTGTCTGTCGAAATTTCACCGTCAAATCCGATTATGTCAGCTATGATGCTGGATAGCTTCAATATTGAGATGTCGACACCCGTGCCAATATTAATGTGTTGGGCATCGGAATAGGTTTTCATCACGGTTACCAGTGCGTCGGCGCAATCATCTACGTGTAAAAATTCTCGTCGGGGTGTGCCAGTGCCCCAGATTTCGACCGAGGTCGCGCCGTCCATTTTGGCCGTGTGAAATTTTTGAATAAGGCCGGGAATGACATGAGAATTTTCCGGATGAAAATTGTCTCCGGGGCCATAAAGATTAGTCGGCATGGCGGAAATGAAATCACAGCCATATTGACGGCGATAGGATTCGCACAGCTTTAAGCCCGCTATCTTGGCAATGGCATAGGCTTCATTGGTGGGTTCTAATGCGCCGGTTAACAGCGCATCCTCGCTGATGGGTTGGTCGGCATATTTCGGATAGATACAGGACGATCCCAGAAACAAAAGTTTTTCAACCCCCGCTTTACGAGCGGCCTCGCAGACATTTGTCGCGATTGTAAGGTTGTCATATAAAAATTCCGCCGGATAGCTGTTATTGGCGACAATGCCGCCGACTCGCGCTGCGGCCATAAATATAGCATCCGGTTTGTTGGCCGTTACCCAATTCTCAACCTCAGCCTGCCGTGTCAAATCAAGATCAGAGCTCGAGACCGTTAAAATTTCTGCTGGATCTTCGACGTGTAAGCGTCGACACAAAGCAGATCCTACCATGCCGTTGTGACCGGCGACCCAGATCCGCTTGCCTGACAGATCATATAAGCTCATTTTCCGCCCTGGTCTTGCTGTCGCGCATATAGAGCCAGGTCACTTTCCACCATTTCCTGTACCAGCGTCTTGAAAGCGGTTTTGTGCTCCCAGCCTAAAACGGCCTTCGCCTTGCTGGCGTCAGCGACAAGGGTTTCCACTTCGGCGGCCCGAAAATATCTGGGATCAATCTTCACGCGGGTTTCACCAGTGGCTGCATCTGTTCCGATCTCCTCAACGCCAGATCCCGACCATTGAATTGTGACGCCGTCAAAGGCGAATGCCAGTTCAACAAATTCGCGCACGCTGTGCATTTCACCCGTTCCCAATACATAGTCATCGGGATGATCTTGTTGCAGGATGCGCCACATGCCTTCGACATAATCCGCGGCATGCCCCCAGTCGCGTTTGGCATCCAGATTGCCCAGATAAAGAACGTCCTGCACGCCGTGGCGGATGGCTGCGACGGCGCGGGTGATTTTGCGCGTGACAAAGGTTTCGCCGCGCATCGGACTTTCGTGATTAAATAAAATACCGTTGGAAGCGTGTATGCCATATGCCTCGCGGTAATTTACGGTGATATAATAGGCGTAAGCCTTGGCGGCCCCATAGGGCGAACGCGGATAAAAGGGTGTCGTTTCCGATTGTGGAGTCTCAAGTACTTTGCCGAAAAGTTCGGATGTCGAGGCCTGATAAAACCGGGTTGTTTTTTCCATACCTAAAATACGAATGGCTTCTAAGAAACGGAGTACACCGAGCGCGTCCGCATTGGCCGTATATTCGGGCGTTTCAAAACTGACCTGAACATGGGATTGCGCGCCGAGGTTATAAATTTCGTCTGGCTTGGTTTCCTGGACGATGCGCAAAATATTGGTCGAGTCTGTCAGGTCTCCATAATGCAAAAAGAACCGGGCATCTGGTTCATGAGGATCCACATAAAGATCATCAATCCGGTCGGAGTTGAACGAAGACGCCCGGCGCTTAATGCCGTGAACTTCATAACCCTTGTCCAATAACAGCCGGGCCAGATAGGCGCCGTCCTGACCTGTTATTCCGGATATGAGGGCTTTGCGCGCCATTAATTCGCAACTATGTTGACAATGCGTCCGGGTACAACAATCACCTTCCGTACCGTCAATCCTTCAATCGCGCGCTGCACGGCCGCGTCGGCGATAGCGAGTTTCTCAACGTCGTCCTTACCCATATCGGCGGGAACAGAAATTTCGCTGCGGCGTTTTCCGTTAATCTGGATCGGCAAGGTGACGCTGTCTTCCACCAGCATCTTCGGATCAGCCACAGGCCAGGATGCGTGATAACAAAGCCCGTCACCGCCTAGATGCGCCCAGCACTCCTCGGATAGATGCGGCATGAACGGTGCGATGGTCCGGATAAGAATACCGAGCGCTTCCGCCTTGGCGGAATCATTGGTTTTATATTTGGCCAAAGCATTGGTCAGCTCATAAATCTGCGCCACAGATGTGTTGAAGCGGAAGACCTCAATCCCGTGGGTGATTTTATCGAGCGCCTTATGGGCTTTGCGGCGCAGTTCCAGAGCCGCGCCGGACGCGTCCGCGGCCACACTTAACGGGCCGTGATCACTCTTGCTTTCAGACACTATCGTCCAGACTTTATTGGCAAATCGCCAGGCCCCGATAACCCCGGCTTCGGTCCATTCCACATCCCGTTCGGGCGGCGAGTCGGACAGGACAAACCAGCGGGCTACATCTGCCCCATAGCCCTCGATAATATCGTTAGGGTCAACAACATTTTTCTTGGACTTGGACATTTTAACAATGTCGCCCCGGACGATCGGGCGTTTGTTTTCCATATGGATGAAAGAGCCGTCTTCATTCTCATGGACGTCCATGGGCATGACCCATTTTTTCTTTTCATCGGTTTCATCCGCATAGGCGAAGGTCGCATGAGTCACCATGCCCTGGGTAAATAACCCGTCAAAAGGTTCGCCGGAGGGCAAGTCCAAAAGCCCGCAATCGCGCAGGCCGCGGGTAAAGAAACGGGCGTAAAGCAAATGCAATACCGCGTGCTCAATCCCGCCAATATATTGATCGACGGGGAGCCATTCACTGGCGGCTTTTTTATCAAACGGACGGTCATCCGTGTTGCCACCGGCAAAGCGGGCGAAATACCAGGAACTATCGGCGAATGTATCAAGCGTATCCGTCTCGCGTCGTGCGGGCTTGGAGCATTTCGGACAATCGACATGTTTAAAGGTCGGATGACGGTCAAGCGGATTACCCGGCGTGTCAAAATTGACATCTTCCGGCAGGGTCACCGGCAGGTCTTTTTCCGGGACAGGCAATACACCGCAATCTTCGCAATGAATGACCGGGATCGGGCAGCCCCAATAGCGTTGCCGCGAAACGCCCCAATCGCGCAGGCGATATTGAACCGTACCCTGGCCCAGCCCCATCTCTTCGACTTTGGCGATGGCGGCGCGGATGCCGTCATCTTTGGACAGGCCGTTCAAAAAGCCTGAATTAAATAATGTGCCTTCACCGACATAGGCTTCATTGCCCACGTCATAATTTTGCGGGTCTTCACCTTCGGGCAGAACGACCGGCAAAACTGGCAGATCATATTTACGGGCGAAGTCCAGGTCGCGCTGATCATGGGCCGGACAGCCGAAAATCGCGCCTGTGCCATAACCCATCAATACGAAATTGGCGATCCAGACCGGGAGCGTGGCCCCTTCGATAAAGGGGTGTTTGACTTTCAGGCCCGTATCAAAGCCTAATTTTGGCGCATTGGCGATGGCTTCTTCGGACGTACCGATTTTAGCGCATTCGGCGATGAAGCCTTCTATTTCGGAACCGTTTTCCGCAAGTTCTTTAATCAGAGGATGGTCCGGGGAAAGCGCAATGAAGCTCGCCCCATAAAGCGTGTCAGGTCTTGTTGTGAAAATTTCGATATTCTCAAAATCGCCATCGCTCTCAAATCGCATCTGACAGCCCTCAGACCTTCCGATCCAATTCGCCTGCATGGTGCGGACTTTTTCCGGCCAGCGGTCAAGTCCGCCCAGCGACGTCAACAGGTCCTCGGCATAATTGGTGATTTTGAAAAACCATTGATCGAGCTCTTTTTGCTCAACCAGTGCGCCGGAGCGCCAGCCGCGCCCATCGATCACCTGTTCATTGGCTAGAACCGTATGATCAACCGGATCCCAATTTACCTTGGCGGTCTTGCGGTAAACCAGATCATTTTTCCAGAATTTCAGGAAAATGGCCTGTTGTTGTTTATAATAGGCTTCGTCACAGGTCGCAAATTCGCGCGACCAGTCAAGCGCAAAGCCCAGCCGCTTCAGCGGCTCTTTCATGGCTTCGATATTGCCATAGGTCCAGTCTTTGGGATGGCCGCCGCTTTCCATGGCCGCGTTTTCCGCCGGCATGCCAAAGGCGTCCCAACCCATAGGGTGGAGCACGTCAAACCCGTTCGCCTTTTTATAGCGCGCGATGACATCGCCCATGGCGTAATTGCGCACATGGCCCATATGGATTCGCCCGCTGGGATAGGGGAACATCTCAAGCGCGTAATATTTCTTGTCGCCATTATCGTCGGCCCGGAAGACATCGCCGTCTTCCCAGACTTTTTGCCAGCGCGGCTCGACCTCGGCAGCATTATATCGGCTCATGATTTCCTCTTTGCCCGTTAAAGCGCGTCTATAGCAGAAAGGATTTTAAGGGCCAGAGTTTTTGCAGATTTGCCCCATCACTCCGCCGCCTGGGCGATGGTGGGCGCAGGGTTTGAGAAAATCATATGACCGTCATCAATCGGCTTGGTCGGAAAGACCTGCTTGTCGCGTTTATAATCCTGGGCGTTTAACCAGGGATCGCGATCACCCTGTTTGGGTAGATCATCCAGAACCCGGAGCAGATATCCGGCCTGAAAACAATCAATCCAGGGACGAGCTTCCATGCCCTCCGGCGGTGTTGGGGTGGCCTGCCGTAATCCACTGGCATCCATATGATTGATGATCCGGCAGACATATTCCGCAATCAGGTCCGCGCGCAACGTCCAGGACGCATTAATATAGCCAAAGACCGAGGCCAGGTTCGGCACGCCGGAAAACATCATGCCTTCATATCCAAATGTGTCCGCCGGATCGATGGCCTTGCCATCAATAGTGTAGTCCGACTCGCCCAAAGCGACGATCGAGATGCCGGTGGCTTTGACGATAAAGTCACATTCGATAAACTTTCCGGATTTCAGTTGAATTCCGGTTTCCGTGATGGTTTCGATATGGTCAGTGACAATCGAGCCTTTGCCCGATTTCAAGGTTTTGAATAGATCGCTATCGGGGACGAGACACAGGCGCTGTTCCCATGGATTATAGCTTGGAATAAAGTCCGGATCGAGATCCCAGTCCTTGCCGAGTTCTTTCTGCGTCAGCTTAAGCATTTCCTTGCGCATCTTGTCCGGATTTTTGACCGAAGACTGATAGATGAAGCGCGAATACCAGACATTTTTAGCCCGGATCATTCTATAGGCCAGCTTGTGTGGCAGGATGGCATTTAAAAAATTCGCGATACGGTCCTTGGCGGGCTTGGCGGCAATCCAGGTCGGGGACCGCTGAAGCATGGTCACATGACGTGCAGTTTCGGCCATAGCCGGAAGCAAGGTCACGGCGGTGGCGCCGGAGCCGATAATCA